>DATHPF010000157.1:0-9426 GCA_035484155.1 Streptosporangiaceae bacterium
CGTCGTGCTGGCCGACTGCGCTGATCACCTTGATCCCCTGGGCGACTGCGAGCTGAGTGGCGATGATGCCGACGGATCCGCCGCCGCCGAAGAGCAGCAGCGTCTCGCCGCTCTTGACGTCCAGCTGCCGGAGGACGCCGATGGCCGCCTCGGCCGAGGCCGGCAATGCGGCGGCATCGATCCACGAGACGGTGTCCGGCTTGCGGGTCCAGATCGACGCGATCGCGTATTCGGCGTAACCGCCGATGCTGAACAGCAGCGCCGCGACGGTGTCGCCGACGGCGGTGCCGGTTACGCCAGGCCCGACCGCGTCGACGATTCCTGCGGCCTCGAAGCCGAGTACGGCGTTGGCGGGCATCGGGATGGCGTCCTTGAGATAGCCGGACCGCAGGGCGAGATCGGTCGGGCTGATGCCGGCGGCCTTCACTTTGATCCTGATCTGCCCCTCACCTGGTTCCGGCAGCGGAACCTGGGCCCACTTCAGTACCTCGGGCGGTCCGTATCCGGTCATCACAACTGCGTTAGGCATGGCATTTCTCCTTCCTGGCAGCTGAGCCGGCCGCTACGGGACCCTGGCATTACTTCCGAGAAAACCAGCATGTCCCGTCACTTCCCGAACGTCGGTTATCAGCTGGGTCAAGTCCGGTGGAGCCTGCTCCCGTTCTTATTGCCAACGTACGTGACACATCACGTAATTGCAATCGGGTGACACGTCACGTAATCGCGGCGGGGACTGCATCCGGAGACGCTGCCTGGCTGGGCTGCGGTATTTTGCTGGCGCAGAACCGAGACGGCAGGCCGGGCTGCGTCAGCCCTGCGCTGGGCGCCAGTCGACCGGCGGCGGCAACGAGCCCTGCTTGATGATGTTGGCGTACACACTTTCCAGCGCCTCGCCGAGCGGCCCCACCAGGCCGTCCGGCAGCCCGCCGAAAAACAGGCGCCGCACAAGGTCAACGTGGCCGGGCGCCGCGTCCTGCAGGGCCTGCCGCCCGCGGCTCGTCAAGGTCACCTCGGTCACCCGCCTGTCGGCCTGCGACAGGCCACACGACACCAGGCCCCTCGCGCTCATCCGCCGCACGTGGTGGGAGACCCGGCTTCGCTCCCAGCCGATCTGGGCAGCTAGCACGGTGACCTGCATCCGCCCCCCGTCAGCGACGCTCAGCGCCGTCAGCACGTCGTAATCAGCCAGCGACATCCCGCTGTCAGCAAGCAGCTGGCGGTTCATCTCATACGTCAGGCGCAGCTGCACCCGGATATAAGCCAGCCACGCCCGCTGCTGGTCCCCCTCGAGCCAGCCACCAGCGGGCGCCGTGCCGCTCCTGCCGTTACGTGACATATCACCTGAGTGTACTCGTCGCCTACGGGTTCTCGCGGGTTCCGGCCAGGCTCTCAGCCGGACTGAGATAGCCCGTCAACGCAGCGGGCAGGAAGCATGCTGTGGATCTGCTGCAGCTTCACAGTAGAGAGAGGATCAATCCAGTGCCAGAGGCGAGAGAGCTGCTGCACAGCAACCTGCACGACGTTTTTTCGGAGCGAGACCCTCAACGCCGGTGGGCGGCCATCCGGAGAACCTATACGGAAGACGTGACGTTCATCGATCCAGACGGAGAGTTTGTGGGCTGGCAGGCGTTGACCGACCAGGCTCAGAAGCTCCTCGATGGCCTGCTGGCAGGCTACGTCTTCGATGAGGACGGCCCAATGTACGCCGTCGCCGACAGCGCCGCGCTGGCCTGGCGTTTCGGACCGCCCGGTAAGCCGATCGCTCGCGGGCTCGATGTCCTCACGATCCGTGACGGCCGCGTGAGCGCTGTACTCACCTTGATCTCACCCGAACCGGACGCGTGATCGCTTGCGCCAGTCAGTCCAAGCCCCAGGTCGTCCAGCTCGCGGGCGGCAGGTCCGGTGTGATGGCCAGCAGGACCCGGCCCTCCGCCGAGAGGGCACGCAGATGCTCCTCATCGTCCGGCACGGCCATCCCGTACTTCTCCCGGATAGCGCGGAAATGGGGCAGCTCTGCGACCAGATCTTCGCGGATCTCAACGGTGGCCGGGACTAGTACGGCCCGGAATCCGGCCGGATCGTCGATCAGGAGCTGCGCCCGCGGATCCCGGCGGAAGATCGCGTACTTCACGCGGTCCTGCGTGGTCGAGACGTAGAAGCTCTGACCGTCCCAGTGGAACCAGTTCGGGCTTAGGTGCGGGCGCCCGTCGCGGCGGATCCCCGCGACCACGACGTTACGGGGCTCAGCGAGGAATGCCTCAAGCCTGCTGGATGATGCCATCCCGCCACGCTATCGGGACGGGCCGTCTGACGTCCGCACGCAGGTGACGCTATCCGGTGACGCTGTCCGGCCTAGATCGCGGTCGCTGCACTGCGGCCGGCGGTCCGGCCGGAGAACAGGCAGCCGCCGAGGAACGTCCCCTCCAGCGCGCGGTAGCCGTGCATCCCGCCGCCGCCGAAGCCGGCCACCTCGCCGGCCGCATACAGACCCGGGATCGGCTGCCCTGTCGCATCGAGTACCCGCGCCCCGAGGTCAGTGTGCAGGCCGCCGAGACTCTTGCGGGTCATGATGTGCAGCCGGACCGCGACCAGCGGTCCGGCTGCCGGATCGAGGAACCGATGCGGCTTAGCTACCCGGATCAGCTTGTCGCCGCGGTAACGGCGCGCACCGTGGATGGCGGTGAGCTGCATGTCCTTGGTGAACGGGTTGGCGACTTCACGGTCGCGTGCCTCGATCAGCGCAGTTAGCCCGGCCACATCGATGAGGTCCGCGCCAGCCACCTTGTTCATGCCGGCGACGAGCGCGGGCAGGCTCGCCTCGACGACGAAGTCGGCACCACGGCGCATGAACGCCGCGACGGGCTCGGGCGGTCCGGGCTTCACGCGCTCAAGCAGCTTGATGATGCTCTTGCCGGTCAGGTCGGGGTTCTGCTCGGACCCGGACAGCGCGAATTCACGCTCGATGATCTTGCTCGTGAGCACGAACCAGGTGTACTCATATCCGGTCGTCATGATGTGCTCGAGCGTGCCGAGCGTGTCGAAGCCCGGATAGAGCGGACCGGGCAGCAGCCGACCGCGGGCGTCCAGCCACAGCGACGACGGGCCGGGCAGGATGCGGATTCCGTGCAGCGGCCAGATCGGGTTCCAGTTGGTGATGCCCTCGGTGTAATGCCACATCCGGTCGGGGTTGATGACGGCAGCGCCGGCCGCCTCGCTGATGCCCAGCATCCGCCCGTCGACGTGCGCGGGCACACCGGACAGCAGCTGCTCGGGCGGGGTGCCCATCCGGGCTGGCCAGTGCGCGCGGACCAGATCGTGGTTGCCGCCGATCCCGCCGGAGGTGACGAGTACCGCCTGGGCGTGCAATTCGAAGTCACCGGTCACCTCCCGCGAGCTCGGCTGCCCGCGGTCGATCGCGTCCGCTGCAAGGATGCTGCCGCGCACGCCGTCGACGGTGCCGCCGCTGACCATCAGCTCATCGACCCGGTGCCGGAAGAGCAGCCGGACCCGACCGGCCTCGACCGCGGCCCGCACCTCGCGCACGAAGGGGGCTAGCACACCGGGGCCTGTTCCCCAGGTGATGTGGAAGCGCGGGACTGAGTTCCCGTGCCCAGTCGCGCTGTAGCCGCCACGCTCAGCCCAGCCCACGACCGGAAAGAACCGGACGCCCTTGGCGTGCAGCCAGGCCCGCTTCTCGCCGGCCGCGAAGTTGACGTACGCCTCAGCCCACCGCCGGGGCCACTCGTCTTCCGGCCGGTCGAACCCGGCGCTGCCCAGCCAGTCCTGGAGGGCGAGATCGTGGCTGTCGTGCACTCCCATCCGCCGCTGCTCGGGCGAATTGACCAGGAACAAGCCGCCGAAGGACCAGAACGCCTGGCCGCCGAGGCTGCCGGCCGGCTCCTGCTCGACCACGATGACCCGGCGTCCGGCCGCGGCGAGCTCCGCGGTGGCCACCAGCCCGGCCAGGCCGGCCCCGACGACAATTGCGTCCGCATCGTGCGGCATGCCAGCTCCACCCCCGCTCTGCCTCACTCAAGGGCACCAGCCTGCCATCCGCCCTGCCGCGGCGTATCGTGGGCGCAAGTGTGACCCAGGTCACAACAAGGACGGGAACGGGGTCCATGGCGTCGATCATCATCTGCGGCGGCGGCGTGATCGGCCTGTCGGCGGCGATGATGTTCGGCCAGGACGGCCACGACGTCACGGTGCTGGAAGCCGACCCGCAAGTGCCGCCGGCCGCGCCCGCGCAGGCGTGGGAAGCCTGGGATCGCAAGGGGGTCGCGCAGTTCCGGCAGCCGCACAACCTGTTCGCCCGGTTCCGGCACGTGTGCGATCAAGAACTGCCAGGGATGACTGAGCGGCTGCTGGCGGCCGGCCTGGTGTGGGCCGATCCGCTCGTGCCGTTGCCGCCCGGCATTACCGACCGGGATCCGCGCGCCGACGACGAGGCACTGAGGTTCGTGACCGGCAGACGTCCGGTCGCCGAGGCTGTTATCGCCGCGGCGGCGCAGGAGCAGCCCGGCGTGGAGGTTCGGCGCGGCGTGCAGGTGACCGAGTTCATCGCCGGCCGTTCGGTGCTGCCCGGCGTGCCCCATACGGCGGGCGTACGCACGTCGGCCGGCGATGAACTGCGGGCGGACTTGGTGGTCGACGCGACCGGGCGGCGTTCTCGTGCACCCGAGCTGCTGGCCAGACTGGGTGCCACGCCGCCGTACGAGGAGGCCGAGGACAGCGGATTCGCGTACTACACCAGGTACTTCACTGGGCCAGCTCGGCCGGCCAGCAACGGTCCGTGGCTCGCGCCGATCGGCACGATCACGTTGCTGACCTTGATGGGAGACAACGACACCTGGTCGGTGACCATTTTCGCCGCAAGCGGCGACGCGCCGCTCAAGCAGCTGCGTGATCCCGACTGCTACACCCGGGTGGTGCGGGCGTGCCCGGTACAGGCGCACTGGCTCGACGGCGAGCCGATCACCGGCGTCATCCCGATGGCGGGCGGCCTGGACCGTTATCGCCGGTTCGTCGCCGACGGCTCGCCCGTGGTCACGGGGTTCGCCGCCGTAGGTGACGCGTGGGCCTGTACCAATCCGTCGGCGGGCCGTGGTCTCAGCGTCGGGCTCGTGCACGCCCAGCTGCTGCGCCGGGCAGTGCGCGATCACCTCGATGACCCAGCAGCGTTCGCCCTCGCCTTCGATGACGGCACTGAGCGCACGGTGGCGCCGTTCTACTGGAGCCAGGTCCGGGGCGATCGGGCCCGGGTAGCAGAGATGACGGCGCTGCGTGAGGACCGTCCGTGGTTGCCGCCGACCTCGCCGATGACCGGCCTGATCAAGGGCGCCCAGTACGACGCGGAGCTATTCCGGGCCTTCACCGAGGTGATCGTCTGCCTGGCGACGACGCAGCAGGTGCTCGCGCGGCCCGCTGTACGGGACAAGGTCGAGCGATGGAAGCACGAACCAGCGCCGGCGGCGCCTGGTCCCGATCGCCAGCAGCTGCTGCAACTGCTATCGGCGCCAGCCTGACCGCCGAGGATGTCGCGCCGGCTGCCCTTGCCTGTGTCGACGCCTAGTGCGTCCAGGTGCGAACCGTCGCCAGCCGCTGTGTCCAGCTCGCCACGCCGGCGCCATCCGGCTGCCAGCGTCGGCAGAAATCAAGCATCGAGTGGCAGCGGTCGATGATCGCGGCATGCAGCTCCGGCCAGGCTGGCCGTGATCCATAAGACTCATAGAAGCCCGCTAGCGCCCAGATGTCGGCCGGATGATGCAGCCGGATAATGAACTCGCACCAGGCCAGGTCGTCGATGGGGTCTCCGGCGTGCGCCCACTCCCAGTCGAGCACTGCAGTGACGTCGTGCGCGTCTGGATCGAGCAGCACGTTGTTCGGTCCGTAGTCACCGTGGACCAGGACTGCGCCCGGCGCCAACGCGGGCGCTGACAGGGCCGCGGGGACCGGAAGCTGGTGGATCTTGCGCAGCATCCGGCCGCAGGCGGCCAGCACTGAGCCAGCCAGCCCGGCGGCGATCAGATCCTGTCCGTGCACGCCATCGGCCAGCGTCGTCTGCAGCCAAGCCGGACCAGTGGCGATGACACGGGGGACAGGGAGCACGCCGGCGACCGCGTGCAGAGCGGCCACCTCTCGCGCGCAGCCCGTCGCAGCATCGGGCCCGCGGTATTCCTTCGTGACCACATCGCCCGTTCGCGAAGTGAGATGGGTGTAGCCGTGCGTCATTAGCTCCGGCTCTGCGGCAGCAGCTACGTCAGGCCGGCCAGACGCCGGTGGCCCAGTCACAGCTGGCCATTCACAGGTGGCCGGTCACAGGTGGCCAGTCACGCCTGGCCGGGGGAGGGTACCGCCCGGCGCGGATCCAGCAGGCCCGGCTCGGACCCCATGAACACGTCGAACTCGTCGAACCGCCAGCCAGCGGCGAGCAGGGCCCGGACCGCGGGGTGCGGCGCTGGCAGGCAGACCTGGGCGTGCTCCGCCGGCCGTTCCGTTGGTAGCGCGAGCGTATGCAGTACCACGCTGGCTGCGACGCCATCATCGGCGCCTGGGGCCAGGGTCAGGTGAACGATGCCGCGATCCGGACCGCGGGTGATGACCGTCCCGGCCGCGACGACCTCGTCGTCCCGGCTGACCAGGACGGACTCGCCCGCTGGCCGCGCCGCCCAGGCCCGGTGCTCGGCCGTACGGTCGATGCCGGTCCAGTCGAGTTCGTAGCCGGCTACCTGATCCATGGTCGCGTCCTGTACTGCCCATGCGCTCTCGACCGGCAGCAGGCTCGGATTACCGTGCAGGTACAGCAGCGGCCACCAGGCGTCCAGGCCGAAGCTCGTGTACAGCGGGATGGCATTCGCGTGCAGGCTGCTGAATGTCATCCGGCGCCCAGTCGTCGGCCAGAGGTCGGCGAGCATGGCCCGGCCGCAGCCGCGACCGTGCGCGCCGGGATCGACGAACAGGTCGCACAGCATGCTGACGGCATCCGGCCCGGCGCCGATCTGCTGGACCGCGCCGAACCCGGCAACCGCGGCGTCAACCTCGGCGACAACGACCCTTCCGACATCCATGAGGTGGCGGATATAGGCAGGGTTCTGGCCGCCCCACAGGTCATGCTGACCGGTGGCGGCGGTCACGCCGGCGATGGCCGCGAGATCCGCGGTGTCCGCCGGCCGCACTCGCACGTCCGGCATATCCTGGCTCCCTGTTACTGTGACCTGCGGGTCTGCGGTGCGTGTGGGCCCGGACGTGAGCGACGCGGCCCCAGAGTGGGTGCGATCAGGAGGCGCGGGTCACGGTGGCGTCAGTCGGACCGATGCTGTCAGTCGGATCGTTCGTTGCGCTCGGCGACAGCTTCACCGAGGGAGTCGGTGACCCGTATCCGGACGGAACCTACCGCGGCTGGTCGGACAGGTTCGCCACTCGCCTGGCGGTCTGCGCGCCTGGCCTAAGGTATGCGAACCTCGCGATCCGCGGCAAGGTACTCAGCCAGGTCGTCGACGAGCAGGTGCCGGTCGCCGTGACGCTCGCGCCCGACCTGGTCAGCGTCGCGGCCGGCGGCAACGACCTGCTCCGGCCTAGGGTCGACCCCGATGCTCTCGCCGCGACCTTCGAGCGGGCGGTCGCGGACCTGCGCGCGGCCGGCAGCCAGGTGATGCTGTTCACCGGATTCGATCCTGGCGGCTTCCCGCTGATCCGGCTCATCCGCGGCAAGGCCGCGGCGTTCAACGCGCAGTTGCGCGAGGTCGCCAGGAAGCACGACTGCCTGCACGTCGACCTGTGGTCAATGCGCGTGCTCGCCGATCCCCGCGAGTGGTGCGAGGACAGGCTGCACCTGGCGCCGGACGGCCACCGCCGGGTCGCGCTGCGGGCCTGCGAGGTGGCCGGCCTCCCGGTCGCCGAAGACTGGCGCGAGCCGCTGGCCCCCGACCCGGTTGCGCCACCCCGCTGGCTCAGCGCCCGGCGCCAGGACGTGCAGTGGGCGAGGACCTACGCGGCGCCGTGGCTGCACCGGCGGCTGCGCGGCGTCTCCAGCGGAGACGGCATGGCGCCCAAGCGCCCGGAGCTCCAGCAGCTGGAGATCTGAACCGGGTTAGCCGACGATGGGGTAGGCCGTCGGCTGGCGGCCATCGACATCGGTGAACCCGTACTCGCGGGCGAGATTCCCGACGGCCAGCGCCTGCCCGCTCCGACGCATGACGCCGGGATCGCTGGCCAGCGCCGCGACGGCCCGGCCGATGTACTCCGGCGACTCGGTCTGGGCACGCTGGCCGGGAGTCAGCTCGGTCATCCGCTCGACGAGCATCCAGCCGGGGGTGAGCGCCAGCACCGTTACGTCGTGATCTTCAAGCTCTCCGGCCAGGACCTCGGCGGCCCGGCAGGCTCCGTTCTTGGCGACGTCGTAAAACACGTTGCCCAGGTACTTGCGTCCCATCGTGAACGTCGTGAAGATCACCAGGCCGCGGCGCGCCGGCAGCATCAGTGGCAGTCCGTACCGGGCTGTGAGCAGGTGCGCGCGCAGGCCGCCGCTGAACATGCCGTCCCAGCGCTCCATCGACTGCTCCCAGAACGGGTGCCCGAACCAGTCGTTGTGCTCCGGATATGGCATGTAGCCGGCCCACGCGTTGCACACGAGCACATCAAGGCGCCCCTGCTCGGCGGCGACCCGGCTGAAGAGGCTCTGCACCGACTCTTCGTCGGTGTGGTCGCAGCGCACTGGTATCCCGTGCCCGCCGCGCGCATCGACGTCATCAGCCGCGTCCTCAACGGTGCCCGGATACTCCGCCACCGTCGGCGCGCCCCGGATGCTGCGGCCAGTCACGTAGACGGTCGCGCCCTCCTCGCCAAGCACGCGAGCAATCCCTAAGCCGGCCCCTCTGGTCGCCCCCGTCACGACCGCGACCTGCCCTGCGAGTCGTTGCATGCCGCCACCGTACAGGCGGCAAGGAACAGACGCCGTGCGCCGTGCGCACCAGTCCAGTCGAGGCCGCGAGTAGGGGTCGCCGGTGGTGTGGTGGACGCGGCCCCTCGTTGTTCGCCAGGTCATCTCCGCGCAGTAGGCAGCAAACAGTCTGACGTACTCCGGATCGTTATCATTCTCGGTCTTGGAGGTGTCGTACCTGTGCCGCGCCTGCCAGCGGCGCACCTGCCAGTTGGCAAGTCGGCGCTCATGCGGCAGCAGGCGACGGCTCCTCGGTCCGGGCACGCCCGGCCGGCCGCCATCCGGCTCTGCCACTTCGCGGGCCCTGCGTCTGCCATGTCTGGACCCTGTAGGCATCGAAGATCCATATAGATGGCGTCGTCAATGTCACGAGGGCAGCCGCGCCGAGCATGCGACACGGCCCGAGGCGAGCTCGGCCCGTGTCGGGCTGACATCCGCGACGCGGGACGCGGCGCTCGCATGAGTCGGCGGCATGGCGGCATGGCGGT
>DATHPF010000158.1:0-5765 GCA_035484155.1 Streptosporangiaceae bacterium
TCGCTCGACACCAGCGGGCCCATCTGCGTAGTCGGGTCGAGCCCCGAGCCGAGCTTGATCGACTTGGCGATCTCGGCGACGCCGTCGATGACCTCGTCGTACTTGCCCTCCTGCACGTACAGCCGGGAGCCGGCCACGCAGCACTGGCCGTGGTTGAAGAAGATCGCGTTGGCCGCGCCCTCGACGGCGCCGTCGTCAGCGTCATCGAAGACGATATTCGGGCTCTTGCCGCCGAGTTCCAGCGTGAGCTTCTTCAGGTTTCCCGCCGCCGCCTGGACGATGAGCTTGCCGACCTCAGTGGAACCGGTGAACGCGACCTTGTCGACGTCCGGGTGGGCAGCGAGCGCGGCGCCGGCAGTCTCACCGTAGCCGGGCACGACGTTGACGACGCCGTCCGGTACGCCGGCCTCGGCGATGAGCTCAGCCAGCCGCAGGGCGGTGAGTGGCGTCTGCTCGGCGGGCTTCAGCACGACCGTGCAGCCGGTGGTGAGGGCCGGCCCGAGCTTCCACGCCGCCATCAGCAGCGGGAAGTTCCACGGGATGATCTGGCCGACGACTCCGATGGGCTCGCGCAGCGTGTAGGAGTGGAAGTTCGCGCCCGGCATGTACGGGACGGAGATGTTGATCGTGTTGCCTTCGATCTTCGTAGCCCAGCCGGCCATGTAGTGGAACAGGTCGGCAGCGAGCGGCACATCCGCCGCCTGCGCTACGAGGAAGGGCTTGCCGTTGTCCAGCGACTCCAGCTGGGCGAGCTCGTCGACGTGCTCCAGGATCAGGTCGCCGATCTTCCAGATAATCCGGCCGCGCTCGGACGGGCTCATCCGGCTCCACGGGCCAGTGTCGAACGCCGCCCGCGCGGCTCGTACTGCCTGGTTGATGTCCTCGACGTCGCCCTCAGCGATGTGAGCCAGGGTTTCGCCGGTGGCGGGATTGGGAGTCTCGAACGTCTTGCCCGACGCTGCGTTCACCCACTGACCGTTGATGAACATCTGACGGGGGGCACCGATGAAGGCCTCGACGTTGTGGTCAAGGGTCACCGTCATGAAGAACCATCTCCTTGCTACTGCTCGCAGTAGTAACAATGAGACTACAGACGGTCTAACGGCACAAGGGCGCTGGCGGGGTGCGCGGGACGTGGCGCAAACCGGGGTGAATGCCGCGGTCGGTGGCCAAAGCTGGAAGGCGCCATCCGGTCGGTTATCGTCGGCAGATGGCAGCTGATACCGCACCAGGAGGCTCAGCAGTCACCGGCCGGGCCTGGCTTGCGGCCATGCCGGACGAGCTCGGCGCTCAGCGGCGCGTCATCGCCGGCCTGGTCGATCGGTGCGAGGCCTGGCCGCAGGCGACATCCCTGCTGATCGGCTGCTCGCTGGGACGCGGCGCGGGTGACGCGCTGTCCGATATCGACGCCGCCCTGGGCGTGTCCGCCGAGCGGAGCGACGCCGGTGCCGAGCCGGTCGCGAGGATGGCGGCGATGGTCGTGGCCGCACTGCCCGATCTGGGCGAGGTGGTTGACGTGCTGCGGCCCCCGCCGCCGGCTGGCGAGCGCTGGCGACAGCGGATTTTCGCGCAGTTCGCCGACGGCACCCAGCTCGACCTCGCGGTGGTGGCCCAGGAAGACATCCGTCGGCGCCGCAGCAACGGAGGCGCGCCGGACTTCATCCCGGTGTACGACTCGGCCGCGGGCGACAGTCAGCTGACCGGCGACGCGGCCGCCGCGTACGCGGTCACTGGCGACCAGATCAGGGAGTGGGCATTCCTCGGATGGTGCGCGCTGATCGACCTCGACAAGTACCTGCGCCGCGAATCCCTCTGGGAGGCGCATAACCGCCTGCATCAGGCCCGCCACTACATCTGGGCTCTCTGGGCCGCCGCAGTCGGCGCGATGTACCCATGGCACGGCCTGTCCCAGGTGCTCGATGCGGACCCGGCGATCCTGCCGCCGGGCATCGAGGCGACCGTTGCCGCCCTGGACGCGGCGGATCTGCGCCGCGCCGCGCTCGCGAGCGCCGCGGTACTCGCCACGGCCAGTGCGGCCGCCGCGGACCGGCACCCGGCCGACCTGCCAGTCGGCATGGCCGCGTATGTCACGCACGCGCTGTCCCGCGAACCGAGGGAGGACCGATGACCAAGTCGCCGATGACCAACTCACCGATGAAATGGCTCGCCGACGTGGCCGAGCATGACTTCGAGGCCGCGCACAACTATCTGTCCCTGAAGCTAGACGACAAGCGCGCCGACGACTGCGTGCAGCGCATGAGGAAAGCGAAGCTGACGCAGCGGCGGGCCAACGACATCCTGCGGGCCACCGGGCTGACACCACTTCCGCTGAGCGATCCAGGCGTCAAGCGCGACCTGGTCAAGCTGCTGACCGGGGAGAAGCTGTCACCGATCCTCGTATGCGACCAGGCCGACGGCGCCGACATCGCCGATGGATATCACCGGGTCAGCCTGGCCTATAACATCGATCCGTTTATGACCGTGCCGCTGAAAATCGGCTAGCTTCCGTCTCGGCCGCCAGTGCCGTCGTCGCGCGTCAGCGACAAAGCCCGGTACCGCCGCGGGAAATTAAGGCAGATGATTGACGGTGGCGGTGACGTGGATGTCTCGTGACGATGACCGTGTACAGCTCCCGTTAGTCCTCGGGCCAGTCTCGAACGGGGAGTTCCTGCCCGCAGCAGCCAGTCGTAGTGACGTTCGGCTGGCCGAGGCGGTGCTGCAGCGGGCTGCCGCGGCAGCCGACCGGCTAGGCATCGACCGCAGGCGATTCCTGCAGACCGCCGGCGGCATGGCCGCGCTTCTCGGGACGCTGAACCTGGCTGCCTGCTCTGGGGAGAGCAACCGCTCCGGCGGCAGTTACAGTACGCCGCCGCCCGAGGATCTGCAGGGCTGCGAGCATGCACTCGGCAGCCGCGGTGAGTTCATCTTCGATGTGCACACGCATCACATCATGCCGAGCCTGCCGTGGCGGACGACCGCGCCAGAGACCCTCAAGCTGGTCATGGGCCTGGTGCCGGCGGATTGCACCGCGTCGAACCGGCTGACCTGCCTGGACCGCAGCGCGTACCTCCACGACATGTTCCTGGCCAGCGATACGACGATGGCCTTGCTGTCAGACCTGCCCAGCACCGGCGCATCCACCGACGTGATCCCGTTCTCCGACGCGGAGGGCACCCTGCAGATGGCGAACGCGCTGACCCGCGGCGGGTCGTCACGGCTGCTGCTGCAGAACGTGCTGGCGCCTAACTTCGGGCCGCTGGGCGCCTCGCTGGAGGAGATGACGCGCAACACCGAGACCGGCAAGGTCGCCACCTTCAAGGTGTATACGGCCTGGGGGCCGGGCGGCCGCGGCTTCAACCTGGACGACCCTGCCATCGGCCTGCCCATCGTGCAGCACGCGAACGATCTGGGCGTCAAGATCCTCTGCGGGCACAAGGGACTACCGCTGCCCTATCTGTTTACCGACGACAGCTGGAACCAGCCGCGGGACATGGTCGCCGTCTCCCGCCAGTTCCCGGACATGCAGTTCGTCGTGTACCACGCGGGCTTCACCCCGAACCATGTCGAGGGACCCTACAATCCGCTGGACTCCGTCGGCGTGGACTCGCTGATCAGAGCCCTCGATGACTACCAGGTGCCGCCGAACGGCAACGTGTGGGCCGACGTCGCGGCGTTGTGGCGGGACCTGCTGGCCAAGCCCGACCAGGCCGCGCATGCCATCGGCAAGCTGCTCAAGCGGCTGGGAACCCGCCGTCTGCTGTGGGGGACCGACAGCGTCTGGTTCGGCCCGCCGCAGACCCAGATCATGGCATTCCGCGCGTTCAGTATCTCGGCTGAGTACCAGGACCGCTACGGCTACCCCGAGCTGACCGATGCGGTGAAGACACAGGTACTCGGCCTGAACGCGGCCGAACTGTTCGGTCTCGACCCGGACGCCACCCGGTGCGAGCTGGCCGCCGACACGCTGACCGTCAACAGGCCCGTGCAGCGTGACCTGGCAGCCGCCGGCGAGCTGCCCGTCCCGTGGGTGCCACGCGGACCGGTCAGCCGCGGCCAGATACTGCGCTGGCGCGCGCACGAGGCCGGGCCCTGGATCCCCACCTGAGATCAATCCGCGCACGGCCGGTCCCGCCGGACCCACGGCGTAACACGCGATGAATCGGTCACATTCAGTGCTGGACGTGGCGCGCCTTCGCCGTTGTCGTCCGGCGGGCAGATCGCTGCGCGCAACCGCCTCCAACTTCCAACTCGACACCGACCCCGCGAGCCTCGCCTGACCGCCCGGCGGGCGGGACGGCACAACGGCGTGCCGTCCCGCCCGGCCGCGGCCCGGGCGAGCCGGCCTAGCCCTTGTAGAGCGTTGCCGAGCCGTCCGGGTTGATGGTCTCCATGGCCGCCTCCACCTGGGAGATGTTCTCGTAGTTGGACGGCGTCCGCGCCCACACGATGCCCAGCGTGTTGATGTCGAGATGCTGGAGCTTGTGCATGACCGCGGTCTCGTCCGTGGTGCCCGCGGACTTGATCGCCCACTGCACCTCCAGCCCGGCGTCCCAGCCCTCCTGGCTGTTGTCGAGCTGGTTGTCGCTGCTGTATCCGGCCGCCCGCATTCCGGCGAAGTACGCCTTCAGGCCGGCGGCGGTCGCCTGCTCCTGCGACCCGCTGCCCTGCTGGGCCGCGGTCAGCCAGTCCTCCATCGAGCCGAGCACGTAGATGTTCTTCATCACCGACGCCCCGCCGGCGGCGGAGATGAAGCTCGGCAGCTCGCACGCCGAGCACTCGCTGATCGGGATCGTCGGGTCCTGGGCCCGGATGGCGCGGATCGCGGTGATCGAGTCCGTGCCCGGCACCAGGCCGAACAGGATGATCTGCGGCTTGGCCGCGAGCATGGCCAGGACCTGCGGCGTGACGTCCGTCGCCCCGACCTGGTCGATCTGGGTGGACACGAGCTGGAAGCCGTACTTCTGCGCCAGCGACTGCACCGAGGCCTTGTTGTCCAGGCACACCGACCCGCAGTTGTCCTCCAGCAGCGCTACCCGCGTGTAGTGCCGCGGCACGATGAGCTGCTGCACCGAGGCCAGCTGGTCGTTGTAAAACACGTCGTAGAAGCCGGGGAAGCCCCAGGAGTTGAGCTCGCTGGCCGGGTACCCGTTGGTCTGCCAGCCCGAGGACAGGCTGATCAGGATGGTGTGGTACGAGATCGCGAGCGGCAGCGCGGACTCGGTGTCGGCGCCGGACTCCGGGCCGATGATGAAGCTCGCGTGGTCGGTCAGGATGCACTTGCGGGCGATCAGCTCCGACTGCGACGCCGAGGAGCCGTTGTTCACCGTGATATAGGTGACCTTGTGACCCAGGATCCCGCCGGTGGCGTCCACGTGCTTGAAGAACGCCGCCGCCCCCCAGTTGTCGGTCTGCCCGATCTGCGCGTACGGGCCGGAGAGGGCCAGGTCGCCGCAGGCCACGATCGGGGAATTCGCCGAGGCACCCGTCCCCGATGAGCTGCCGCAGCCGGCCATGGCCATGGCGGCCGCGGCGATAATCGCGAGCGGCGCCAGCACCCGTCTTTTCGTCATCATTCTTGACATGCGAGCCTCCAATTGCGCTACTGGCCGATCAAAAGCGAATTGACCACGGCCGAGTCGTTGAATTCCGCCGGGCTCCCGTCGAACACCAGGCGGCCGTAATCGAGCACGAAAATGCGCTCGGTGATCTGAGCGACCAGGCCCAGGTCGTGCTCCACCAGGAGCACGCAGGTCACCTCGCCCAGC
>DATHPF010000159.1:0-5981 GCA_035484155.1 Streptosporangiaceae bacterium
CGTCCGCACCAGCGTCGTCACGTACCGGGCGTCATCGACCTGGGCGTCCCAGTACACCAGCCCGCCGGTCAGCGCTGAGCGCCTCAGCGCCGGCGCGAGCCGGAGCGCGCCGCGGCGGGTGAGCTGCCGGTGCCCGGGCAGGCCGCGGGTCTGGCCCAGTGAGAAGCCGAGCGTGTCGTAGGCGGTCAGGCCGGCCTCGACGTAGGCCCGCTCCCACCCGTGGTGGGTGAACGGGAACAGGAACGACACCGGATGCACCAGATGCGGCGCCAGCCGCTGCAGGAGCAGCGACCGCTCCCCCAGCGCCTCCCGCACCAGCCCCACATTCAGCTGCTCCAGATACCGCAGCCCCCCATGAATCAGCTTGCTCGACCGCGAGGAGGTGCCGGAGCCGAAATCCCTCGCCTCCACCAGCCCCACCGTCAGCCCCCTGGTCGCCGCGTCGAGAGCGACTCCGGCACCCACCACCCCGCCGCCCACCACCAGCACCTGCACCTCCGTGCCGGCCAGCGCCTCCAGCGCCGCCGCGCGCTCGGCCGGGCCCAGCCGCGTCGTGGCCCGCGTCCGGTCACCGCTCGCCGGCTGCCCGTTACCCGCCTGCTGGCCGCCAGCACGGCCACCAGGCCACACCCGGACCTCAGCGCGGCGTCGCACCGCGAGTCACCGCGACCTCCTGGCCTGCCTACACCTCCTCCGCCTCCGCAATTTCGGCCTCGGCGGCCTCGGCCTCCGACCCGCCCATCCGGTCAACCCGCCGACGCTCCTGGATCTCGGTAAAGAACGGTGCTGTGGGTGCCGCCCGCCACACGACGAACGCGCCGATCGCGAAGGCCAGCGCGACGCCGATGACTGACACCCACGCCACGACTCCCGTCTGCGTCGTCAGCCCGTAGAAGAAGATCGCGCCCATGAAGAGGCCGCCGAGTAGCGGCAGGACGCCCATGACGAGGAAAGTGACGACACTCCTGCGTACGTACGCGCGGTAGAACCAGACGCTGCTGACGGCGATCACGAAATACATGAACAGCCCGAACATGCCGTCAGCGCTGATGATGTAGCCAATGGCGTGGCTCGCCGAGGTACTCGCCAGATAGGGGATGAGCAGGATCGGCGGTATCGCGGCGAGTATCAGCAGCCCGGCCCATGGCGTCTGGTGCGCCTTGCTGATGAGGCCGAACACGCGCGGGATGATCCGGTCCCTGGCCATCGCAAACAGAATCCTGCTCGGCTCGATCATTTGGATCTGGCAGGTGCCGATGACGGCGATGAGCACGGCGAGCGGAAGCGCCCGCCCCAGGAACCCGGGAACAAGCAGTGTGCCCGCATACGCGAGCACGTTCGCGCCGTTCGCCAGCACCTTGGCCTCGCTGGACACGCCTTGGAAGACCACGATGAGGAACGTGTACCAGAGGGTGAGGAACCCGGTCCCGAGGAGCATTGCGCGGCCAGGGTTGATGTTCCGGCGCGTCGACTCCTCCCCGAGTACCGCGGTAGCTTCCCAGCCGAGATACAGGAAGCCACACGGCACCGCCGCCTCAGCCAGGCCCTTGAAGCCGCCGACGCCCGCAACGGCATGGGAGATCGTGAAGTCCGACACCGAGGGAAGCGTCGCGCCACCGCCCCCTGACGATTCATGGATCAGGGCGAGGACGACGAACGAGATCATCGCGGAGTACTCGATGACGATCAGGCCGGTCTGCAGCCAGACCGCCGGCCGAATGCCTCGGATCGAGAGGTAAACCAGGATTCCCATGACCGCCGCCGCTACCAGCCAGGTGACGAAGCTAGAGAACGTGCGTGTCGGGAACAGCACGACGAGCAGGTACGCGCCGGCCAGGGTGATGTTGCCGACGTTGGCGAACGTCGAGACAAACACGTTGAGGAATCCCGTGCCGGCGCCGACCTTCGGCGAGACCGCCTCGCTCACCCAGACGTACGGTGCGCCGGCATGTGCCCGCCACCGGTTAAGACTGGCATATCCCGTGGCGCAGAAAAACATTGCGACGCCGGTCACGAGCACGGCGAGTGGCGCGACGTGGCCGGCGAAAGCGACGAGCAAGGCTAACGTGTAGGCGACGCTGCTCGACGGCGCGACGTTCGCGATCGAGACGACGAAGTCACCCCACAAGCTGACGGCGTTCGCCTTCAGGCCAACGTGCTGCTCGGTCGCAGTGCTTGTGGCCAAGGGAACCACTTCCTCTCTGTATCTGCTTCAGGACTATGCGTGGGTCAGCGGGCGTGGGTCATAGGTCCACCGCAGCACCAGGCCCGACCCGTTCAAGCGTGAATGAGATCCAGTCGGATACGTGGTACTCGACTGAGCAGACGACGGGCGTCCCGCTGCCGTCGTAGTCCACCTGCTTGATGTACAGAAGGGGTGCACCGCGCCTGACTTGCAGCCGGTCTGCCAGGGATGCGGTGGCCGATTTGGGGCTGAGCTCGGCGACCCCGCGGTACACCGTTACCTGATGCAGCTTGTAGAGCAGCCCGTACAGCGAGGCGTCGTCGTCCGACATCGCTTCGGCGTCGGCGATGTCAAGGAACCGGCGCGGGACGGCGTCCCTTGACCACACGACCGGCCGGTCGTCGGCGAGCCGAGTCCGATCCAGGACCGTCACCGGGTCACCGGCGGTCAACCCGAGGCTTAGCGCAAGCTGCCGGTCTGCTGCCTCCATGCGCAGCTCGAGGCTGCTGGTTCCCGGCCGGTATCCGCCATCGCGGATCATGGCCGTGATGCCGAAGTTGCGGTTCAGGTCCTTGCGGATCGGACGCTTGGCGACGAACGTGCCGCGGCCATGGCGCCGGATGATCAGCCCACGGTCCTGCAGCTGGCGGAGCGCGTCGCGGAGGGTGGCGCGCGACACGCCGAGGTTGCTGGCCATCTGCGCCTCGGCGGGCAGCTGGGCTCCGGGCGCGTAGGCACCGGCGATGATTTCCGCGGCTATCGCGTCAGCGCAGGACTGGGGAAGCGAGACACGGCCGCTCTTCACGTCGGACAGCGCGTCCAGGAATTCAGAGCTGCTCACGCGACGACGCCTTCCGGTGCGTCCTACGGTGCGTCTTACGGCTTTTTCGGAGTATGGTGGTCAGACGACTGGAAGTCAAACAATGTTCCGCTGACTCTGCCGCCCCGAGGAGGACAGTGTTGAGGTTCCAGGACAAGGTGGTGGCGGTCACCGGCAGCGCGCACGGCATCGGCCGTGCGACGGCGTTGCGATTCGCCTCCGAGGGCGCGCATGTCGCCGTCGTCGACGTGCGCGACGACGAGGGGGCACAGGTTGCCCTCGAGTGCAGCAACAGCAGTTCTGGCCGAGAGAGCCGCTACTACCACTGCGACGTGACTGATCCGGTCGCAGTGGCGGACGTCGTTCAGCGCATCGCCGCAGACCTGGGAACGATCGATGTGCTGCACGCGAACGCCGGGCGACTGCGGGCCGGAACCGTGCTGGAAACCGACCTCGACGAATGGTCGCGCATCCTCGCGGTCAATGTCACCGGGATGTACCTGGTCATCCGGACGGCCTTGCCGGTCATGCGGCACGACGGCGGTGCCATCGTGACTACGGGCTCGATCAGCGGGCTGTTCGGCGAGCCGGCGCTCGCCGCGTATACCGCGTCCAAGGCGGCCGTGGTGAACCTGACGCGGTCGCTGGCGATCGACCTGGCCACCGCGGGCATCCGGGTGAACTGCGTATGCCCGGGTTGGGTCGACACAGGCTTCAACGATCCGCAGTTCGAGCACGACCAGCTGACCGCCGATGACATCACGGCGCAGATCGATCGCACCGTGCCGATGCGCCGGCAAGGCGAGCCAGCAGAGATAGCCGCCGCGGTGGCATTCCTGGCCTCCGCAGACGCGTCCTACATCACCGGGCAGACGCTGGTGGTCGACGGCGGGCTTCTTTGTCATGTATGACCTGGATATGCCTGCGCGGCGATGGGACTGAGCCCGGTGCCCGGCTCGCACTTCATCGGGATCGACGTGGGGTCGCAGAGCGTCAAAGGCGTGCTGTGCGATCCGGACGGCACTCCGCGCGCGACTGCCGCGCATCCGTGCCGCATGACACACCCGGCCAGTGGCTGGGCCGAGCAAGACCCGGACGAATGGCACGTCGGGATGTGTGCCGTGGTCCACACACTGCTCGCGACGGCGCGGATCGCGCCGTCGGAGGTCTCTCACATCGGCCTGGCGTGCCAGGTCGACGGCGTGGTGGCGGTGGACCGCAAACTGAGGTCGCTGCGGCCGGCGATCATCTGGCTCGACAAGCGTGCCGTCACCCAGGCCCGCCGCCTGGTGAACGCGCTTGGCGCGGACGCGGTTTTCCAGACCACCGGACTCGTGGCCGATGCCTCGCACACCGCTCCCAAGATGATGTGGCTGCGTGACGAGGAGCCTGACATCTTCCGAGAGTCGGCGATGCTGCTGCCTCCTGCCGCCTATCTGCTCGGCCGGCTGACCGGGCGGCCTCTGCAAGATCACGCGAACGCTTCGTCGAGCCTCGTCTACGACGTGGCCAGGCGAGGCTGGTCCGAGCCGCTACTCGAAGCGGCCGGCCTCGACACGGAGCTCATGGCGCCTATCGCCGCCTCGCACGACATCGCCGGGCCGCTGCTCGGCGAAGCGGCGGCTGAGATGGGACTCACCACCAGCTGCCTGGCTGTCGTGGGGACCGGCGACGACCACGCAGCAGCCCTCGGCGCCGGCGTGGTCGAGCCTGGCCTGATCGCCGACGTGACCGGGACAGCCGAGCCGGTCGGGGCGATGGCACTGGAGCTCGTCCTTGATAGTGAGCGGCTGCTGGAGACGCATGCGCACGCACTCGACGGAGCAATCTTCGTGGAGAACCCGGGCTTTGTCTCCGGCGGCAGCATCATGTGGCTAGCGAAGGTGCTAGGCGCCGATCAGCCGGACATCCTGTCCTGGGCGGCAGAGGCTCCGGCGGGCGCCGACGGCGTCACGTTCCTGCCCACTCTTTCCGGCGCGACGGCTCCGCGCTGGAACGACCGGATGCGCGGGACCTTCCACGGCCTGTCGGTGAACCACGATCGCCGTCATCTCAGCCGTGCCGTCGTTGAGGGCTGCGTCTACGCGCTGCGCGACATCACCACACGGCTGGCTGCCATGGGCCTGCCTGGCACTGAGATCCGGGTGGTCGGCGGCGGCGCGCGCAGCGCGCTGTGGCTGCAGACCAAGGCAGACGTGTGCGGGCTGCCCGTACGTCCGGTACTTGGGGAGCCCACCGCGCTGGGCGGCGCGATGCTGGCTGCAGTCGGAGCCGGCCTGTTCCCCGATGCCGGCCTGGCCGCCCGCCAGCTGGCCGTGCTCGGCGCGGAGCTATACGAGCCGGAACCGGACCGATCTGCGTGCTACGACGAGGGCTACCACCGCTATCGTCAGCTTTTCGACGCCGTGGAAGCGATCACCTGATGGATGAGTCTTCGGGCGCGGTATTCGACGTGCAGCGTTACGCGACCCCGCGCCGCCCAGTCGGTCTGCGGACGGTGGACATCGGGGCCGACGCGCTGCTGCGACTGCCCGCCATGATCCGGACGATAGGAACCGCCTCCCCCGCCGGCCGCATCGTCGTGCTGTCGGATGCGGTCCCGAAGAAGCGCCTGGGCGCCGAAGCGACCGCGTACGTCACGTCGCTGCTCTCCGGGGTCGGCGACGTGCAGCGGGTGACGGTGCTGGAGGGTACAGGTGGTGTGCACGCTGACGAGCACACGGTGGCGGCCGCAGCCGCCGCTGCGAGTGGCGCGCGTGTCATCGTCACGGTGGGATCAGGGACCGTCGCCGATATCGGAAAGGCGGTCGCCGCCCGCCTGCCCGATCCCGCGCACGTGATCGTGCAAACCGCGCTGAGCGTCAACGGGTACGCCGATGACAAGTCGGTGCTCCTCATCGACGGGGTCAAGCGGACCACACCGACTCGGTGGCCTGACGGTTTGATCGCCGATACGCAGCTGCTGGCAGAGGCACC
>DATHPF010000160.1:0-7094 GCA_035484155.1 Streptosporangiaceae bacterium
GCCAGCGCGGCGGCTACCGCCGGGTGCGCGGCCAGCCGGCGCATCCACCCGGTCGCGGCGGCGGCCGCGGGGCTGGTCACCCGGGTCTGCCAGCGCAGCCACGCCCGCGCCGAGATCTGCCCGTACGCCGCGTAGCCGTTCGCCGCGTCGAACGCGGCCAGCACCCGCGCCGCAGCGGCCAGGTGCACCGACTCGGCGGCGGCCAGGCCGCGGATGCAGTCGGCCTGCTCGCCGGTGGTGAGCTCAGCGGGATCGGCTGTCGCGAGGTACTCAAGACCGGCCCGGACCGCGGCCAGGGCCTCAGCAACGCTCGCCGGCGCGGCCCCCGCGGCACGACCGGCCCCGGCGCCAGGAGCGGCCCCCGCGCCGGGAGCGGCCGCGGCAGGACTGGCCCCCGCGCCGGGAGCGGCCGCGGCGCATGCGGTGTCAGTCAGGGACACGGCGCGATCACCTCCTCCCGCGGCCAGGCTCACGGCGAACCATCGAATCTATGTTCGATGCTATCGCCAGGCACCGACATTCTCGGGTCAATCGTCGGTGAGGATGACGCACTATTCTGCGCCGGAGTGACGGCCTACAACTCCGCCAGGACGGCGTCGGTGCAGAGCTTCGACCCGATTAGCGATGCTGTCATAATCGCTGGTCACTCGCGGTCAGGGCGCGGCGTAGCAGCGCCTGCCGGCCGTCGATGAGGGCAAGCGCGGCGGCGGCCGCCTTATCGGCCGCCGCCGTCACTGCATCGCGGTCGTGGACGTTGCAGGCGTCGAGGAGCAGCGTGGCATGCCCGTGCGCCGCGGATTCGAGCGCATCCGCCAGGGCATCAGCGGCAACGACGTCACCGGCGCAGATCTCTTCGATGACCGCGCGGTACGCAGCGACGGGCGCCCAGGCGCGCTGCAGGTACGGATACCGTGCTTTGTCGAGGCCGGCGCTGTACAGCGCGTCGAAGAGCGGACGCTGCTCGGCAGCGAACCGGACGTAGGCGCGAGTCATCGCGGCCAGCCGCTGACGTGGGTCCGCGGTGTCGCCCGCCTCGCTCGTCGCCATAGTCGCGAACAGGTGCAGGCCGCGGACAGCCACAGCGGCCAGCAGCTCATCGCGGTCGGCGAAGTGCCGGTACGGAGCGGCGGCGGACACGCCGACCCGGCGGCTCGCCTCGGCCAGTGAGAATCCGCGCACCCCCCGCTCGGCGATGAGGGCTATCGCCGCATCCACAAGCGCGGCGCGCAGATCGCCGTGGTGGTACCGGCCATCCTTAGCGCCGGCGATCATGGCCGCGCACCTGATGTGGCCCGGACATGGTGCACCCCGTTCCTATCCTGGATGCGGAATGTTATGGTCGCTTACAATGTAATAGACGTTAACATGCGACTGCCGTCAGGTCCAGGGATGCTGCCCTGGACCGCCGGCCTGGCACGATGGACCCACCATGACACCACCCGCCAAGACACGACCCGCAATGACACTGACCGACCTGCTTCCGGACGGCGCCGAGCCAGACGATGTCTTCGCCGCGTTCGCCGAGTGGACCGCGGATCAGGGCTTCGACCTGTATCCGCATCAGGAAGAGGCGCTGATCGAGATCGTGTCGGGTGCCAACGTGATCTTGTCCGCGCCTACTGGCTCTGGCAAGAGCCTCGTCGCGACCGGAGCGCATTTCACCGCGCTGGCCCGGGATGACCGGACCTTCTACACCGCGCCGATCAAGGCCCTAGTGTCGGAGAAGTTCTTCGCGCTGTGCGACATCTTCGGGCCCGATGAGGTCGGCATGATGACCGGCGACGGCAGCGTGAACCCCGGCGCGCAGATCATCTGCTGCACCGCGGAGGTGCTGGCCAACATGGCGCTGCGGGACGGTGCCAGCGCCGACGTCGGCCAGGTCGTGATGGACGAGTTCCACTTCTACGCCGATCCCGATCGCGGCTGGGCCTGGCAGGTGCCGCTGATCGAGATGCCGCAAGCGCAGTTCGTCCTCATGTCCGCGACGCTCGGCGACGTCAGCCGGTTCGAGCTCGACCTGACCCGGCGTAATGGCCGGCCGACGGCAGTTGTGAGCTCGGCCGAGCGGCCGGTGCCGCTGTCGTTCTCGTTCGCCATGACGCCCTTGCACGAGACCGTCGCCGAGCTGCTGGCGACGCACGAGGCACCGATCTACATCGTGCATTTCACCCAGGCGGCGGCGATCGAGCAGGCCCAGGCCCTGATGAGCGTGAACGTGTGCAGCCGGGAAGAGAAGGACGCCATCGCCGAGCTGATCGGGAACTTCCGGTTCGCGGCCGGCTTCGGCAAGACGCTGTCCCGGCTGGTTCGCCATGGCATCGGCGTGCACCACGCGGGCATGCTGCCCAAGTACCGGCGGCTGGTCGAGACCCTGGCCCAGGCCGGGCTGCTCAAGGTCATCTGCGGCACCGACACGCTCGGGGTCGGCATCAACGTGCCGATCCGGACAGTGCTGTTCACCGCGCTGTCGAAGTACGACGGCACCAGGACCCGGCTGCTGATGGCGCGCGAGTTCCACCAGATCGCCGGGCGGGCCGGCCGGGCCGGATTCGACACCACCGGCCGGGTCGTCGTGCAGGCACCCGAGCACGTGATCGAGAATGCCAAGTCGCTGGCCAAGGCCGGGGATGACCCGAAGAAGCGACGCAAGGTGGTGCGACGCAAGCCGCCCGAGGGCATGGTGTCCTGGGGGCAGCCGACCTTCGACCGGCTGATTGTCGCCGAGCCTGAGCCGCTGCGATCGAGCTTCGCCGTCAGCCACGCAATGCTGCTGAACGTGATCAGTCGCCCCGGCGACGCCTTCGCCGCGATGAAGCACCTGCTCACCGATAACCATGAGGACCGGGCCGCGCAGCACAAGCACATCAGCCGGGCCATCGCGATCTACCGCGCCCTGCTGGCTGGTGGCGTCGTCGAGCGGCTGCCGGAGCCTGACGCCGACGGTCGCTGGGTCCGGCTGACGGTGGATCTGCAGGAGGACTTCGCACTTAACCAGCCGCTGTCGCCGCTCGCCCTGGCGGCCATCGAGCTTCTGGACCGGACGTTGCCGGAGTACCCGCTCGACGTGCTGTCGGTGATCGAGTCCACGCTCGATAATCCGCGGCAGGTGCTATCCGCGCAGCTTTTCAAGGCGCGCGGCGAGGCCGTGGCCGCGATGAAAGCCGAGGGCATCGAGTACGACGAGCGGATGGATCTGCTGGAGGCCGTCACCTACCCGCGGCCGCAGGCCGACCTGCTGGAGGCCGCGTACAACATCTACCGCCAAGGCCATCCGTGGGTGGCCGACCACGCGCTGTCGCCCAAGTCAGTTGCGCGTGACATGTTCGAACGCGCGATGACGTTCGCCGAATACGTCAGCTTCTACGGGCTGGCCCGGTCCGAAGGCCTGGTCCTGCGCTATCTGGCTGACGCCTACAAGGCGATGCGCCAGACCGTGCCGGAGGAGGCGCGGACCGAAGAGCTCTCCGACCTGATCGAATGGCTGGGCGAGCTGGTCCGGCAGGTCGACTCCAGCCTGATCGACGAGTGGGAACGGCTGCGTAATCCGGTCGAGGAGGTCGCGCACCTGGCCGCGGACCGGCCGCCGGCCGTCACTGGCAACAAGCGGGCGTTCCGGGTGCTGGTGCGCAACGCACTGTTCCGCCGCGTGGAGCTCGCGGCGCTGCGCCGGTGGGAGGAGCTCGGGTCGCTGGACGCGGACGCTGGATTCGACGCGGAGGCGTGGGCGTCCGCGCTGGCGCCGTATTTCGCGTCGCATGACGAGATTGGCACCGGCGCCGATGCGCGCGGTCCTGGCCTGCTGATCCTCGAGGAGCAGCCGGGCGCCTGGGCAGCCCGGCAGATCTTCGACGACCCGGCCGGCGATCACGACTGGGGTTTCTCGGCGACCGTCGACCTCGATGCGTCGGACGAAGCGGGAGTCGCCGTCGTCACCGTGACCAGCGTCGGCCAGCTTTAGGCCCTGGCAGCTCGGCTCGCTCGAGGATGTGCAACCATCTGGTAGCAGATAACTCAGCGAGCGGAGGACGGGAAATGCCGGAGGACTGGATCGAGCGCGAGGTCATCATCGAAGCGTCGCGCGAGCGGGTCTGGGAAGTGCTGACCGATCCGCAGCACATAGCGGGCTGGTTCGGCGACATGGCCGAGATGGACCTGCGGCCCGGCGGCAAGGCCGCCTTCGGCTGGACCGAACACGGGACGCACCGCGCCATCATCGACCGCGTCGAGCCGCCCAGCCTGCTGTCCTATCGCTGGGCTCGCGACACCGATGCCGAGCCTGCCAGCGGCGGCTCCACTCTGGTCGAGTTCACGCTGACCGAGATCTTCGCCGGGACGCTGCTCCGCGTCGTCGAAACCGGGTTCGCCAGCCTGCACGGCAGCGAACAGGATCAGGACCAGGCCGTGCAGGAGAACACCCAAGGCTGGCAGTCCGAGCTCGCCGAGCTCAAGGAGTACGCGGAACGGCCCGCGGCGTGACGGAGCCGCGGCCGGGCTGGCGCGCCGATCCAGGCTGGCGCGCCGGGCCGGCTGATCCAGACTGGCGCGCCGGGCCGGCTGATCCGGGCTGGCGCGCCGGCCCGGATGATCCTGACGATGTCCTGGCTGCGATGGCCGACCCCACCCGGCGGCAGCTGCTCGCCACGCTGGCGGCCACCGGCGCGGCAACGGCTACGGAACTCGCCGCAGGTCTGCCCCTGAGCCGTCAGGCCATCGTCAAGCACCTGGCTGTCCTACGGAGCGCCGGCCTGGTCGCCCGGCACAAGGAAGGTCGCGACGTGCGCTTCTCGGTGCGCACGCAGGGCCTCATGCAGACAGCAGGCTGGCTGGCCGGCCTGGCAACCGAGTGGGAAGCGAGGCTCGCAGCGATCAAGCGAATGGCCGAGTCCGGCAGCTGACCCCGGTCATCCGCGGCGCTCAGAGACCGCAGACGGAAGTCGTTCAGCGTACGTTCAGACTTGTGCACGAACATCCTGACGTGACACCCAACGCTCCCGCCAGCCACGAGCGCCGGGTGCAGCGCGCAGGAGAGCCGGTGCCAGAACCGCCGCTTCGTATCTCGGCGCCAGCGCCGCGGCCCAGATTCGTGGACGCGTGCGCGGCCCTCGCGGGCATTGGCTTCGGGGCCGTCGTCGCGGCCGTCATCACGAGCGAGTCGCGCGGGTCGCTGGCAGCTCCGGGCGGCGTGCTGACAGCCCTCGGCAGGTTCGCTGCGTTCACCGGCACGTACCTGATCCTGATCATGGTTGTGCTCGTTGCCCGGCTCCCCTGGCTGGAACGCTCAGTCGGCCAGGACCAGCTCATCCGGTGGCACCGCAAGATCAGCCCGTGGGCCATCGGCCTGATCACGGCTCACGTGCTGCTGATCACGCTCGGATACGCGCAGGCGGCCAGGTCCTCGGCGCTCGCCGAGATCTGGACCTTGGTGAGTTCCTATCCCGACATCCTCGCGGCTGCCGTCGGCTTCGCGCTGCTGCTGCTCGCCGCCATCACGTCGTACCGGGCGGTCAGGCGCCGGATGCGGTACGAGACCTGGTGGGTCGTGCACCTGTACCTCTACATCGGGCTGGCGCTGGCTTTCGCCCACCAGATCGTGACCGGCGTGACCTTCGTCGGGCATCCGCTCGCACGCGCGCTGTGGATCGCCATCTGGGCGAGCACGGCGGGCCTGGTTCTGGTGTTTCGCATCGGGCAGCCTGCCTGGCGGAGCCTGCGGCACCAGCTCCGCGTGGTCGAGGTCCGCAACGAGGCGCCGGGTGTCGTCTCGGTCATCTGCCGGGGCCGGGATCTCGACAGGCTGCCGGTCTCCGGCGGCCAGTTCTTCCTCTGGCGATTCCTGACCAGGGGACTGTGGTGGCAGGCGCATCCGTACTCGCTATCGGCGCTGCCGCAGCCGCCGTACCTGCGTGTCACGGTGAAGAGCCTCGGCGACTCCAGCAGCGCCGTGTCGCAGGTGCGGCCGGGTACCCGGATCGCATTCGAGGGGCCGTACGGTGCGTTTACCGACCACGCCAGGCTTTCCGACGGCGTCTTGCTCATCGCCGCAGGAGTCGGTCTCACTCCCCTGCGGGCCCTGCTGGAGGACTTGCCGCCACGGGCGAACGTCGTCGTCATTATCCGTGCTTCGACCGTCGCCGACATCGTGCACCGCGCCGAGGTCGCCGCACTCGTCGAGTACCGTGGCGGACGGCTCCACGAGCTGATCGGATCGCGCGACAAGCTCCGCCTCAACGCCCGCGCGCTTCGCCAGCTCGTGCCCGATGTTGCCGACCGAGACATCTACATCTGCGGCCCTGCGGGATTCGACGCCGAGGTGGCAGCCGCAGCCCAGCGACTGGGCGTGGCCGATGACCAGATCCACATCGAGGAGTTCGGCTTCTAGCCGCACGAGGGGATGCAGATCCATGGCTGAAAGGGAGGGCCGGGCGCCGTGAAACGCGCGCCGATCGTGATAGCCGGAACCGTGGCCGGCCTGTTCGCCGTGCTGGAGTTCCACACCAGCCCGGCGAAGCTGGCGATTCCCGGCGGCGCAGCGTTGCCGGCGACCGCAGGCGGCACGGGGATCACCGGCGGCACAGGCACTGCGAGCGGCACGGGCACTGCCAGTCAGCCTGCTGCTAGCCCCAGCCAGTCCAGCCCGAGTTCGGCAGGCGCGGGATCGGCGGTACGCACGGCTACTGGCCCGCGCGTCAATTACAGCTTCGGCGTGCTGTCGGTCAGGATCACGGTGTCGGGCGGCAAGGTCACCAGGGTCGGCCTCGCGTACCTGAATGACGACTCCGATCCTCGCTCGCAGTCCATCGATCAGCAGTCCATTCCGATCCTGGAGCAGGAGGCACTGCAGGCACAGAGCGCCAGCATCCAGGGAGTCTCGGGCGCGAGCTACACCAGCGCGGGGTTCACCCAGTCACTCCAGTCGGCGCTGCATTCACTCGGCATGTAGATGTCGCCACCCACGGTTCGTCAGCTTGAGCACGTCATGGGCACGGTCATCACGATTGACGTCTTTCCACCGGCCGCCGGAGCGGACGACGCCGGAGCGGACGACGCCGGAGCGGACGACGCCTGGACCGCGGACCTCCAGCGCCGGCTCGCCC
>DATHPF010000161.1:0-31067 GCA_035484155.1 Streptosporangiaceae bacterium
GCTACCGGTCGTAGTGCCGAGCGGCGTCGATGTCACCATCAACGGCCGCGAGGTGCACGTCAAGGGCCCGAAGGGCGAGCTGCACCTGGAGGTGACGGCGCCGATCGAGGTTCAGCAGGCTGACGGCGTCATCACCGTCACTAGGCCCAGCGACGAGGGCGAGATCCGGGCGCTGCACGGTCTGTCCCGGTCGCTTATCGCCAACATGGTGACGGGCGTCACCGACGGCTATCGCAAGACCATGGAGATCGTCGGCGTTGGCTACCGCGTCCAGGCCAGGGGCCAGGACCTGGAGTTCGCGCTCGGCTTCAGCCACCCGGTGCCGGTGCACGCGCCGGCCGGGATCACCTTCCGGGTCGAGAACCCCACCAGGTTCGTGGTGGAAGGCATCGACAAGCAGCAGGTGGGCGAAGTCGCGGCGAACATCCGCAAGCTGCGCAAGCCCGACCCTTACAAGGGCAAGGGCGTGCGTTACCAGGGTGAGCAGATCCGCCGCAAGGTCGGGAAGGCTGGTAAGTAAGACATGTCTGGCACCAAGACCAGGGCACACGGCCGGATCACCGGGCGGACCGCGCCACGCGTTGCCTCGCGGCAGCGGCGGCACCTGCGCGTCCGCAAGCACGTCGAGGGCAGCTCTGTCCGGCCGCGGCTAGTGGTCACGCGCTCGGCCAAGAACACCTTTGCCCAGCTCATCGATGACACGGTGGGGCGGACAGTCGCATCGGCGTCTACGCTGGAGGAGTCGATCCGCGGCGCGGCCGGCGATAAGACGGCCAAGGCCAAGCAGGTCGGCGCGCTGCTGGCAGAGCGAGCCGTGCAGGCCGGCATCAGCACGGTGGTTTTCGACCGTGGCGGCTACGCCTACCACGGCCGGGTAGCGGCGCTCGCCGACGGCGCGCGCGAGGGCGGGCTGGCCCTGTAGATGACGAGCACAGCAGCGGGCTACGCGACACCTCGCGCCCAACGACAGAAGAGGAAAATCTGATGGCAGCAACACCGCGGCG
This sequence comes from Streptosporangiaceae bacterium, assembly GCA_035484155.1. Lineage (GTDB taxonomy): Bacteria > Actinomycetota > Actinomycetes > Streptosporangiales > Streptosporangiaceae > JAJYUU01. The sequence continues at coordinate 1,005 of DATHPF010000161.1, forward strand.
CGGCGCCAGTGGCGGCGGCGAACGGCGCGAGCGCCGCGACGACCGCCGCGGGGCCGGGCCGGAGAAGGGCACCGCCTACCTTGAGCGCGTGGTCACCATCAACCGCGTGGCCAAGGTCGTGCAGGGTGGCCGCAGGTTCAGCTTCACCGCGCTGGTCGTGGTGGGCGATGGTAACGGCATGGTCGGCGTCGGCTACGGCAAGGCCAAGGAGGTGCCGGCCGCGATCGCCAAGGGCGTCGAGGCAGCTAAGAAAGCCTTCTTCCGGGTGCCCCGCATCGCCGGCACGATCCCGCACACCGTACAGGGCGAGGAATCAGCTGGCGTGGTCCTGCTGAAGCCGGCGAGCCCGGGTACCGGCGTCATCGCGGGCGGCCCCGTCCGCGCGGTGCTGGAGTGCGCCGGAATCCATGACGTCCTGTCCAGGTCGCTCGGCTCATCCAACCCGATCAACGTCGTGCACGCCACGGTCCGGGCGCTCAAGAGCCTGAACCGGCCGGAAGAGATCGCTGCCCGGCGTGGCCTGCCGATCGAGCACGTCGCGCCTGCCGCGATGCTCCGGGCCCGGGCGGCGGCTGCGACTGCGGGCGCTGCCGGCGGCCCGGCCGAGAACAGCTGAGGCGGAGCGACACGATGGCAGAGCTAAAGGTCACACAGATCAAGTCAAAGATCGGCGGCAAGAAGGAGCACCGCGACTCGCTGCGCTCCCTCGGCCTGCACCGCATCGGTGACGTGGTCGTAAAGCAGGACCGGCCAGAGATCCGCGGCATGATCAAGGCGGTGCGCCACTTGGTCACCGTGGAGGAGGTTGACTGACGATGGCAGACACTGACGCCCGCAAGGCCAGCGAGCCCGGCGGCAAGGCCGGGCTGAAGATTCACCATTTGCGTCCCGCACCGGGAGCGCGTACCGAGCGCATGAGGGTCGGTCGCGGTGAGGCCTCGAAGGGCAAGACGGCCGGCCGCGGCACCAAGGGCAGCAAGGCCCGCAACAATATCCCGGAGTACTTCGAGGGCGGCCAGATGCCGCTGCACCGCCGGCTGCCGAAGCTGAAGGGCTTCTCCAACGCCAGGTTCAAGACCACCTACCAGGTCGTGAACCTGGACCGGCTGGCGGCGCTCTACCCGGAGGGCGGTCCCGTGACGCCCGAGAACCTCGTCGCCAACGGCGCTGTCCGTGCAGGCGAGCTGGTTAAGGTGCTCGGACAGGGTGAGGTGACGGCGGCGCTGCAGGTGAGTGCCCACGGATTCTCGTCCTCAGCGCGTGCCAAGATCACCGCGGCGGGCGGAACTGTTACTGAACTGTGAGATGACCGCCGCCCAAAGTCAGGTCCGGGTCAGCTTAAACTCCGCTGGCCCGGACTTGCGTGCGGCCGGGACCATGCATACTGCATGGCTATCGGACCCCTATCGGCACGTTAGACTTCGGCGAGCACAGTGCCGGACGCACGGGTGGCGCAGCTGGTGACTGGCTGTGCTGTCCCGCGACAGGAGCGGCAGATGATGTTGAGCTATCGAGTAGGGGACGGCGCATGCTGACCGCGTTTATCCGGGCGTTCCGAACTCCCGACTTGCGCAAGAAGCTGCTCTTCACGGTCTTCATCATCGCCGTGTTCAGGCTCGGCGCCGCGCTGCCCACGCCGGGCGTGTCGGAGCATGCGATCCAGACCTGCCTGAACACCAGCAAGAACAGCAGCGTGCTCCAGCTGGTGAACCTGTTCAGCGGTGGCGCGCTGCAGAAGCTGACGGTCTTCGCCCTCGGCATCATGCCGTATATCACCGCCAGCATCATCCTCCAGCTGCTCGCGGTGGTGATCCCGCGGCTCGAGGCTCTGCGCCAGGAAGGCCAGACCGGCCAGGCAAAGATCACTCAGTACACCCGGTACCTGACTATCGGCCTCGCCATCCTGCAGTCGACTGGCATTATCGCGCTGGCCAGGTCCGGCGAGCTGATCCCTGGCTGCACGTCGAGCCTCATCCCCAACCCGTCGGTCTTCACGATTACGACAATGGTCATCATCATGACCGCGGGCACCGCAGTGATCATGTGGCTCGGGGAGCTCGTCACCGACCGCGGTGTCGGCAACGGCATGTCGATCATGATCTTCACGCAGATTATCGCCGTGATCCCCGGCCAGATGCAGCTGATCTATGACGAGCGCGGTGCGTTCGTCTTCGGGATGGTCCTGATCGTCGGGATCGCGATCATCGCCTTCGTAGCGCTGATGGAACAGGCGCAGCGGCGTATCCCGATTCAGTACGCCAAACGTATGGTCGGCCGCCGGATGTATGGCGGTACATCGACTTATATACCGTTGAAGGTCAACCAGGCCGGTGTCATCCCTGTCATCTTTGCTTCGTCGCTGCTCTATATCCCGCAACTGGCGGCCCAGCTGTTCGGGCACAACGCGACATCGGGCTGGCCGCTGTGGGTCGACCAGAACCTCGTCGTCAGCGACAAGCCTGCGTACGCGGCCGCGTTTTTCGCGCTGATTCTCTTCTTTACCTACTTCTACGTGTCGATCACCTTCAACCCGACCGAGGTGGCCGACGGCATGAAGAAGAGCGGCGGCTTCATCCCCGGTATCAGACCGGGCGGACCGACCGCCGGCTACCTCAGCCACGTGCTGAGCCGGCTGACTGCCGCAGGCTCGCTCTACCTGGCGCTGGTCGCGCTGATCCCCGTCGTCGCGATCGGCTTGCTCGGTGCGACGGCCCAGTTCCCGCTGGGCGGTACCAGCATCCTGATCGCCGTGGGCGTCGGCCTCGACACCGTCAAGCAGATCGAGAGCCAGCTCCAGCAGCGTAACTACGAGGGCTTCCTGCGGTAGTGCGACTCGTCCTCGTCGGGCCCCCCGGTGCGGGCAAGGGGACACAGGCCCAGTTCATAGCCTCACACCTGTCGATCCCGAAGATCTCGACAGGCGACATCTTCCGGTACAACGTGAGCACGGGGACCGAGCTTGGCCGGCAGGCGAAGGCGTTCATGGATCGCGGTGACCTCGTACCGGACGAAGTCACCATCGCCATGGTCGTGGCCAGGCTCCAGGAAGATGACGCTCAGAACGGCTTCCTGCTCGACGGCTTCCCGCGCAATGTGCCGCAGGCCGAGACGCTACGGAAGCTGCTGGCGGACTGGGACAGCAAGCTCGACATCGTTCTCGAGCTGGTCGTCGACGACGACGAGGTCGTCCGGCGGCTGTCTGGCCGCCGGACCTGCCGGGTCTGCGGCCGGATCTGGCACGTGCTGTTCGAGCCGCCCACCAGGGCTGGCCTGTGCGACGACTGCGGCGGCGAGCTATTCCAGCGCGACGACGACCGTGAGCAGACGATCAGGCACCGGCTCGACGTGTACGCCGAGCAGACGCGGCCGCTAATCAGCTTTTATGCCGACGACGGCATCCTGCTCGGCGTCGACGCGACCGGGCCGGTTGAGGAGATCACCGCCCGCGCGATGGCCGCCTTGCGCCGGTTCATCACCTGAAACACTCGCCGTCCTGGCGGGGTACCGTGAAAGTCATTGCACGGGAGGCGTAATGCGGCTGAGACGGGACGACCCGATCGAGCTCAAGAGCCCAGCCCAGCTAGCCATCATGCGTGCGGCCGGGCTGGTAACGGCGGCGGCCCTGCGCGCGGTCGCTGCCGCCGTGGCACCCGGCATCAGCACTGCGGAGCTGGATGCCATCGCCGAGCGTGAGATCCGGGCGGCCGGCGCTGTGCCGTCCTTCAAGGGCTACTTCGGCTTCCCGGCCACGATCTGCACCTCCGTCAACGAGCAGATAGTGCACGGCATCCCGAGCCGGGAGCAGGTGCTCCGCGACGGTGATGTGCTGTCGATCGACTGCGGTGCCATCGTGGATGGCTGGCACGGTGACTCGGCGCTGACGGTGCGCGTCGGCACGACCGCCGAGGCCAGCGCCAACCGGCCGTACAGCGAAGCAGAGCTGGCCGGCCTTGTGCACGCGTGCGAGCTCGCCCTCTGGCACGGGCTTGCCCAGGCGGTACCTGGTCGCCGCCTGACCGACATCTCGCATGCGGTGGAGCAGGCAGCACGGGCAGCCGGCCGGTACGGGATCATCAGGGAGTACACCGGTCACGGCATCGGCACGGCGATGCACATGGATCCCCCTGTCCCGAACTTCGGCCGGCCGGGTCGCGGCCCGGTGCTGATGCCAGGCATGGCCCTGGCGATCGAGCCCATGCTGGTGCTCGGCAGCCCGCAAACCGCCGTGCTCGCCGACGACTGGACCGTCGTGACCGTGGATGGCAGCTGGGCAGCTCACTTCGAGCACACCGTCGCGGTCACCGAGGACGGACCAGTCGTGCTGACAGCCGAAGACGGCGGGGCGGCTGGCTTCGCCGCGCTGCGGTCCGGGCACACGGCTGCGCCGCCTGAGCAGGTCGGGGCTATCCGGATGGCCGTAGCGGAGGGGGCGGGCGATGGCATATAACCCGGATGTCCGGGTCTCGGACGCCGACCGGGACCGGGCCGCTTCTTTGCTGCGGGAGCATCACGCGGCGGGCAGGCTGACGGCCGAAGAATTCGGCGACCGACTGGACCGGGCGTTCGCCGCCAAGACGGTGGGCGAGATCGACGGCTTGCTGAAAGACCTGCCGACCATCGACCTGTACCGGCTGCCCGACGCCGTGCTGACCCGCCAGCCGCGGCAGCGCCAGCCGCCGCGACCGAACTCTGCCCGGCACGGGTCCAGGGCATGGCGCGCGGCCTGGAGCGTCTGGTTCACCCTCAGCCTTGTCTGCTTTGTCATCTGGGGGCTGACCACTGCGCCCGGCTACGCCTGGCCGCTGTGGGTGGCAGCGCCCTTGGGCGCGGTCCTGGCCGGAAGCTGGGTGACGGCCAAAGCGATCAGGGGTGGCCCTGAGCGCGGCGCGGTCGGCGGATCGGGTCACGCCCAGCTGCCGCGCGGCGACGAGGACCTGCCGGGCAGGCCGGGGCCCTGAGATTGGACAGCGTCCCGAAATAGGACAGGGACGGCGCCGGAATATCCCGGTCCCTCGCCTGGTTACAGCATTCGATCACCGGCTGTCGGGCTGGGTTCGCGTTGCTACCGGACCTGAAGTAGACTTTCTCACGGCCCATGAGCTGTTGTCAGCGTGCGGGGTTTCCGCCGCGCAATGCGACCTCAGTCAGCCGGGCCGTCCGTGCTTTTGTCCAAGTGCAATTTGCCGCAGTGTCCGAACTGGCCTGGCAACTGCACCTGCGCAGGAGGCGCGCACGCCATCCGCTCCCGTCGGGATCGGACGGCCAGGTCCCAGGGCAACCAGGGCCTGCACGCGGACGCAGATCAGCCAACCACAAGCGGTGAGCTTGCTGGCAACAGCAAGCTGGCCAGTACAAGCAGCGAAGCGCGGAGGGCATGGCCAAGAAAGACGGCGCCATCGAGATCGAGGGAACGGTCGTGGAGTCGCTCCCGAACGCCTTTTTCAGGGTGGAGCTGGACAACGGGCACAAAGTCCTGGCCCACATCAGCGGCAAGATGCGGATGCACTACATCCGGATCCTGCCCGATGACCGGGTCGTCGTCGAGCTGAGCCCCTACGACCTCAGTCGTGGGCGGATCGTCTACCGGTACAAGTAAAAACGAGCACGGCGCGGCCGGCCATAGACCGGCTGTACCAGAGGAAGAGACCAGGCAATGAAGGTCAAGCCAAGTGTGAAGAAGATCTGCAGCAAGTGCAGGATCATACGCAGGCACGGCCGGGTCATGGTCATCTGCTCTGACCCGCGGCACAAGCAGCGTCAGGGCTGAGGCACTGCCCCGCGACAACTGAATGACTCACGCACCGCAATCCGCTGTCGGCTAGGCCGGCAGCGGATCACCCCCGGACGGAGGCCGGGGCGCGTCCGGGCAGGGACGCGAGGCGGCGCGCAGGACCTCCGCAGACTGAGAAGGAGCACTGCCCACGATGGCACGCCTTGTCGGCGTCGACCTGCCGCGCGAAAAGCGGCTTGAGGTCGCGCTTACCTATATTTACGGCATCGGCCGGACCCGGGCGTTTGAGACGCTCGGCGCTACTGGCATCAGTGGCGACACCCGGGTGCATCAGCTCACAGATGACGACGTCATCCAGCTGAGGGATTGGATCGAGGCCAACTACAAGGTCGAGGGTGACCTGCGCCGCGAGGTGCAGGCTGACATCCGCCGCAAGATCGAGATCGGCTGCTACCAGGGCATCCGGCATCGTCGCGGCCTTCCGGTGCATGGTCAGCGCACGCAGACCAATGCCCGCACCCGCAAGGGCAAGAAGAAGACAGTGGCCGGCAAGAAGAAGGCCGGCAAGAAGTAGTCCGCTGCTGCGGGCCCGCGCCCATGACGGCGGGCCGAGCAGCTGGTCCGACCACCTCAGCAAGGTAGAGGGAGCAGAATGCCTCCGAAGAGCCGCACCGGCGTCAAGAAAGTTCGCCGGAAGGAACGCAAGAACATCGCGCATGGCCATGCGCACATCAAGAGCACGTTCAACAACACGATCGTCTCGATCACCGATCCCGGTGGCAGCGTGATCTCCTGGGCGTCGTCCGGGCAGGTCGGATTCAAGGGATCGCGGAAGTCGACTCCGTTTGCCGCCCAGATGGCCGCCGAGGCCGCTGCGCGCCGGGCGATGGAGCACGGCATGCGCAAGGTCGACGTGTTCGTGAAGGGTCCTGGCTCGGGCCGCGAGACCGCGATCAGGTCGCTGCAGGCGACCGGTCTTGAGGTCGGGTCCATCCAGGACGTCACCCCGGTTCCGCACAACGGCTGCCGCCCGCCCAAGCGGCGCCGGGTTTGAGGAGTTAGCAACAGATGGCTCGATACACCGGTGCGGACTGCAAGCGCTGCCGCCGTGAGAAGACCAAGCTTTTCCTGAAGGGCGCCAAGTGCGACAGCCCTAAGTGCCCGATCGAGATCCGGCCCTACCCGCCGGGCGAGCACGGACGGAACAGGCCCAAGGAGAGCGAGTACCTGCTCCAGGTCCGCGAGAAGCAGAAGGCCAAGCGGATCTACGGCGTCCTGGAGAAGCAGTTCGCCAACTACTACGAGGAAGCTGCCCGCAAGCGCGGCATGACCGGCGACGCGCTGCTGCAGATCCTCGAGACCCGGCTGGACAACGTCGTCTACCGGGCCGGCTTCGCAAAGAGCCGGGACATGGCGCGCCAGCTCGTCAGCCACGGTCACATCCTGGTCAACGGCAGGAAGGTAGACATCCCCTCCTACCGGGTCAGCGAGAGCGACATCGTCGAGATCGCGCCGAAGTCTCAGGCCCTGACCCCGTTCATCGTGGCCAAGGCGGAGGCGGGCGACCGCACGCCACCAGCCTGGATTGAGGTCATCCCGGACAAGATGCGCGTCCTGGTGCACACCCTGCCGGTGCGTGCCCAGATCGACACGCTCGTCCAGGAGCAGCTCATCGTCGAGTACTACTCCAAGTAGGCACAATGCCCGGCCGCGGTTGCGGCCGGGCCGCACAACGTCCGGCCGACCTGGCCGGGCCAGCACGACCAGGGCCGGCCGCGACGCGGCCCGGCCCGCACCGCCGGCGGCTACCCCGCCGGCGGCCAGGCGCGACTGTCATATAGCGGGCAGCGCGGAAAGGGAGAGTCATGCTTATCGCACAGCGCCCCGGCCTCGCCGAGGAGCAGGTAGACGAGTTCCGGTCCAGGTTCGTCATCGAGCCGCTCGAGCCCGGCTTCGGTTACACCATCGGCAACTCGCTGCGCCGTACTCTGCTGTCGTCCATTCCCGGCGCGGCTGTCACCAGCATCCGCATCGAGGGTGTCCTGCACGAGTTCTCGACCGTGCCGGGCGTCACCGAGGACGTCACCGACATCATCCTGAACCTCAAGAACCTCGTCGTCTCCTCTGAGCACGACGAGCCGATGCACATGTACCTGCGCAAGCAGGGACCAGGCCCGGTCACGGCCGCGGACATCGCGCCGCCCGCCGGTCTTGAGGTGCACAACCCTGACCTGCACATCGCCACGCTGAACGGCAAGGGCAAGCTCGAGATGGAGCTGACTGTCGAGCGTGGTCGCGGATACGTGTCCGCCGCGCAGAACAAGCAGCCGGGCCAGGAGATCGGCCGGATCCCGATCGACTCCATCTACTCCCCGGTGCTGCGCGTGACCTACAAGGTGGAAGCGACCCGAGTCGAGCAGCGGACCGACTTCGACAAGCTCATCCTGGACGTCGAGACCAAGCAGAGCCTGCGGCCGCGGGACGCCGTCGCCAGCGCCGGCAAGACGCTGGTCGAGCTGTTCGGCCTGGCCAGGGAGCTGAACCTGGACGCGGAGGGCATCGACATCGGCCCGTCGCCGACGGACGCCGCGCTCGCCGCCGATCTCGCGCTGCTGATCGAGGAGCTGAACCTCACCGTTCGGTCCTATAACTGCCTGAAGCGCGAGGGCATCCACACCGTGGGCGAGCTTGTCGCCCGCAGCGAGCAGGATCTGCTGGACATCCGCAACTTCGGCGCTAAGTCGATCGAGGAAGTCAAGCAGAAGCTCGTCGACATGGGCCTCACCCTGAAGGACTCCCCGCCCGGATTCGACCCGGGCTCGGCGGCCGACAGCTACGGGGCCGACGACGAGGACGACTACGTCGAGACCGAGCAGTACTGACAGGCTTACGGCCTGCCAGTACTGTGCGGTTAGCCAGCAGTGATGCGCGCCAGTATTTGATGCACGAGAGTACTGAACCGGGAGAATCCTTCGATGCCCACGCCCACTAAGGGCCACCGACTTGGCGGCAGCCCTGCCCATCAGCGGCACATGATGGCCAACCTGGCCACCGCCCTGTTCGAGCATGGCAAGATCACGACGACCGAGGCCAGGGCCCGCAGGCTGCGGCCGCTGGCTGAGCGCCTGATCACCTTCGCCAAGCGCGGTGACCTGCACGCGCGGCGCCAGGTGCTCACCGTCGTCACCGACAAGACGGTGGTGCACAACCTGTTCGCCGAGATCGGGCCGAGCTTCGCCAGTCGCGATGGCGGATACACCCGGATCACCAAGGTCGGGCCGCGCAAGGGCGACAACGCCGCCCTCGCAGTGATCGAGCTGGTGCGCGAGGAGGCGGAGCCCAAGACACGCCGCCGCCGCGCTCGCCGCGCGCCCGCCGCGGCGTCGACCCGTGGCGGCCGCGGTCAGGCAGCGCAGGCCGCTGCCGCGCCACAGGCGGCGGACGAGCTCGAGCCCGAGGAGAACGCTGCGGAAGCACCCGACGAGGAGCGCACCGACGAGACCGCCGCCGAGACTGGTGGCGACGAGGTGGCCGACGCCGACGTGGACTCAGCGGTAGCTGGCGAGGCTGAGGTGGCCGCAGCCGAGGAGGCCGAGGACGAGGACTCCGCGGCCGGCAGCCAGCAGGCGACCGACGAATAACGAGGCAGTTCAGAGCGAGCCCGGCCGGGTTTCACCGGCCGGGCTCGTCTTGCTTCGGCTCCGGATCAACCTGTCGTACGACGGCTCAGCGTTCCACGGCTGGGCCAGGCAGCCGGGCCTCACGACGGTCCAGCAGACCCTCGAGGAGGCGCTGTGGCGCGCGCTGGCGCTCACCGAGGTACCCGCGGTGACGGTGGCCGGGCGCACCGACGCCGGTGTCCACGCGCGCGGCCAGGTGGGGCATGTGGACGTGCCGGCGGCGAACTGGACGGCGGCGGCCGGGTCCGCGGCCCGTAGGCTCGGCCGGATCTTGCCGCCAGCTGTCCGGGTCGCGTCGGTAGGCCCGGCGCCGGACGGATTCGATGCCAGGTTCTCGGCACTATGGCGCCGCTACTCCTACCGGGTCTGTGACGAGCCGGCCCTGGCTGATCCGCTGCGGCGGCACGACACGCTCTGGTATCGGCACCCGCTCGATCTGGACCGGATGAACGCCGCCGCCGTGGCATGCGTCGGCGAGCATGACTTCGCCGCGTTCTGCCGGAGCCGCGAGGGCGCGACGACGATCCGCGAACTCAGGCAACTGCACTGGGCCCGCGCCGAGCCGGGCGTTGCTGTGGCCACGGTGGTCGCGGATGCGTTCTGCCACAACATGGTCAGGGCCCTGACCGGCGCCCAGCTGTCCGTTGGCGACGGCACCAGGCCGCCGGAGTGGCTCGGGCTCGTCCTCGCGGCCCGCGAGCGCGACCCGGCGGTCCGGGTCGCCCCGCCGCACCCGCTCTGCCTGGAGGAAGTCGGCTATCCCGAGCCGGCCGCGCTGGCCAGCCGGGCGGCCTCGACGCGGCGGCTGAGAACGCTGCCCGCTCCGAACCTGCCGCCGGCCTGACGCCTGTTGGCCTGACGACGGCGGACTCGGCCGGCGATCAGGGTGTGCCGGTCAGCATCCGGCTGGTCAGGCTGACGTTCGCGGTATTTTCCAGCAACTGGGTCATGAACTGCTCGATTGTTGTGAGCTGAGCCGGGGTCCGCGGCTTGCGCAGGCTTGTGAACTCAGCCCAGATCAGGATCAGGTAATGGCCCTTGGCGGCGGCTTCCTCAATCCCGGTGCCCTGCCCGATTTTGCTTGTCGGGCCGCTGCTGGCAGTGAGCTGGCTGATGAAATCGGTAGCGTCGGCCGAGCGGGCCGCCGTCTTGGCCGCGCTCGCCGTGCTGAGGTTGAGCACGCCTATAGTCCCCATCACGCCCGGCGTGGAGGCGAGGTAAGTCGCCCGGACCACCTGGCTGCAGCCGGCCGGCCCGATCGCGGACTGGATGCCCGACCCGACCAGGTTGGCGGCGCAGTTCGGACCCCTGCTGGCCGCCGTCCGCACGATGGTGGTGCCGCCCGTGGTGAACGTGGCTGGGTAGAGGTCAACGATCGTCAGCGGCGCCGGATCGGTCTGGCGAGACGCGATGTGCCCGTACGGCCCGAGGCTTGGGCTGGGCGAGGTGCTCGGGCTGGGCCTGGGGGGCTTGCCGGCGCCCGCCGTGGCGCCCGCCGGCGGCCCAGACCTGTGGAGTGCGGCATAAGACAGCGCGGCTGCGGCCGCGAGTACAAGGACGAGCGCGGTGGCGATGGCCACCTTGACGTTCGCCGGATGCTTGCGGCGCCGCTTGGCGCCGGGCGGGCGCGGCGGCTCTGCCGGCCCCGCCGGCTCCTCTGCACCCCGCTGAGAGCGCGGAAGCTGGCGGGGGCTCGTATGCGCGCCGCTGTGCCCTCGTCCGCCGCGCCGGCCGGGCTCGGCGGCATCGGCACCTGCCTGGTCGCTGGCAAGGCCCACACGGCTGGCTGTAGCGCGCGGGTGGCCGGCCGTATCGCGCGCGTCGCCAGCCACGCCGCCGAGAACGCCTGCTGCGTCGCTCGGGTCTGCAGGGCCCCGGCGTCCTGAGCCCGCTTCGGCATCCGCCGAGTCCGGCGTCGAACCAGGCGCGGAAACCGCCGGCCCGCGGCCAGCTCGGCCGGCCTCCGGGCCGCCAGGCCGGGCTGGCGCCGTCCACATCCCCGTCGCCCGGCCATCGCCGACGGCCTGCCAGGTCTGGGTCGACGTCATGTCCGCGGCCGGGTCGCTGACGGCCAGCATCGAGTAACCGGGCTCGGCGCCCGAGCTGAGATCCTGCGGGTAGTACCGCGACTTGGCCGGCCCGTCGTCCGCCGCAGGCGGCCAGGCCGACGGGGGGGACCCCGGATTGCTGGCCGCACGTCCGGTAGCCGCGCGGCTGTCCTGAGCTTCCCGGCCGCTTGCTCCGGATAGCCCTGGAGACCTGGAGCCGGGCCCATTCGGGCCTGACTGCACGCCGCCGGCCCGGCCAGGTCCTCGGTTCCAGGCGGCGAACTGACCGGGCGGATACATCGGCGGCGGCTGGCCCGGCCCTGGTGGATATCCCCGGACTGGGCCTCGGCCGGCGGCGCCACCTGCCGCAGAGCCGTACCAGGTACTCGCACCGCTGGTCCGGCCGCCGGTCCCGCCGGTCCCGTCGCGGTCCGGCGATTCGGGCGGCCTCGTGCCATAACCCGGCGCGAAGAGCGATCCGGCCGCGGCCTCGCGTCCAGCCTGGTCGCCCAGGCCGCCAGCTACGCCGCGATCGGTCGCATCGCTGCTGTTGCCGCGACCACCGGCGCCGCGACGACCGTTGCCGCGGCCACTGGCGCCGCGCTCACTGGCGGTGGGGTCGCTGACGTCCGCATCCTTGCCGCGCCGACGGGTGCGCCGCTGGTCCGCGCTATCGCCGAGCGGGTTACGCATGCGGTTGAGCGTAGCTGCTCGGCGGCATCAAGTTCGGCTGGTCCGAGTTGTTTCGGGCCGAGCGACAGCCCGCAGCTGAGGCGCCGGCCGTCGGTCGTGGCTCCGGTGAAAGATCCCGGGCGGTCACGCGGTGAGTGCTCACAGGCGGCCGGGTTTGCGGCTTTCGCGCGACCGGCGGACGTGAAATGCTGCACTGGGAGGGGCGACCCCGTTCCTGGCCTGTTGGGGTTGTTTTGCCGGCGGCGCCATCTCGCTTTGACCGTTGCATGTGGCGGCCGGTATCCTTCTGAGGCGTCCATGCGTACTGGCATGCCCGCCGAGCCCAACGGGCTGGTGAGCTGCGGCCGGTACCTGCGGATTCCCGCGCCAAGGCAGGATATGTCCCCGGCGCGGGCCAGGATTCAGGACTCACACGCGAAGGCTTATGACTGTGCGCACTTTCAGCCCCAAGGCTGCTGACATCCAGCGCCAATGGCACGTGATCGACGCATCTGACGTCGTCCTTGGCCGGCTGGCTAGCCAGGCTGCCGTGCTGCTGCGCGGCAAGCACAAGCGGATCTTCGCGCCGCATGTGGACACTGGCGACTTCGTCGTCATTGTCAACGCGGCCAAGGTGGCCCTGAGCGGCAACAAGCTCCGCGACAAGATGGCGTACCGGCACTCTGGTTACCCGGGCGGGCTGCGCTCGATGTCCTACGGCGAGCTGATGGCCAAGAGCCCGGAGCGCGCTGTGGAAAAGGCGGTCAAGGGCATGCTGCCGAAGAACGCCCTCGGCCGGCAGATGCTGCGCAAGCTCAAGGTGTATGCGGGCGCCGAGCACCCGCACTCAGCCCAGCAGCCGGTGCCGTTCGAGATCACGCAGGTCGAGCAGGCCGGCGCCGCCAGGTAGCGGCCACTGCCGAATTCAGAGCCCAGGTAAGAGTCAAGCGGGAAGTACGAGGAAGACAACGTGGCTGAGTCCACTGAGACGCTGGAGACGGGACCGGGGGCCGACCAGGCCGCTGAGGAGCACCTGTCGGAGTACACCACCCAGACCGGTGACAACCAGCAGCCTAAGCCGGCCGCGCGCAAGCCGGTTGTGACGGGCAAGGCGCTGGGCACGGGCCGCCGCAAGGAGGCCATCGCCCGGGTGCGCATCCAGCCGGGCTCCGGCCAGTGGAAGGTCAATGACCGGTCGCTCAAGGAGTACTTCCCGAACAAGGTCCACCAGCAGCTGATCAGCGAGCCGTTCGTGGCGCTGGGCGCCGAGGACCAGTTCGACGTGGTGGCGCGCATCGACGGCGGCGGCGTGAGCGGCCAGGCCGGTGCGCTGCGCCTCGGCATCGCCAGGGCGCTGATTCTGGTCGACCCCGATAGCCGGCCGACGCTCAAGCGCGCTGGATTCCTGACTAGGGATGCCCGGGTGACCGAGCGCAAGAAGGCCGGCCTGAAGAAGGCCCGTAAGGCGCCGCAGTACTCCAAGCGCTAACCGCGCCCGCCAGCACGGCACGGAGGATCTTGGCGGGTATGGGCCAGCTTTTCGGCACGGACGGAGTCAGGGGCGCCGCAGGGCGTGAGCTCACCGCTGGGCTCGCGCTATGCCTCGCATCGGCTGCGGCTAGCGTCCTGTGCGCGGCTGACGACGTCACCGCTGACTCCCAGCGCCGACCGTTCGCGGTTGTCGGGCGTGATCCGCGAGCCTCTGGTGAATTCCTCGAGGCAGCGGTGGTAGCCGGGCTGGCCGCGAGCGGCGTGGACGTCGTCCGGCTCGGCGTGGTGCCGACGCCGGCCGTGGCTCATCTGACTGCGGCGCTAGACGCGGAGTTCGGCGTCATGCTGTCGGCGAGCCACAACCCGGCGCCTGACAACGGGATCAAGTTTTTCGCGCGCGGCGGCGTCAAGCTGCCCGATGCGGTCGAGGACAAGATCGAGGCGCAGCTCGCCGGCCTGAACGGGGCAGCCGCCCGCGGTCACGGACCGACTGGCGTGCCCGAGCGCGGATTCGGCCGGGTTACCGATGCTGCCGATCACGCCGAGCGCTACATCTCCCATTTGCTCAGCACGCTGTCCGCTAGCTCCGGTGCACCGCTAGCCGGGCTGCGCGTCGTAGTGGACTGCGCGCACGGGGCAGCTGCGGCCTTTGCGCCCGACCTGCTACGCCGAGCCGGAGCCGACGTCGTCGTCATCGGCGCCGATCCCGATGGGCTCAACATCAACCAGGGCGTCGGCTCGACGAGCCTTGCGACGCTGTCTGCCGCGGTCGTCGCGGCTGGCGCGGATGCGGGCATCGCGCACGATGGCGACGCTGACCGCTGCCTGGCCGTGGACGCTTCCGGTCAGGTCATCGACGGGGACCAGATCCTCGCGGTCCTCGCGATTGCGCTCAAGGCGGAGGGCCGCCTGGCAGGCGACACGGTGGTCGCGACGGTGATGTCGAACCTGGGTTTCCGCCACGCGATGCGCGCCGCTGGCATCGACGTGGTGCAGACCCCTGTCGGGGACCGGTACCTGATCGCTGCCATGCTCGATGGCAACTACGCCCTAGGCGGCGAGCAGTCCGGCCACATCATCATGCTCGACCACGCGACCACCGGCGACGGGCTGCTGACGGGCCTCCACCTGCTCGCTGAGACGGCACGGCAAGACCGGCCGCTGGCCGACGTGGTCAGCGTCATGACCCGGTATCCGCAGGTTCTGATCAGCGTGCCCGACGTGGACAAGGCGCGGGTGGCGTCTTCGGTGGCGCTTTCCGATGCAGTCGCCGCGGCCGAGGCAGAGCTCGGTGACGGCGGTCGGGTACTCGTGCGGCCAAGCGGTACCGAGCCCGCCGTCCGGGTGATGGTCGAGGCGGCGGAGTCTGCTCAGGCAGAGCGCCTGGCCGGCCGACTGGCTGACGCGATCAAGGAAGTTGGCTAGACGGCCGCTGGCAACGCCGAGGCGGCCGTTGCGGTCGCTGGCGCGTTAGCTCGGGGCGGGCCTCTTCGTGCCACCAGCCGGCGCCTGTGCATGCCGCTAGCCGATGCCTGTGCGTGGCGTTGCCGCTGCCTGTGCGTGGCGCCAGGCGCTGCCTGTGCGTGGCGCCAGCCGCTGCCCGCGCGCCATGGCAGGCTGGACGCATGATCGTGGGCATCGGCGTGGACGTGGCGGAGATCTCACGCCTGGAGGCCGCCTTGCAGCGAACGCCGGCACTGGCCAGCAGGCTGTTCGCTGATAGCGAACGCGGTCTGCCGGTCCGCTCGCTCGCTGGCTGCTTCGCGGCGAAGGAAGCCGTCGCCAAGGCGCTCGGCGGACCGCCAGGGCTGCTATGGACGGATGTGGTCATCAGCCACGACGCCAGGGGCAGGCCGCGGCTCGAAGTCAGTGGCACGGTCGCCGTCGAAGCCGCGAGGCTGGGCGTCACCGGCTGGCATGTGTCGATTAGCCACGATGCGGGCATCTGCGTGGCCATGGTGGTAGCGGAGAGATGAGAAACGCGCACACGGTAGCGGACGTCCGTGCTGCCGAGCAGGCGCTCATGGCGAACGTGCCGGACGGGTTGCTCATGCAGCGCGCCGCGGCCGGCCTAGCCGCGATTTGCGGGACTTTGCTCGATCAGGTCTATGGCGCGCGGGTCGTCGTGCTCGCTGGTAGTGGCGACAACGGCGGCGATGCTCTCTTCGCTGGCGCCAGGCTGGCGGGCCGGGGCGCGAGTGTGATCGCGATCGGGGCCGGCCGCCGGCTGCACGAGGCGGCCACGGCGGAACTCCTCGCGCGCGGCGGCCGGGTCATCGCCGCCACGGGCCGGTCGCTCGACGCCGGCGATAGCGCGCCTGCTGAGTCGGTCGGCGTCCCAAGCCGGGGGTCGGCGGGCGCCGGGGGAGCGGAGTCGGCGATCGCTGCGCAGGCCGCATCGGCCATCGCTGCGGCCGACCTCGTCATTGACGGGCTGACCGGCATCGGCGGCCATGGCGGCCTGCGCGAACCTGCCGCGTCGCTGGCCGGGCTCACCGAGCGCGCCCGCCGCAATGGCGCCCTGGTCATCGCCGTCGACCTGCCGAGCGGTATCGACGGCGACACTGGCGAGGTGCAGGGCGCCGCGATCCAGGCCGATGTGACCGTCACGTTCGGGACCCTCAAGCCCGGTTTGCTGATCGATCCGGGCGCCGAGCGGGCCGGACCGGTCGAGCTGATCGACATCGGCCTTGGCCCGTACTTGCCCGCGCCTGCTGTCACCTCACTTCAGGCGGCGGATGTCGCCGCCACGCTGCCGCGTCCTTCCGCGGAGTCGGATAAGTACCGGCGCGGCGTACTCGGGCTCGTCGCGGGCAGCGAGCAGTACACCGGCGCGGCTGTGCTGTCGACAGGCGGCGCCATCAAGGGCGGCGCGGGGATGGTCAGGCTGGTGTCCGCTGCGCCCGCTGTCGGCGTAGTCCGGCAGCACTGGCCTGAAGCGGTGCTGACAACCTACGACCCGGATCAGCCCGCGCAGGCGATCCACGACGCTGGACGCGTCCAGGCGTGGGCGATCGGTCCGGGCATCGGCACGGGCGAGACAGCGCTCGCTCTGCTGGCGACTGTGCTGGCCAGCGACGTGCCGGTACTGGTCGACGCGGATGGGATTACGGTGCTGGCTGCGCACCGGGATCTGCTGTCGAGGCAGGCACCGACGCTCATCACGCCACACGCGGGCGAGCTGGCGCGGCTCCTGAACGCCGACCGGGCCGATATCGAGGCACGCCGCCTGCATTACGCCAGGGCCGCTGCTGCGGAGCTTGGCATTACGGTCCTGCTCAAGGGCTCCACCACGGTGATCGCAGAGCCGGACGCTGGCCGCCCGGTCCAGGTCAACTCAACGGGATCGAGCTGGCTGGCGACGGCCGGGTCTGGCGACGTGCTGTCTGGCCTGGCAGGCTCCCTGCTTGCGCAGGGCCTGCCGCCGCCGCTCGCCGCGGCCGTTGCGGCCTATCTGCACGGGATGGCGGGTCGGCTGGCAGCGCGCGATGCCCCGATTGGGGCCAGCGACCTGATCGGCGGCATCCCCGCCGCGATCCGCGCCGTGACCAGCGGTGAGCCAGTCGACCTGCGTTACTGAACTTCGGTCAGGCCGCCAAGATGACGGCTGAGGAACTTGTCGGCCGCGGCGAAGAACCGCAGGCTGTTCTCCGGCTTGGCGAAGCCGTGGCCTTCGTCGGGGAACAGCATGTACTCGTGCTCGACACCGGCCCGTTCGAGCGCTGCCACGATCTGCTCGGACTCTGCCTGCTTGACCCGCGGGTCGTTCGCGCCCTGCGCGATCAGCAGCGGGATCCGGATCTGGCCGGCGCGCGACAGCGGCGACCGCGACCACAGGAAGTCCCTGTCCGTAACTGGATCGCCGACCCGGTTGTGGAACTGGGCGATGATCGGCGCCCAGTACGGCGGGACGGTCTCGATGAGGGTGATCAGGTTGGACGGCCCGACAATGTCGACAGCACAGCAATACAGATCGGGCGTGAACGCCGCGCCCGCCAACGCGGCATACCCGCCGTAGGAACCGCCGACGATCGCGATTCGGGCCGGATCGGCCCAGCCGCGGCTAATGGCGTGCGCCACGGCGTCGCTGAGGTCGTCCTGCATCTTGTTGCCCCACTCGCGGTCGCCCGCGTTGAGGAACGCCTTGCCGTAGCCGGCCGAGCCGCGGAAGTTCACCTGGATGCACAGGTAGCCGCGATTGGCGAGCCACTGGGCCTGCGGGTCAAAGCCCCAGATGTCGCGCGCCCACGGGCCACCGTGGACCAGCAGCACGGCAGGCAGGTCGATCCGGTCTGCGCCCGGCGGGAACGTCACGTAGCCATTGATGGTGAGACCGTCGCGGGCCTGGTACGAGAACGGCTCCATGGGCGCGAGCGTGTACGCGGACAGCTCGGGCTGGTGCTCGAACAGAAAGCTGCCCGCGCCGGTAGCCGTGTCATACGCATAGAACGCGACAGGCCCTGCGTCGTTGGTGAAGGCGATCAGCCAGACCCGGTCGGCGTCGTCCGCGTCGGCGAACACCGGGTCACCCGGATGGAGCGCACGGATCGCGGCGAGGTGACCGGCCACTGACGGGTCAAGAACGCGATACTCCGACCTGGCCTTGCGAATGGTGACGATCTGCGGCTCGCGGGTGTCCGGGTTGATCCGGACCTCGCTGATGTCCGCCTCCGGATCAGCCGCGAGCACCTCGCTGCTGCCGGTCCGAAGGTCGATCCTCGTCAGCCCGGCGGCTTCGGCGTTCACCGAGGAGATGACCAGGAGGGACGAGCCGTCGGCGCTGAAGCCGACCGGGTCGGTGGTCAGCGCATCCTCGGCCGGGATGGTGACCAGCGGTCGCCACTCCTCGGCGTCGGCGCTGTCGCGGACGACCAGCACCATAGACCCATCCGGCTGCGGCTGAAGCGCGGCGCGGACCATCAGCTGGGAGTCGGCGATCATGCCGATGAAGCCAGGGTTAGTGAGCTGCTTCGTCAGCCCGCCTGTCTGCAAGTCAACCCGGTAGACGTCATGCAGCTGCGGGTTGTCCTTGTTGAGCCCGATCAGCATCTCGTCCGGGAAGTCCTTCTCGGCCGCGAGGAGCTGCGTCTGGACTCCCGCGAAGGGCGTGAGATCTCGGCGGTCCATAGTCAAGAGATCGACGTCGTGCAGGCGCCAGTTCTCGTCACCGCCAACGTCCTGGAGATAGAGCAGATGGCGGCCATCGTGCGCCCAGGCAAACTGGCGGATACCTCGGTCAGTGTCGTCCGTGACTACCTGGGCGGCATCCCAGTCAACGCCTGCCTGCGGGCTGATGGGGGCGAGCCAGACGTTCAGCACGCCGTGGTTCGGAGCGATCCAGGCGAGCTGAGTGCCGTCCGGTGCGAGCCGCGGGCTGACCCGTTCCGGGTTGCCGAACAGGACAGCCAGCGGGATCAGTTGAGACATGTCGCAATGCTTATCACGTCGCAATGGGCGCGAGATGCTCGGCTGGGCCGATCGCACGGCCGGCCCTGGCACACTGAAACACATGGACGGTCACCCCGAAGCCCTCATCGACCTGGACGCGATTCAGGCAAACGTCGCTGCCCTCCGCAGGCACGTCGGAGCCGCTGAGGTCATGGCCGTGGTCAAGTCCGAAGGCTACGGCCACGGCATGCTCGAGTCGGCCGCTGCCGCGCTGGCTGGCGGCGCGACCTGGCTGGGCGTCGTGCACGTGGCCGACGCCATCGCGCTGCGCCGGGCCGGCTTTACCGTGCCGGTGCTGAGCCTGCTCGGCAGCCCGGACGCCCAGCACGCCGACGCGATCCGCAACGACGTGGATCTCACCGCCGGCACCGCTGCGCTAGCTGACCAGATCGCGCTGGCCGCCGAGGGAGCAGGCAAGCCGGCCCGGCTGCACCTGGAAGCCGATACCGGGATGAGCCGGGGCGGCGCGACCGCGGACGACTGGGCTGGGCTCGTGCACACGGCGCGGGCGGCGGAGGCGGCTGGGCTAGTGCGGATCGTAGGCCTGTGGTCCCATTTCGCCTGCGCCGACATCCCCGGCCATCCGTCGATTGACGCGCAGCTGGCCGCGTTCCGGGAGGCACTCGCCGTCGCCGAGCGGGCCGGCGTGCGGCCAGAGGTTCGCCATATGGCCAACACGCCGGCCACGCTGACTCTGCCGCAGTCCTACTTTGACCTGGTGCGGCCCGGCGGCGCCGTCGTTGGGCTATCGACGCTGCCCGGCGGCGCGCCAAGCTGGCTGCGCCCGGCGATGACGCTGCGGGTACGGCTGATCCAGGTCAAGCGCGTGCCGGCGGACACCGGCGTGTCCTACGCGCACCGGTACATCACCGATCGCGACATGACGCTCGGGCTGGTGCCGCTCGGTTACAACGAGGGCATCCCGCGGCACGCGACCAATAAGGGCTGGGTATTCCTGCGCGGTAGGCGGTTCAAGATCGCGGGAACGGTCAATATGAACCAGATCATTCTCGAGCTGGGCGACGAGCCAGCGGAGGCTGGCGACGAGGTCGTGCTGTTCGGCCCAGGCGATCGCGGTGAGCCGACGGCGCAAGAGTGGGCTGACCTGCTTGGCACGCTTTCTTACGAGATCGTCACGCGGTTTACGGGTAAGGTGCCGAGAACTTACTCTGGAGTAACAGCGGCCGAGGATGACGCTGCGGCCGGCAACCGGCCGATGCTCGGCCAGGACGGGAGAACCGATGGCCACGTGGCGGCGGCTATCTAGCGTCGCTGGCCTGGCAACAGGGATAGCGGCGGCATCCGCCGGCGCTGTGATCGCCGCCGAGAAGGTGGCTGTCGGCCGCATCCGGCTGCGGCCAGACCCGGCGCGGGACGAGCCATTCGGGCAGCTACGTGGCCGTCCTGTCGAGGTCATCGCCAACGACGGCGTGGTGCTGCACGCTGAGATTTTCGGACCGCCAAATGCGGCCGTCACCATCGTCTTCTGCCACGGGTACACGCTCAGCCAGGAGGTCTGGCACTACCAGCAGCAGGACCTGGCGGCCGATGCCCGGCTCGTCCTCTGGGACCAGCGCGGTCACGGCAGGTCCGGGCGCTCCGACCCGGCGCACGTCAGCATCAATCAGCTCGGCGCCGATCTTGCCGCGGTGCTGGCGGCTACCGTGCCGGCGGGCCAGCCCGTCGTGCTGGTCGGGCACTCGATGGGCGGCATGACGATCATGGCGCTGGCTGCCCAGCAGCCGGAGCTGTTCGGCCCGAAGGTCATCGGCGTGGTGCTGATCTCGACGGCCGCTCACGTGGCCGACGCAGCAAGCTGGCTGCCCGGCCCGCTGCGACCCGTCGCGCGCTGGGCCGGACCCTCGCTACTGCGCGGCTCGGCCCGCGGCCGCCGCGCGGCGCTGACTGAGTGGGTCCGGCAGAGTGCCAGCGATCTGGCGTTCCTCTCGGCGCGGTACCTGGCCTTCGGAGACCCGGACGTCAGCCCGACCGTGGTCGACTTCCTCGAGCGAGTGATCAGGGCTACGCCGATTGAGGTCGTGGCGGACTTTTACCTGGCCCTGCTCGAAAATGACCAGCGGCTGTCCCTGCCTGCCGTCGGCCGGGTCCCGACGGTCGTCATCACCGGTGCGCAGGACCGCCTCATCCCGGCCGACCAGTCCGCCCGGCTCGCCGAGGCGATTCCGGGCGCCAGCCTGCTCACCGTGCCCGAGGCTGGCCACATGGTGATCCTTGAGCGGCCCGAGGTCGTCACGGAGGCGATAGCCGACCTTACGGCCGTCGCGCTCGACGTGGCGGTCAGCAGGCGGCGGCCCGCGTGACCGCCGAGCCGGACGCGGCCAGCCCCGGACGAGGCGTTGACGAGCAGGTTGTCGTCGCGACCGCAAGCCAGATGCGCGCGCTGGGCACCCGCCTCGCCGGGGTGCTGCGGGCGGGCGATCTCGTGGTGCTGTCCGGGCCGCTTGGCGCGGGGAAGACAACCCTGGCCCAGGGCATCGGCTCGGGGCTTGGCGTGCGCGGACAGGTGACGTCGCCGACATTCGTGATCGCCCGCGTGCACCCGAGCCTTGACGCCGGGCCCGACCTGGTCCACGCCGATGCCTACCGCCTCGGCAGCCGGGCCGAGGTCGATGACCTGGACTTGGACGCAGACCTCGCAAGCTCCGTGACGGTCGTGGAGTGGGGCGAGGGTCTGGTCGAGGACCTGGCGCCGAGCTTCCTCGCGGTCAGCATCCGTGCCGACGGCGAGCTGGTCGCGATAACCGCTGCCGCCGACCCGGCGGGCGAGTTCGCCGCGGACCTCGATGTGCCGCGTACCGTGCGCATCCAGGGCTGGGGCGAGCGCTGGCGAGCGCCGGCGGCGGCCGCTGCCGCCCGTGAGGCCCTGATTGCGGCGACCTGACGGCCGGAAGACCGCAGCGGCGCGGAAGAGCGGAAGAGTAGCCAAAAGCCCGGCGCGACCCTCGCATCCAGGACGAGAATGCCTATGACGGCAGTGGTCAGGCGAGCCTCGGCTGCGCGGGCGACCCCGTTCCCTGCCGTGGTTCGGTCCCGAATTGTCCTCCGCAGCACCCTTCGCACTACTACACTTCGGGTCATCCAGCCAGTCATGCCGTGGTGACCCCGCGGTCTTATCCGCTCAGCAGGAGGCGCGCCGTGGCTCAGCAGGGCTTCCCGCCCGGTCGCCATTCGCGGGAGCCAGCGGCCGGCCCGCAGGACGGCTACGACCGTGCGCTGTACCCCGGCGACGACCCGCGCGCTGGTGCTGACCCGTACGCCCCCGACGATCCGTACGCCGCCGACGATCCGTACGCCGGTGGCGACCCGTACGCCGACAACGCACCCCGGCCGGATGGCGCACACCGGTCTGACGGCGGCCCCAGGCCTGACGGCGGCCCCAGGCCCGACCACGGATCCAGGCCCGACCACGGATCCAGGCTCGACCGCTCCCGCCGCGCCGAGCGGCAGCGACCGGCCCGCGCTGGCTGGGAGCAGCTCGACCCCTTCGGGTCTGACCCCGACACCGACAGCAACCTGCCCCCCTGGGCGGGTCCGGTCGCCTATCCCGCGAGGCCGACGGGCACGCTACGGCGCCCTGCCTTGTCGCGGCCGTATGAAGACGAGGATTACCGCGAGCCTGCACAGGGCGTCGACGGGGAGGCAGGCCAGCCGGCGGTCCAGGATGACGGCGGGCGGCGCTCAGGCCGTCGCCGGGGCCGCGCGGCCGCGACCCGGCTACGCAAGTCTCGCCGCCGCGTGTACCGCTGGTGCGCCGTCGCGATCGTGGCCTGCGTAGTGGCCGCCGGGGTCGTCGCGATCGTCACGCATCACGCCCCCAAGCCTGCCCTGTACGTGACTGCGCTTCAGCACGGTGAGTTCAAGTCCGTGCCGAGCGCTTGCAACAGCGTGAGCCCGGCGGTGCTCAACCAGTTCCTGCCGGCCGCGGGCCGGACGTCATCAAGCGAACTGGCCAGCTCTACCAACAGCCAGTGCAGTTTCACCGTCGATGCGAAGCCAAATTTCCTCGTGCTGGAGGTGGAGGCGCAGTCGTACGAGCCGTTCGCGGCCGCGGCGGGAGATGGCAGTGCGTCCGGGAACGCGCAGGACAACTTCACGCTGGACCAGCAGGGACTCGCCCACCCGCTGAAGAAGTCGCCGCTGCCGCCGGCTCAGATCAGCGCGCTGGCCGGACTTGGCCAGCAGTCGTTCATGGCGCTGCAGAACGAGCGGGTGAGCGGGATCGTCACCGATGTCGTCACCGTGGTGATCCGCGAGCGGAACGTAGTCGTCACGGCTAGCATGTCCGGCCAGGAATCGGGTCATGGCTTTGGTCCTGTGCCGGTGTCAACGCTCCAGGCCGGTGCTCAGGCGGCGGCTAAGGCGATGCTGGCCAAGGTCATGACGCAGCCGACTGCCTGATCCGGCGGTCACCTAAGGTCAAGCCCGCCGACAAGCCGGGCAACGGCCGGTCCCAACCACCAGGCTGGGCTCACTAGGCTGGTCAACCGTGCTGCTGCTCGCATTCGACACCGCAACATCGGCGGTGACCGTGGCCCTGCATGACGGTGCCGCCGTCATCGCGCAGGAGTCTGCCGTCGATGCACGGCGGCACGGCGAGCTGCTGGCCGTTTTCATCGACAAGGTGCTGCGAAATGCCGGAGCCGGGCGCTGCGACCTGACCGGCGTCGCCGTCGGCACCGGGCCCGGTCCGTACACCGGGCTGCGAGCCGGCCTGGTCACGGCCCGGGTGCTCGCCAGCGCGCTGCAGATTCCGGCCGACGGGATCTGCTCACTCGACGTGATCGCCGCTGACGCCCGGGCTGCCGCTGACGGGTCTGATTTCCTGGTGGCCACGGACGCGCGCCGACGCGAGGTTTACTGGGCCCGCTACACCTCGACAGGGCACCGCGCCGATGGTCCGCTCGTTAGCCGGCCGACCGACCTGCCGCCGGGCCTGCCGGTGGCGGGCGAAGGCGCCGTGCTCTATCCGGAGCTGGCCACCCGCCCGATAGGCCCGCGTTACCCGGCCGCGGCCACCCTCGCCGACCTGGCCGCGGCGCGCGCGAGCGCAGGCGAGCCGCCGCGCCCGCCTGAGCCGCTCTATCTGCGCAGGCCCGACGCCAGGGAACCGGGCAAGCCCAAGCGGGTGACGCCGTGACGCAGGTGGAGTTCCGTCCGATGACGACGGCGGACCTGGACAGCGTGCTCGGGCTGGAGCTGGACCTGTTCGGCGAGGAGGCCTGGTCGCGGCAGATGCTGGCGGGCGAGCTGGGGCAGCAGCCGGCCAGCCGGTACTACCTGGTCGCTGAAGACGACGGCAAGATCGTCGGCTACGCGGGGCTGCTGGCGGCTGGCGGCCAGGGCGACGTGCTGACGATCGCGGTCGCGACAGGACGCTGGGGGCAGGGCATCGGCACGGCCCTGCTCGACCGCTTGCTCGCCGAGGCAAGGAGCCGCGGCTGCACCGAGGTGTTCCTGGAGGTCAGGGCGGACAACACGCGCGCGCAGCGGCTGTATCGCTGGCGCGGCTTCACCGATGTCGGCATCAGGCGCGCCTACTATCAGCCGTCCGGGACCGACGCCATCGTGATGCGCCTCGATCTCCGTCAGCAGGCTAGCGGGGGGACTGAGGCATCGTGACCGCACCGCTGATCCTCGGCATCGAGACGTCCTGCGACGAGACCGGCGTCGGCCTGGTGCGCGGCCATGAGCTGCTCGCCGACGCGGTGGCCTCCAGCGTGGACGAGCACGCGCGATTCGGCGGTGTCGTGCCGGAGGTCGCCAGCCGCGCGCACCTGGAGGCCATGGTGCCGACCGTGGACCGGGCGCTGGCCAAGGCAGGCGTGCGCCTGTCCGAGGTCGACGCCATCGCCGTCACGGCGGGGCCGGGTCTGGCCGGCGCGCTGCTGGTCGGCGTGTGCGCGGCGAAGGCCTACGCGCTGGCCACCGGCAAGCCCGTCTACGGCGTCAACCACCTCGCTGCGCACGTGGCCGTCGACCAGCTCGAGCATGGCCCGCTGCCCGCGCCGACCATCGCGCTGCTGGTGTCGGGCGGACACTCCTCGCTGCTGCTCGTGCCTGATGTGGCCACCGAGGTCGTCCCGCTGGGATCGACCATCGACGACGCCGCGGGGGAGGCCTTCGACAAGGTGGCCAGGGTGCTGGGGTTGCCGTTCCCTGGCGGGCCGCACATCGACCGGGCGGCTACGGAAGGGAACGGGGCCGCCATCGCCTTTCCCCGCAGCAAGTACTCCGATGGCACCAGCGATTTCTCCTTTTCCGGCCTGAAGACCGCGGTAGCCCGGTGGGTCGAGGCACGGGACGCGGCCGGCGAGCCGGTCCCGCTGGCCGATGTGGCAGCGTCGTTCTCCGAGGCCGTCGCTGACGTCCTGACCAGGAAGGCGGTCGATGCCTGCCGGGCACACGGCGTCTCTCACCTGGTCATCGGCGGCGGCGTTGCGGCCAACTCCAGACTGCGCGCGCTGGCAGCCGAACGCTGCGAGGCGGCCGGGCTGCAGCTGCGCGTGCCGCGGCCGGGTCTGTGCACCGACAATGGCGCGATGGTGGCGGCGCTTGGCGCGGAGCTCGTGGCGCGCGGGGTGCCGCCGTCGCCGCTGGAGTTCCCGGCCGACTCCTCGCTGCCGGTGACAGCGATTACCGCCGCTTAACCTGGCCTATACCCGCCGTGTTGACGTGCTCGCAATGGGCGGGCTAGTGTGCGTGACTGGCACTCACTAGGGTAGAGTGCTAACGCGACAAGGTTGGTCTGACACCCGCGACGGCAGGCCGACATGGTCGACTCTCTAATTCAGCTAGCCCTTTCCGGAGGGGGAGGTCAGATCGTGACGACCGCCACCAAGGTTGTTCTCAAGCCGCTCGAAGACCGGATCGTGGTGCGCCCGCTCGAAGCCGAGCAGACCACCGCATCAGGTCTGGTAATTCCCGACACCGCCAAGGAGAAGCCCCAGGAGGGCGAGGTCCTGGCTGTCGGTCCCGGCCGTTTCGACGACGCCGGTGCCAAGCGCGTCCCGTTGGACGTCAAGGTCGGCGACGTCGTGCTGTACAGCAAGTACGGCGGCACCGAAGTGAAGTACCACGGCGAGGAGTACCTGGTGCTCTCTGCCCGTGACGTACTCGCCATTATCGAGAAGTAGCGAGCGGATTTTCGCGCGCGGGCCTGGCCCGCGCCGGGCTGGCAGCTGCCTGCCCGGCACCGCCCCGGCTCGGCTCGCGGCTCGCGGAGGCAACTCTGGCGATCCGCGGCCCGGTCCGGGGCGGTGGCGTGAAAGCCACGGTTTACCTACATCCGCAGGACAAAACCTGCATAGAAAGACACTGGGGTACCAGATGGCCAAGAGCCTAGTATTCGATGAGGATGCCCGGCGCGCTCTCGAGCGCGGCGTGAACCACCTTGCAGACGCCGTCAAGGTGACGCTCGGCCCGAAGGGCCGCAACGTCGTAATCGACAAGAAGTGGGGCGCGCCCACTATCACCAACGACGGAGTAACCGTCGCGCGCGAGATCGAGCTGGAGGACCCGACCGAGAACCTTGGCGCGCAGCTCGCCAAGGAGGTCGCGACCAAGACCAACGACGTAGCCGGTGACGGCACCACAACCGCGACAGTGCTCGCCCAGGCAATGGTCGCCGAGGGCCTGCGCAGCGTGGCGGCTGGCGCCAACCCGATTGCGCTCAAGCGAGGTGTCGACGCCGCGTCGGCCGCCGTCGCCGAGGCGCTGATGAAGTCAGCACGCGACGTCGAGGAGCGGAGTGAGGTCGCGAACGTGGCGACGATCTCCGCCCAGGACGCCAAGATCGGCGAGGTGATCGCCGAGGCCTTCGACAAGGTCGGCAAGGACGGCGTCATCACGGTCGAGGAAGCCCCGACGATGGGCATCGAGCTCGAGTTCACCGAGGGCATGCAGTTCGACAAGGGCTACATCTCGGCGTACTTCGTCACCGACCCGGAGCGGATGGAGGCCGTCCTGGAGGACGCCTACATCCTCCTCACCGGGAGCAAGATCTCCTCGATGGCGGACTTCCTGCCGCTGCTGGAAAAGATCGCCCAGACCAAGAAGCCGCTCCTGGTGATCGCCGAGGACGTGGACGGCGAGGCGCTGTCCACGCTCGTGGTCAACAAGATCCGCGGCCTGCTCAACGTGGTCGCGGTGAAGGCGCCAGGATTCGGCGACCGCCGCAAGGCGATGCTCGAGGACATGGCCGTGCTGACCGGCGCCCAGGTCGTGAGCGAGGAGGTAGGCCTCAAGCTGGACCAGGTCGGCCTCGACGTGCTCGGCCAGGCCCGCCGCGCGGTGGTCACCAAGGACAACACGACGATCATCGACGGCGCTGGTGAGCAGGACGCGGTCCAGGACCGGATCCGGCAGCTTCGGGCCGAGATCGAGAACACCGACTCGGACTGGGACAAGGAGAAGCTCCAGGAGCGCGTGGCGAAGCTCGCGGGCGGCGTTGCCGTGCTGCGCGCAGGCGCTGCCACCGAAGTCGAGCTGAAGGAAAAGAAGCACCGGCTCGAGGACGCCATCTCGGCGACCAGGGCTGCCATCGAGGAAGGCATTATCCCCGGCGGCGGTTCGGCGCTCGTCCACGTGGCCGGCCAGCTTGGCGACCTCGGCAAGAAGGGCGACGAGGCGACTGGCGTCCAGATCGTCCGGCGCGCTCTGCTGGCTCCGGCGCGGTGGATTGCCGAGAACGCCGGCGTCGAGGGCGGCGTGGTTGTCGCCCGCATCGCCGAACTGCCGGTCGGTCACGGCTATAACGCCGCGACTGGCGAGTACGGCGACCTGATGGCCCAGGGCGTCATCGACCCGGTCAAGGTGACGCGGTCGGCTGTGCAGAACGCCGCGTCGATCGCCGGCATGCTCCTCACCACTGAGGTGCTTGTCAGCGAGAAGCCCGAGCCCGAGCAGGCGGCTGCCAACGGGCACGGACACGGCCACCAGCACTGATCCTGCGGATCGCGGCGTGCCGAGTCTGTAACTCGGTCCGAGCCCCGCTGCCGCGCCTGACGGCGCGGCAGCGGGGCTCGGCCGTTATCAGGTCGTGCCCACGGCGCGCGCCCCGCATACTGAGCACGTGACAATCCAGGCAGTCATCTTCGACTTCGACGGGCTGCTCATGGATACCGAGGGCACGATGCTCGCGAGCTGGCAGTTCGAGTGGCGGCAGCACGGCCTGGAGCTCGACACGACGACGTTCTTTGCCGATCACGGCGGGGACGTCACCGCGGCGCGTTACGCGGACCTGGCTCGCGCGGCTGGCGCCGGTTACGACCGGCAGGCCAGTCACGAGCGGCGGGTCGCCTTCCGCGATCGCCTGAACGCCGAGCTCGGCTTGCTGCCGGGCATCGGCCGCTGGCTTGACCAGGCGCTCGCTATGGGCCTGCGACTGGCGATCGCGAGCAGTTCCCCGCGTGCCTGGGTGCGGGGCTTCCTCGCCCGCACCGGCTACCTCGAAGAGTTCGAGGTCATCGCGGGCGGCGACGAGGTCGCCGCGCCGAAGCCCGATCCGGCCGTCTACGCGCTCGCGCTCAGCCGGCTTGGCCTCGCCGCTGACCATGCCGTCGCGGTCGAGGACGCTGCGCACGGCGTGGCGGCAGCGCAGCAGGTCGGGCTGCGCTGCGTGGCGATCCCCGGTAAGCACGCCGACGTCCGGCGCTTCGCCGCCGCCGAGCTCGTCCTGAGCAGCGCGGCCGAGCTGGGCCTGGCTGACGTCCTCGGCGCACTCGAGACTTCGGCGGGCACCGGCGCAGCCGGCAACGTTGGCGACGCCGGCGACCTGGCGACAGCCTGAGTCAAGCTGCACCCGGCACATCATGATATGGCCGATATTGTAAGCACTAGGCATCTCATTGCTAGCCAGCACATTACTTCTGTCCTTACAGGCTTATTTAAAGGACGCCCGCTAAAACCCTGAGTAATTGCACAACTACTGCTGGTGATGGCTTTACCTAGGTATCGGCGTGTCGCCTTACTGTGACCTTTCTGTTGCCTATTTTGATGTTGCCTTTACTCAGTGCATGGGGAATCACGGTTCTGTACAGACGATTACGTGGGACCGCCACTGAGTCAGGGGGCCAGGTGGAATCGCAGCTAGACGGGACCAGGAATGGCAATATGGGCATGCTGGCCGAGCTGGCCGTACGTGGTCAGCCCGCCGCAATAGATACTTTGCTGCGACAGATCAGGCCAATGGTCTTGCGCTATTGCCGGTCACGGCTCGGTCACATTTCCGGGCATTATCACGCCGCCGATGACGTGGCGCAGGAGGTCTGCATAGCCGTTCTGTCCGCACTACCGAGGTATCAAGACATGGGCCGCCCGTTCGCGTCATTCGTTTTTGGCATCGCCTCGCACAAAGTGGCCGATGCGATGCGGTCGGCCGCGCGGCTGGCCATCCCGACTGAGGACCTGCCTGACAGCCCGGATGATCGGCCGGGGCCTGAGGAGACAGCGGTCGCCTACCTCGAGGCGGAGCGGGCGCGGGCGTTGCTGGCCAGGCTGCCGGTGAATCAGCGCCAGCTGCTCGTGCTCCGGGTCCTGTCCGGGCTGTCGGCCGAGGAGACCGGTGATGCCCTCGGCATGTCTGCCGGTGCAGTCCGCGTCGCGCAGCACCGCGCGCTGCGGCGGCTTCGTGCCATTGCCGTAGAAGAGTCAATCGCTTAACCCCGGCCCCGGCCAATGCGGTTCGTGAACTCCCCCGTCGCGGATCGCAGCCTGCCAGGGCGACCGGGATCCCTGCTCCCCCGTGGCAGGGATCCCGGCCCGGCAGAGGACCCGCGAAAGGTCCGAAATGTTCTATTCCGTCTGCGCGGACAGCGGACAAGCAGTTCGCGATCCGGCCACGAACGTCATGGCTGCCCATCTGCTGCTGATACAGCCGCAGCAGGGTTCCAACCATGACGTTCGCGCTGCCTGTCGTGATCTTGCCAATGCGCTCAAGACCGGCAAATCGGGCAAGGAACTAGATGAGTGCTTC
>DATHPF010000162.1:0-3456 GCA_035484155.1 Streptosporangiaceae bacterium
CGTCGCCGTGCAACAAGCGCGATCCAGGCAGCGGCTGTGCGGCCCTCGTCGGCTTTAACCGCGGGCACGCCATCCTCGGCACCAGCGACAAGTGCATCGCCACGCACCCATCGGATGTCGCCGTCGCGCTGGTCGCCCTGGATGCGGTCGTGCACACGCGCCGGGCGGACGGCGAGCGGGCCATCCCGATTGACGAGTTCTTCCTGCTCCCCGGCGACACCCCGGAGCGTGAGCATCCGCTGGAGCACGGCGAGCTGATCACCGCGATCGAGGTACCCGCGGCTCCAGTCGCCCGCCAGTCCATTTACCTGAAATTCCGCGACCGCGAGTCATATGAGTTCGCGCTCGTATCGGTCGCGGCCGCGGTCCGCATCCAGGACGGCGCCATCGCCGAAATCCGCCTGGCACTCGGCGGCGTCGGCACCAAGCCCTGGCGCGCACGGCGCGCCGAGCGGAGCCTGCTCGGAAAGCCGACCACGGAGGCCAGCTTCGCCGAGGCAGCCAGCCAGGAGCTCGCCCTGGCCACACCGAGACCGCTGAACGCGTTCAAGGTCGAGCTCGCGGAGCGGGCGATCGTCCGGGCGCTGACGACTGTCGCAACCGGAGACGCGCGATGAGCGGGGTTATCGGGCAGGACGTCAGCCGCGTCGACGGCCCGGCGAAGGTCACCGGCGCTGCGCGTTACTCAGGCGAGATCACGCTGCCCGACCTGGCCTACGCCGAGATCGTCGGCGCCGCAGTCGCGAGCGGGCGGATCACCGCGATTGATACCGCGCAGGCGGAACGCGCCGAGGGCGTTGCCGGTGTCCTGAGTTACCGCAACCTGCCCAAGGTGAATCAGGTGCCGCTGATCCCGTCGCTGATGGGCGGCCCGGCGCCCGGCGAGACGTTCTTCCCGATGCAGGATGACCTGATTCACTATGCCGGCCAGCCGGTCGTGATCGTGGTTGCCGACAGCCTCGAGCGGGCCCAGCACGCCGCGACGCTGGTACAGGTCAGCTACGCCGAGACGCCGTCCGTGACCACGGTTGACCAGGGCCGCGCTGAGGCCTACATCCCGGAGAAAATCTTCGGTGGCTTCGTCCCCGGGCAGATGCAGCGCGGGAACGTCGAGGACGGGCTGGCGTCGGCAGGGCTCCGCATCGATGCGGAGTTCCGGTTCGCCGCCAACCACCACAACCCCATCGAGGCGCTGACGACGACGGCAGTCTGGGACGGTGACCAGCTGACCCTGTATGACTCCTGCCAGGGCATCAAGGCCGTACAGCTGACAGTTGCCGCGCAGCTCGGCATGTCACCGTCGAAGGTCCGGGTACTGACGCAGTTCGTCGGCGGGGCTTTCGGCTGCAAGGCGATGGTCTGGCCGCACGTGACTCTCACGGCGCTGGCCGCTCAGTATGTCCGGCGTCCGGTCAGGCTCGCGCTGCCCCGCGGCCAGATGTTCACCTCCTGCGGGCACCGCGAGGAGCAGGAACAGCAGATCCAGCTCGGCGCAACCCGCGACGGCCAGCTCACGGCGATCCGCCATCACAAGATCTCCGTCACCTCACCGTTCGATGACTGGGCCGAGCCGGCCTTCGGCGTCGCATCTCAGCTGTATGCCTGCCCAAGCTTCGAGGGCGTGCACCGCCTCGTGCGCGGCAACACCATGACGCCCACGTTCACCCGCGGGCCCGGCGAGGCGCTCGGGGTGTTCACCCTCGAATGTGCGATGGACGAGCTGGCCAGCGAGCTCGGCATGGACCCGATTGAGCTGCGGCTCCGCAACATGACCGATGTTGATCCCGATACTGGCAACCCGTGGTCCAGTCACGGGCTGCGGGAATGCTACGAGCGCGGCGCCCGCAGGTTCGGCTGGGAAGGGCGTAACCCGCAGCCGCGCTCGGAGCGCGACGGGAACTGGCTGATCGGCACCGGGATGGCGACGGCCGGGTATCCGGTCGCGTTCTTCATGCATACCCAGCGCGCCCGGGCGCACCTGTACGCGGACGGCACCGCCATCATGCAGACCGCCACGCAAGAGTTCGGGACGGGGATGTCGACCGTGATGACTCAGGTCGCGGCTGACGGCCTCGGCATCGACCTGCAGCATGTGCGATTCGAGTTCGGCGACACTGACCTGCCGACCGCCGGGTCGCCCGTGGGCTCGAACGGCGCGATGATGGTCAGCGCCGCCGTGCATAACGCTGCCATCGCGCTGCGCGATCAGCTGATCTCGCTGGCTGTGAGCGACAGCCAGTCACCGCTGCACGGCGTCGACGCAAGCAGGGTCGCCGTAGCAGGCGGACGGATGACGCTGGCTGGCGACGCCAGCGTCGGCGAGACCTACAGCAGCCTGATGCAGCGTCATTTCATGAATGACGCCGAGGCCATCGGCAGCTGGGACCCTCCGCCGCTGGACACCCCCTACGGCCTGCTCACGTTCGGCGCGCAGTTTGCCAGGGTCGCGGTGGACGCCGACCTCGGCATCATCCGGGTCCGGCACCTGACCGGGGCCTTCGCACCGGGCCGGGTCCTTAATCCGAGGACGGCGCGCAGCCAGCTCATGGGCGGCATGCTGTGGGGCATGAGCCAGGCCCTGCTCGAGGGCACTCACATGGACACGACCCTGGGCCGGTGGGCGAACGCGAGCCTGGGCGATTACCTCGTTCCTGTCAATGCCGACGCACCTGACGTGGATGTCGAGCTGATCGAAGTCCAGGACGACGTCGTCAGCCCGCTCGGCGTCAAGGGCGTCGGCGAGATCGGGCAAGTGGGATCCGCGGCCGCGATCGCCAACGCGGTGTACCACGCGACTGGATACCGGGCCCGCGAGTTGCCGATCGCCGTCGAGCACCTGCTTGCGCATCTGCGGCCTGATCGCGCAGTGCCACGCCAAGAAGCACACCCGATAGCGAGATGACCGGCCGGCCGCGCTCGGTTTCCCAGGCGCCGGCATCACCTTGCATGTAGGCATCGGACTGCGCTGGCCCGGGAACGATTCGCCCAGCGTGTGGTCCGCGTCCGCGCAGCCCCGCCCTCGCATACAGGACGAACCGGGCAGTTGATGGCCGGCCTTGATTATTGGGACCGTTCGTCAGAGCTATCCACTGACGAACGGTCCCAATACTGGCCGGGCCCTGGTCCGGCGAGGGCGGTGTGGCCGGCTGCAACGAGCTCCATCCTCGAGCCTGGTTGTTTTCGGGCGATTCGCGGCCTTTGTGGCCGGGCCTAGAATCGCGTCCTCGCTGCGAAGACAAAGGAGAAATCATCATGAGTCCCCCGGAGTACGGGCCCATGAGGCTGGCCATTGCTGATCAGTTCTCGTCCCCCGCGCCAGGACGGCGCGCATCGCACTCGCCCACCACTGCGTTCACGCTGGTGAGAACCAGCGTCCGGGTCGCGTCGGTGAGGACAAGGGTCTCGGACCGCACCTGGCGGCGGTCAGTGCGTGAGCCAGGCGAGGAGATCGGCACG
>DATHPF010000163.1:0-11720 GCA_035484155.1 Streptosporangiaceae bacterium
CTGGCATACCAGGAAGTCCTTGAAAGAAGTCGGCGATGCGGTGTCGGATCGGATCTGAGCAGTTCGTAGCAGGGGCGAGCGGCCGCCCGCAAAATGCGCCCGACGCACAGGAGATGAGCGAGCATGACTATGACGACGAGAGTCCAGAGCGTCTCGATCCCGGTGGCGGATCAGGACCGGGCACTGGAGTTTTACACAGAGGTGCTCGGCTGCGAGCTGCGCACCGACATCGAGGTGTGGCCCGGGGCCAGGCTGGTGGAAGTGGTGCCCCCTGGGTCGAGCGTCGGCCTGGTGCTCCTGCCCCCGGGCAGCGAAATCCCGATGGCCGTACGGTTGGGCACGACCAACGCCGAGACCGCCTACGCCCGGCTTCGGGAGGCGGGCGCGAGGCTGCACAACGACGAGGTCGTGCACCTGAACGGCGCCCCGCCGATGTTCTTTTTCGCCGATCCGGACGGCAATGGGCTCGTATATCTAGAGGACGAAGCCGACAGGGCTGGCGACAGCTGATGCCCGCATCCCGAATTGGGCCGGCGTAGAGCGCCGCCTTGTCTGCGGTATACCGCTACTCACGGTATACTTCCTCGAGGAGGCAAGCCAGAAGCCAGGAGCAGACATGCCAATGACGCCGCAGCCGCACGAAGTAAAGCGGGTCCCAGTCGGGAGCGAACGGCCCGCCAGAGTTCACGTGATCTGGCACAACCGCAAGTTCGTGGGATACACCGTCAGGCTGGAAGCGGGACAGGAAAAGTGGGCAGCGCTCGCTCCTTACGGGGCACTGGTCGGCGAAACGAACACGCACATCGAAGCCCTATCCCTACTCGCCCCTGATGCCGAGATCGCACCAAAGAAGACCAGCGTTTACCTGGATGGCGCGACCGCAGCTGCCGTCCGCAGGAGCGGACAGCCCCTGGTGGAGCTGATCCGCAGGGGCCTGGCCGCATCTCCGGCCGCTGAGTGACGATCCCGGCGGCAGTGAGGGGTGCACCAGCGGACTCCGGGCCGTCGGGCGGATCGTCCGCAAGGCCAGGTGTTAGCAGCTGAGCCCACTGATATAGGGGAAGCTGCTGGCCAGGGTGTCCGCTGCGTGGCCTTCTGCTGTCTGACTGGCCCATACTCGGAGCTAAGCAGGCGTTCACCCGCGAGGTGCCAATGGATGACCCGGACGACCCGTATAGCCCGAGTAACTTGTCATGGAACTGGCGGTTCGGCGGGCCGAAGTGGCGGCCGTTCACGCGCATACCCGGGCGCGGCCCGCGCGTTCCACCGCCACCGGGGCCGCCACCGAGGACGAGTAAGGCCGAGCGCGAGCAGGAAAAGCGCGCCGAAGTGCGAGCAGAGCGGTTGCACCTGACTGGCCTTACCAATGCCGGGGTGATCATCATGGGCGTGGTCCTCGGCGCGGTGGTGGTCATCCTCGTGCTGGTAATGGTCACCCATCATTGAGGGGCGGTTCTCACAGGACCACCACTGTCCCGCCGTCACGCTGGTAAAGGTCGCTTGACATTAGGTGGAGGTAAAGCTACCTTGACATCATGCGGAATCAGATCCGGGAGCGGCGCATCCAGCGGGAGATGTCCCAGCTCGCGTTAGCGGACGCCCTTGCAGTGTCACGGCAGACCGTCATGTCGATCGAGAGCGGCCGATACCTGCCCTCGCTGCCGCTGGCGTTCGCGATCGCGCGGTTCTTTGACATGACGGTCGACAAGATGTTTGACCCGGAAGGCGAGGAGGCAGGCGCGTGATGAAGTTCATTCGCCCTCGGCTGCGCAAACCGCTGCTGAGAGGGATTGCCGGGCTCGGGCTCGCTGGCGCCTGGGCTATCGGCGGCGGCCATGCACGGTGGCTCGCGATCGTCATCGCGATCGTCGCCCTTGGCAATGCAGTGGGCTGGTACGTGTTGGCCGGGAACGACAGCGACGACGCGGCGCTGCTGGGCTCCCGGGGCGATGAACGGCAAAAGCTTGTCGGTCTGAAGGCGCGGGCGCTGGCCGGGGTTGTCGCCATGATCGCTGCGTATAGCGGCCTGCTGATTACGCTGGCGGTCAAGAGGTCTGACGCCTGGCAATTCGCGGCCCTGTTCGCGGTCACGGCCTTCGCTTATCTCTTCGGTCTGTCTTCCTATGGTTCCGGCGAGCCCGATGCGGCTGACGACACCGACGCCGGGTACGGGCAGCGCTCCCCCATTCGGTACTGACGCCAGTCGATTCAGGCTAGCTACAATCGCCGGCCTGGAGGCATACATGCCAGACGACCAGTTCAGCCGCTCGCTTGAGAAGCTCGGCCACGGCTGTCTTCCTGATCCGGCTGTCGACGCCGAGGACGCGCTGCTGACTCTCGCTCAGCGCTACGCGTATGTCTTTCCCAGTGACTCGACGCTGGCAATGCTCGCCGGGCTGGGACCACTAGTTGAGATCGGAGCCGGCACCGGCTACTGGGCGCACCGGCTGCGCTTGATCGGCGTGGACATTGTCGCCTTCGACCAGGCGCCCCTGGATGGGGAGCGCACCAACAGGTACCACTCGCCTAGCCAGCCGTGGACCCACGTGGAGCCGGGTGATCAGACCGTGTTGCCCGGTTACGCTGACCGTGGCCTCTTTCTCTGCTGGCCGCCGCTGTTCTCGTCGCTGGGTGACTGCCTGACGTACTACCGCGGGGACACCGTCGCTTACATCGGGGACGGGGGCTCTCGCACCGCTCGGCTGGACGGCCTGCACGAAACCTTCACTAAGGTTGCCGCGGCGCCAGTCAGGGCACTCGATCCCGATCCTGGGGTCCCGCCGCAGCTGACCATCTGGAAACGAACGCCAATGTGACCCGGCATCGCGCCCTGCGAACGCTCCTCGTCGTTGCGGCAATAACCGGTTGCCGACCGTAGAGGAGGGCGACGTCTGATGCACGAAAGCGATGCCGCTCTGGTGGGCCGGGCCGTGGCGGGAGACGCCGCTGCGTTCGCGGAGCTGCTGCATCGTCACGATCAAGCAGTCCATGCCTATCTGGCCCGGCGCAGCGGCCGCCAGGACGCCGATGATCTGCTCAGTGAGGTATGGCTGCGCGCGTTCGAGGCCAGGGCCTCGTATGACGGCAGGTGGCCTGACGCACGGCCGTGGCTGTACGGGATCGCTCGCAACGTTCTGCGAGCGCACTGGCGGCGGATCGGCCGGACGGCACCGCAGGAACACGCGGGCAGCTCCGATCCGTGGCCCGACGTGGACGCCCGGATCGACGCGGCAGCGCGGATCACCGCCCTTCGCCGTGCCCTCGCTGTGCTACCGCCCGGCGACCGTGCCGTGCTGCTCCTGGTGAGCTGGGAGGGCCTGGCGCCGGCCGAGGTCGCGGTGGCCCTCGGCATCCCGCAGGGCACGGCGCGCAGCCGGCTGCACCGCGCCCGTACGTCGATCCGTCGCCTGCTCGCCGATGACCCCGCGTTTCTCGCCACGTCGCAAGCCCAGGAGGTGTGAAGTGGACCCGCTTGACCTGCTAGAACAGCTGGGTCACGTCGAGCCCGCCGATCCGGACGTGCTCGAGCGCGCTGCTGCGAGGATCCTGACCGCTTCCGCAGGGCAGCGTAAAGGCGCTGGACTGCGCGACCGGATTCCCGGATCCCGGCGTCTTGCCTGGCTAACCGCGACGACAGCCGCGGTCGCAGCCGCGGCAACCGCCATAGCTTTCAGCGTGACGCCACCCCCGCGCCCGGCTGGCGTCTCGGCGGAAACCCCGTCGCATACCGTCTCCCTCACCGACGCCATCCTGGCCGCGTTTGACACTCACGCTGGCGACATCGTCGAGATCAGCAAGCAGGTAACGGGCGGCGGGGCTGCGGACGGGCTAACCCAGATATGGCTGTCCCCCGTGCATCCGACAGCCGGCCACGCACAGCGCTATCGGAGGCTGACCTTCGGCTCGGATGGGAAGCCGACGAACGACTTCGAATACACCTACGACGCTCCCGCTAGCAGCAAGTTTGTGCCTTCACAGGACAACTGCGCGATGTTCACCGTCCCCGCTACCAGCGGTCAGCATCCGATTGGCGGCCCCGAGCATTTTGTGCGCAGCCGGGCCACTTGGGTCTCCTACCCGCTGAAGCAGTGGTGGACTGCGAATGTCGTGACGTCCGCGGCCTGGTTCGCGGGAAGCGCACAGGTGCAGGCCTGCCTGCAGGCGGGCGTCTGGCAGATCGCGGGGCGGGGTGAGCTAGACGGGCAGCGCGCCATCAGGATCGCTCAGCCTGGCGGCAACGAAACCTACTGGCTCAGTGCCAGGACCTATCTGCCGATGCGGATGGTCGCCCTGACTCCCGGCGGCGAGACCATCACGCTGCGCTTCGGCTTCCTGGCTCCCACCGCGGCCAACCTGGCCACAGCGACAGCGACCGTCCCGCCTGGCTTCGCCAAGGAGGCGGGCGCCCCGTAGGACCGGAGCCCTGTTTGACCGGAGTCACGTCGCGTCATGCGGAGAGATACAGCTGCGCAGCGGTGAGGCGCGCCAGCCACGCTGACCCTTCCGCTGAGCCGTCCGGCGTGTCCGACAGTTCCAAGAGTCCCTGCACAGCGGCGGCGGGCAGCACGTCGCCGAGCCCGGCAGCCGTGCCGTAGGCCGTGATCACCCCTGGCCAGCGTGCGGGCTCCACTGACGACACCAGCAGCCAGGCCAGGTCCGCGATCCCAGGCGCAGCCGACACGTCTTCCCAGTCCAGCAACGCGATCTCAGCCGCGGGGCTGGTCCTCATGTTGGCTAGCGACGCGTCGCCGTGCGCCAGCGTCAGCGGGCCGGCGCGTCCGAGCGCGCCTTCACTGGCGGCTACGTTGCCGACCAGGCGCGCGGCCAGGTCCCGCACCGGAAGCGTGAGGTCCTGCCTGGCCGCCAGCGCCGGCCAGGTGTCCCCGTACAACGCCTCTACCTGGTCAGCGGCCGCGCCCACGGGCCGCAGCCAAGGCCAGCGCAATGGCGCGCGGCCCGACCAGCGGGCGTGCATTGCCGCCAGCAACCGCGCGGCGGCCTCAGGATCGGCGCCAGCCCGCCAGGACGACAGGTCCTCCAGAATCAGCAGCGTCCCGCCATCGGTGATCTCGGCGGCATAGCAAGCCGGGACCCGCACGCCCGCTTCTGCCGCGACGTCGCGGTAGAACCGGACCTCGGAGCGGAAGATATCGAGCGTGTGCGGAATGGAGCCGGGCGCCGGCAAGCTCCGGCGCTTCACGAACGCGGGCATGCGGGGAGACTACGGTTCCGCGGGCGGCGATGTCGATCTGGTAAACGTGCGAGCCGCGCCTGTCACCGGGCGTTGATCTGCTCGAGCGTGGCGCGCGCGCCGAGACGGTGGAAAGCATCCAGGGCGCGGAGGTAGTCCTCGGTAAACGTGCCGTGCTCGGCCAGGTCACCGAACAGGTGCGCATTCGCGACGAAGCTGAGCGGCTCGTCGCGCTGCCGGCGCGCCCTCGCCATCAGTTCCTCGCGCAGCGCGTCCACGACGTCGACCGGCTGCCCTTGCTCGTCGACACCCTCGGCGTACCGAGCCCAGCTGGCGACGACAGCGGCCGAGCGCACGACCGGGCTCCCGGCGGCCAGGTTGCGGCGGATCACGGGCACGAGCCACGTCGGGATGCGGTCCGAGCTAGCCGCGCAAAGCCGGGCCAGCGTGTCGCGGACGGCCGGGTTGCCGAATCGATCGAGCAGCGTGGCGACGTAGACGTCGAGGTCGACACCCGGCACGTCCGGCAACGTTGGCCGCCCCTCGAGCTGCATATAGCCGGTCAGGAAGTCCGCGAAGACCGGGTCCGCAGCGGCCTCGTGCACGTACCGGTAACCGGCCAGATAGCCGGCATACCCCAGGGCCTGATGGCTGCAGTTCAGCAGCCGGAGCTTCATCAGTTCATACGGCGTGACATCGGCGACCAGCTGAACGCCGCACTCCTCCAGCGGCGGCCGGCCGGCCGGGAAGCTGTCCTGCAGGACCCACTGCGCGAACGGCTCACAAACGACTGGCCACCTGTCATCGATGCCGAACTCAGTCCGCAGCCGGTCGACGTCCGCCGCCGTCGTGACCGGCGTGATGCGGTCGACCATCGAGTTCGGGAACGAGACTTCCGCGCGCAGCCATGCTCCGAGGCCTGGCTCCTTCAAGTCGGCGAACGCGGCGAACATCGCCCGCGCCATGTCCCCGTTGCCCTGGATGTTGTCGCACGAAGCGACCGTGAACGGGGCTATGCCAGCGGCCCGGCGCCGGCGCAGCGCCTCGGTCACGAACCCGAACACGGTCTCCGGCGTGCCGTCAGCGCTCAGGTCGCGCTGGACGGCCGCGTTGCTGTCATCAAACTCGCCAGTGGCGGGCCGGACGTTGTAACCGCCCTCAGTGATTGTCAGCGTGACGATTCGGGTGCGCGGATCCGCAAGCCGGTCCAGCACCCGGCCGGGCGCGTCGGGCGCGAATAGGTACTCCGCAAGCGAGCCGATCACGCGTGGCTCGACGGTGCCGTCGGCATGCTTGACCATCAGCGTGTACAGACCGTCCTGCGCTGCGAACACGCTGGCCTTCGGCCGTTCGGCGGCCAGCACGTCGACTGCGCAGATCCCCCAGTCCAGCGCCCGGCCGGCCGCCATCAGGCGGTCGATGTACATCGCCTGATGGGAGCGGTGGAAGGCGCCAGCGCCAAAATGCACGATGCCGACGCGCACCTGACGGCGGTCGTAGCCGGGGACGGCGACAGCCCCGCCGAGGTCGCGCAGGGTCGCAGCCCGCAGTCGGAGCGCCATTCCCAGAAGCTACCGTCGGCCGCGCGGTGTTCGGTAGCCTGCGCCTGTGTCCGACCGTCCGGCCCCGACGTTCGCGGTTGTCGGCGAGGCCCTCATCGACCTGGCTGCCCCGGCCGACGACGGCGCCAGCGTCGCCCGCCCTGGCGGCAGCCCGATGAACGTGGCGATCGGGCTGGCCCGGCTCGGGCAGCCGACGGCGTTTGCGGGCAGGCTGTCCGATGATCCGATCGGCACCGTGCTGCGCCGCCATCTGGAGCGCTCTGGGGTGGATCTGCGGCACGTCACCCACGCTGCGGACCCGA
Source organism: Streptosporangiaceae bacterium (assembly GCA_035484155.1). GTDB lineage: Bacteria > Actinomycetota > Actinomycetes > Streptosporangiales > Streptosporangiaceae > JAJYUU01. Next base: position 7,056 of record DATHPF010000163.1, read on the forward strand.
GCACGATCGCGCTAGTGGAACTGTCTGGCGGTCAGGCGCGCTACGAGTTCTCGCTGCGCGGCGCTGACTTTCAGTGGACGGCGGATGAACTGGCGTTCCTGCCCGGCGGGGCGCAGGCGGTGCATTTCGGGTCACTGGCGTCCTGGCTGCCGCCAGGCGCCGCCGCCATCGCCGCCGCCGTCAGCAGGCTGCGGAGGGACGGCTCGATCCTCATCAGCTATGACCCGAACATCAGGCCCTCACTACTGCCTGACGCCGCGAGTGCACGCCGCCAGATCGAGGCGTCCGTCCGCCTCGCCCATGTCGTCAAGGCCAGTTCGGAGGACCTGACCTGGCTGTACGGGGCGCAGACTGCGGAGGCGCGCGAGGCGGTGGTCCGGCGCTGGCTGGCGCTCGGCGCCGAGGTCGTGATCATCACTGCCGGTTCGGACGGCGCCACCGCGTGGACGCGGGGACAGCCGCCAGTCGCTCGGCCGGCATTCCGCCTGCCGCTCGCCGACACGGTGGGTGCTGGGGATGCGTTCATGAGCGGGCTGCTCGACGCGCTCGCCCGCGGCCGTCTCCTGACTCCGCCGAGCCTTGCTGAGCTGAGCGACGCGGCGACTCTCGCCGGCATGCTGGACGACGCCTCGCTCGTGGCCGGCATCACCGTCAGCCGGCCCGGAGCCGACCCGCCGCGCCGCGCCGAGGTCGACGCCCTGCGCTAAGGCCCTGCGCTGCGGCGCTGCCCTGCAGCGCTGCCCTGCGGCGCTGCCCTGCAGCACTGAGGCAAGCGAAGCTGACGGACGCCGCGGCTAGGACTTCGCGACGCCATTGGCTGCCAGCAGGCCGTCCAGGTCGGCGCTGGTGATCACGCTCGCCTGCCGGGGGAAGATCCGCTGGGTCAGGAAGTCATGCACCTCGGGCTCGGGGTCCGCGCTGAGGTCGGCGACAACAAAGACGCGGTAGTCGCGGTCGTGGGCGTCGCGAACCGTGGACAGCAGGACTCCGCTCGTGCTGAGGCCGGCCAGCAGCAGGGTGTCGACGCCGCGCTGCCGCAGCTGCTCATCGAGGTCGGTGGTAGAGAAGGCGCCGACCCGGGTCTTGCGGACCACCACGTCACCGGGCTGCGGGGCGATCCGGTCGTCGATGGCGGTCAACGGCGAATCGGCATGGAACGAGCGGCCGGCTCCGGCCACCCTGGCGCCCATCATGCTGGTCGCCGGGATCGCGGCATAGTCTGCGTCCTCGAACGCGACCCGGACATAGCCGATCTGGCCACCACGGGCGCGGACGAGTTCGATGGCCTGCTCGACGCGCCCGAGGAGCGCATCGGCATCAGTGATGCGGTCGAGGATGCCCGCCTGATAGTCCATGACGAGCAAAGCGGTCTTCTTGGCGTCAATGGCCGGAAGAGTGCCGGGCACGGGCTTCTCCTTGGTCTGGTCGATGGGATCGGTGTGGACATACCGGCCGCCGCGCAGCAGCGAGGCGACCGCGGCGACGGCGGCGAGTGCGGTCGCCACCAAGAACACCACGACCAGGCCGTGGTGGAACGGGCCCGATATCAGCGAGGGGAAGAACGTCCTGCCGGTCAGCGCGTCCTGGCTCGTGGTCGGCAGGGTAGCGAGCACGCCGGCATCGGACAGCAAGTGCTGTACCGGATTGACGCCGAGCACCGCCGCGAACAGCGACGACACAGGCGGCAGGGACCCGATCTGATGGGCAATCGCGTGGGGCACGCCGTGCAGCTGGAGGCCACGGGTGAGCGTCTGCGGCAGGGTGCCCGCCAGCCCCGCGATCATCAGCGAGAAGAACACGCCAATCGACAGGGCGGTGCCGGAGTTCTGATAGGTCGCCCGCATTCCCGACGCCGCGCCGCGATACCTGGCCGGGACGCTGCTCATGATGGACGCTGAGTTAGGCGCCGCGAACAGCCCGCCGCCGATTCCGTTCGCGGCCGTGAGCAGCGCGAACGCCCAATATGGGAAGTTCACCGGCAGCATCAGCAGGCCGATGAAGCTGCCGCCGAAGACCACCATCCCAGCCGTGGCGAAGCCGCGCGCACCGTACCGGTCCGACAGGATTCCGGAGATCGGCCCGGCGATGAGGAGTCCGGCGGTCAGCGGCAGCAGGAAGATGCCGGCCCACAGCGGGGTATCGCTGAAGTCATAGCCATGGAGCGGCAGCCAGATCCCCTGCAGCCAGATGATCAGCATGAACTGCAGTCCGCCGCGAGCGATGGCAACGGCTAGACCGGCCACGTTCCCGGCAGTAAATGCCCGGATACGGAACAGGCTGAGCTGGAACATCGGCTCGGCAACCCGGCTCTCGATCAGGCCGAACGCCACGAGCAGCAGCACGCCGCCAGCCAGGAGCCCGTAGACCGCGGGGTTAGTCCAGCCCATCGTGTGGTGGCCGTAGGGCTGGATGCCGTTGGTGAGCGCGATCAGGACGGCGCCGAGGCCAGCGGCGAAGGTGACGTTGCCCCACCAGTCGATCCGGCCGCGGTGGCGTTCGCCGTTGTCACGGAGTTTGCGGTATGCCCAGACGGTGCCGAAGACGCCGACCGGGACGTTGACCCAGAAAACCGCGCGCCAGTCGATTGTGGCCAGGATGCCGCCGGCGACCAGGCCGATGAACTGGCCCGCGATCGCGGCGACCTGGTTGATGCCGAGCGCGAAGCCACGCTTGTCGACAGGGAATGCGTCGGTCAGGATCGCGGCCGAGTTGGCCGTGAGCATGGACCCGCCGATGGCTTGCAAGACCCGCCAGCCAATCAGCCACAGGGCACCATGACCGCCCTGGAACGGGTCGAAGGACAGCAGGATCGAGGCAGCGGTAAAGACCGCGAAGCCCATGTTGTAGATCCGCACCCGGCCGAACATGTCGCCAAGACGGCCCAGAGTGACGACCAGCACCGCCTGGACGAGGCGGTAGCCCATGATCATCCACAGCAGGTAGCTGATGTTGCCAGGACCTAGCGGATCCAGGTGGATGCCCCGGAAGATCGCGGGCAGGGCGATGATCACGATCGACCCATCCAGCGCTGACATAAATACGGCAGCCGTCGTATTCGACAGCGCGACCCACCGGTACCGGTCGCCGGTCACTGGGTCGCTGACCACTGGGCTGCCGGGCCCGGTACCACTTTTCCTGACCGGCGGCATCAGACCGTCTGCGCCAGTCGCTCGATCAGCGGGGCGGCCACCAGCAGCTGATGCAGCTCAGCTTGCGAAAAGCTCGCGGACAGGGCTCTGGCCAACCGCTCGGTGCTCTCGTTCCGGCGATTGCGCAGGACCGCGCGCCCTGCGTCGGTGACGGTGACGACCGCACGCCGGCCGTCTAGGGGGTCGGGCTGGCGGTCAAGGAGGCCGCGCGCTTCCAGCGTCGCCAGCGTCGCCCCCATCGACTGGGGGCTGATCTGCTCGAGCCGCGCCAGCGCGCCCGAGGTCGTCGGGCCGCCGCGATCGAGCCTGGCCAGCGCCGAGCTTTCCGGCAGGGTCAGCTCCCCCTCCGCCTTGATCTGCCGTAGCCGCCGGACGAGCAGCCCCAGGCTGACCCGGAGCGCACCGGCCACGTCATTGACGTCAAGGTCCTCGCTGACATCAAGATCCTCGCGCATACCGTAAGCCTAACCTAATAAGGCTGGCCTTACTAATTTGGCACCCGCCTAGCACGCGACCGCCGGTGACCCGTCCTTCGGCCAGCGCCAGTATCCTCAGCGGCGAGACGGCCGGCGGTCGGCCAGACCTCGACAGGGGATGCCATGAGACTTCTCGTCACCGGTGGCGCGGGCTACATCGGCAGCGTCGTGGCTGCCCGGCTGATCGCCGCTGGTCACGAGGTCACCGTGCTGGACAACCTGTCGACCGGGCATGCCGACGCCGTGCCGCCGGGCGCCACGTTCGTCGAGGGCGACCTGCGAGACAGCGCCGCTGGCGTGCTGGCTGACGGGATCGACGCGGTCCTGCACTTCGCGGCGAAATCCCTGGTCGGTGAGTCCGTCGCCGACCCTGGGATGTACTGGAGCAACAACCTCGGAAGCTCGCTGGCCCTGCTCGAGGCGATGCGCGCGGCGGATGTCAGGACCATCGTCTTTTCGTCCACGGCGGCGACGTACGGCGAGCCGGAGCGCGTCCCGGTCGAGGAGACAGCGCCGACGCGACCCACCAATCCCTACGGCGGGTCGAAGCTCGCCGTCGACACGGCGCTGGCCGAGTACGCCCGCATATACGGGTTCGGTGCGGTCAGCCTGCGTTATTTCAACGTCGCGGGCGCCTACCGCGACGTGGCCGGCGCCTGGCTAGGCGAGCGGCACACCGTCGAGACGCACCTCATCCCGAACATCCTGCGGATCGCCCGTGACGATGCCGGGCCGGTCAGCATTTTCGGCGACGACTACCCGACCCCGGACGGCAGCTGCATCAGGGACTACATCCACGTGACCGATCTGGCAAGCGCGCACCTGCTGGCGCTCGCGGCGTGCAGCGCCGGTCAGCACATGATCTACAACCTCGGCTGCGGGACCGGCTACTCCAACTTCGAAGTACTCCAGGCATGCCGCGACGTGACCGGCCTGGACATCCCGGCCAAGGTGACAGACCGTCGGCCAGGCGACCCCGCTGTGCTTGTCGCCTCATCGGAGCGGATCGGCCGCGAGCTCGGCTGGCGCCCCGAGCGAGG
>DATHPF010000164.1:0-62511 GCA_035484155.1 Streptosporangiaceae bacterium
ATGATCGCCCGCGGCCCGACCTTGACGGACGACGGTTGCGGTGCCATCCGGCGCAGAGGAGCTGGTCGTACGGGCCCCTGCTGTCCGACCACGGCATTACCTGGCTAGGCACCGCAGCGCTGCTCCGGGCGCCGGATCCGGAGGAGGCGCGCGCCATCCTGACCCCAGGTCGCTACGCCGACATCGAGGTGCACAGCTGGCAATTTGGCGGGCGCGAGTCATGATCCGTGCACGTTCGCCCGAGCTCCGCCATGCCAGCGTGGTCCGCCATGCCAGCGTGGTCCGCCATGCCAGCAGTGCCCGCCACGCCAGCAGTGCCCGCCACGCCAGCAGTGCCCGCCACGCCAGCAGTGCCCGCAGTGTCCGCCACGCCAGAAAGTATCGCCACGCCAGCAGGGCGCCGTAGCGATAATGAGCCCTCGCGGTCCTCGCGGATCCGCCGGTCAAGCTCCATGAGGAAATCGGGGTCGTCGTCCGGGCCGAGTGGCATTGCCGTGGCCATGAAGCCGGCTCCGCCGCCCAGCTCGGTGTAGCCGGCGGCAGCCTGAGCGGCGGGGTGACGCAGCTGAGCGTCGGCGGGACTGTAGCCCCCGGCCGGGTACGGACTCGACAACCGGAAGAGCGCCAGGCGCTGGGGCCGCCCGGCCACGAGCCATGCGGTGGCACCGAACACCCAGAAAGCGCCGGCGATCAGCAGCCACGTCCCTTTGCTGAAGGTGGTGAACTCCGAGTCCGGAGTCATCGTGATGTCGAGCATGCACGGCAACACGAAGCCGACCGTAAGGAGGATAATAAGTGCACAAACCAGCCACATGGATGGCAGCCTAGCTGTACGAACCACGTGCTCGGTCATGAAATGCAACATCTGTCCGGCTCGACTATCAAGGGCCCGCGCCTGGGCCGAGGGCTCTCGAACTGCGCGTCGGGCGGGCCCGGATCTGAGCCCCGTCCCCGCACCGAACCCTGCTGTTCTGCCAGCGGCCGGGTGCTCGTCAACGCGCGCTCCTCTAGCCGGCCATCGACCGGCCCGCCATCGAACCGGCCGCCATCGACCCGGCCCGAGATCGACCCGGCCCGACATCGACCCGGCCTCGACATCGAACCGGACCGAACCGCCGGGCCGACGCTGTGGTCAGGTCCCCCGGACCGGGCACGCCCGATTCACGAGGTTTGCGCTCTAGCCCTTCGTCATTTCCCGGCTACCGTGCGCCGAAAACGGGACAAGGCAGGCGCTCAGCTGCACGTCAAGCGGGAAACCTTGCTGGCTAGTGACGTTCGGTCACAACTGACTGACAGAGCGCCTAACTCGGGCATAACCTGACGACATCGGGCAGGATATGCACGCTCGTGAGATTGCGCACATCCAGGAGTGACGGCATGCGGCTTCGGTTATTTCGCGGTCGCATCTGGTCTTGGCGCGGGCCGCGCAGGCGGGCGGCTGGTCAGGCTGACAGACAGATCCGCGCGCCGCAGTCGGACCAGCAACCTCTGCGGCCGGGCGGACTGCGTGGCAGCCACCGCAAGACCCGGCGCCTGCCGGCTGAGTCGGCCGTGCCGCGATCGGCGCCGGGGACGCTCACGTCGGATCCGCCGCGGCCAGCGCAGCAGGCCCACGGAGCGGGACGAGCTCAGGGAACGGGACGGAGGCTGCTAAGGAAACGGGCGCTCCCCCCGGCGCAGGACCCGCCCGTGGCACAGGATCCGCCCGCGGCACAGGATCCGCCCGCGGCACAGGGTCGGCCCGCGGCACAGGGTCGGCCCGCGGCACAGGATCCTCCCCCGGCGCAGGATCCTCCCCCGGCGCTGGGGCTGGCCGTCGGACGGGCACCTGCCGCGGCCAGGGCGGCGATCCGGCCAGCACCGAACGCCGCAGGTCATGCCAGCACGGCCGGCGTCGCCGTCAGCGCGCCGCAGGCCGGTCGGGCCAGGCACGCCGCTGCGAGGCGGGCAGGTGTGGCCCGACAGTCGGCCACGGACGGCGACGGCCAGGCCTGGTACGCGACAGCCCGGCAGACTAGGTTCGCCGCCGGCCAGCGCAACTGCGGCTGTCTGGAGGAGGTGCTCGTCCGGGAGTGGGCCGCGGACGAGGAGCCGGTGGCGGAGGTCGTTACTGCCATCAACCGCCTGGCGGCGCTGCCTCTCCTCATCAAGGAGAAGCTGGCGGCCGGCCTGGAAGCCATTCACGTCGGGCCCGGCGGCGTGCCTGATCTTGACCACATGGGCGAACTGGCCGGGGTGCCGCTGCCGTCCGGGCGCGCCACCTGGGATGCCTGCGCGGGCGCCTACGGCGACCGGAAAATCGTCGTCGGCTCCCGGCCGTCGCCGACACCCGACGTCATGTGTCATGAGGTGGGACATGCCCTGGACGACATCGACGGCTCAGTGGCCGGATGGCAGTCCGATTCCGCCGACTTTCGCGCCCTTTACGACCGCTGCCTCTCGCATCTGGCCAGCGAGTTCCACCGGCACGGCGAGGCACTCGGTCGACGCGAGTTCTTCGCCGACGCGTTCGCGGCAATCGCGTCGAGCCAGCGACCCGCGCTGGTGGAAATGTTGTCCGGCGACACCCGGACGGCGCTGGACGTGATGCTCTACTTCAACGTGCGTTACGGCATCTAGTGAGGTTCATTCGGCGATGACGGTGATCAGACTGCCAAGCGGCAACCTGCTGGTGCCCGAGTACGCCATCGGCGACAACGGCCGGCTATTCGGCGATGCTTACGTGGAGATCGGGCCGGACCACGCGGACTACGCGCGGCTCGCGGCCGAGGCGATCACCGAACACGAAGACCAGGCACGGCGCCAGCGCTGGCGGGACGGCGACGAGTCACTTCGCCGGGAGTTCCTCGACTACCTGGCGCGCAATGGCGCGGACGGCGGCTGGAACGACGGTTCCGGCTGAGCAGCACGACGGTTCCGGCTGGGCAGCACGACGGCTGAGCAGCACGACGGCTGAGCAGCACGGCGGCTGAGCAGCACGGCGGCTGAGCAGCGGCGGCCAGGCGGTGACGTTCGGGTGGCGTCAGCGGGCGCTGGCAGAGTCTGTGTCCCCGTCAAGCAGTTCGCGTACCTCGGTCTCGCGGAACCGCCGGTGCCCGCCCGGCGTACGAATGCTGCTAATTCGCCCGGAAGCTGCCCATCTCGTGACAGTCTTAGGGTCCACTCGGAAAAGTGCGGCTACTTCCCCCGGTGTGAGCAGGCGCTCACTGTTGCCGTCCATCGTAATTTCTCTCCCTGAATCCCTGAGGGTTTGCCCCAAGTGTCGCAGAAACTCGCGAACTTAGCCACAAACAGCGGCTTTATCCCTAGATTCGGGAAATTCCGTCTGCCCGCCCAGTCAAGCGCTGAGTCAAGGCTGTAGTCAAGGCCCGAGTCGCGATCCTGCTTGTCAGCGGGCCGCGGACGTGCACTAGTCTCGGATCACCATGCGCGCGACGTTGTCCTACACACTCCTGCGGCTGCTGCTGTTCTTCGCGGCCGTGCTGATACTGGCGCTGTTCGGAGTGCGCGGGATCACCCTGGTGGTCATCGCGCTAGTCGTGAGCTCGATCGTCAGCCTGCCGCTGCTGTCCAAGCTCCGCGACCGCATGTCGACCTCGCTTTCCGGCAAGGTGGGCGGCTTCCAGCACCGCCTCGACGAGGGCACCAAAGCCGAGGATGTCGACTAGCGGCTAGCAGCTAGCGGCCGATCGCTGGCTGCTCGGGCAGCCAGCCCCCGGACGTCAGCATCTGCAGTACCGCCTGGACGGCGTCGGCCCGGCTCATGACCGAGGTGTCGATGACGAGCTCCGCGTCGGCCGGCACCTCGTACGGGTCCGATACCCCCGTGAACTGGCCGATCAGGCCGGCCCTCGCCTTGGCGTACAAGCCCTTGCGGTCGCGCGCTTCGCAGACCTCGACTGGTGTGGCCACGTAGATCAGGAAGAAGTCGCCGGCCTCGCTCGCCAGCTGCCGCACCTGCGCTCGCGCGGCGGCGAACGGAGCGATCGGGGCGCAGATGGCGATGCCGCCGTGCCTGGCGATCTCGGCGGCGACGAAGCCGATCCGGGCGATGTTGAGGTCGCGATCGGTCCGGGAAAATGACAGGCCCGCCGACAGCAGCTGACGTACCAGGTCGCCATCGAGCAGGGATACCTGGCGGTCGCTCCGCTCGGCCAGCACGTCGGCCAGGTCCCTGGCGATGGTCGACTTGCCCGAGCCGGACAGCCCGGTCAGGAACAGGACGAGGCCACGCTCGGACCGTGGCTTACGCACCCGGCGCAGTTCGCGCGCGACCGCTGCCGGGACGACCCAGGGCGGAATCTCGCTGCCCGCGTCGAGCAGGTCACCGAGCTGATCGGCCGATAGCTCTTCCCGTTCGGTGCCAGGCTCGATCAGCGCGTGCGGCCGCCACACCTCCGCGCGCGGATCGTAGGCCCAGTCGCCGGATGGCAGGATCGGAATCTGCGCGGCGGCTGCGAAGTCGGCGCCGATCGGCAGGTCGGCACCCGCCGGCGCGTGGCCGGGCGTAGGCATGGCGCCGTCCGCCATCAGGTGCGTGGCGCCATAGGCCGCCGCAATCCGGGCCGTCAAGGCCAGCTCACGGGCTCGCGCGGCCAGGCTGGTTCGGCTGGTCGCCGCCGCGGCATGCGGCGGCAGCGGGATCGGAACGAGCAGTGACCCAGGCGGCAGGCTGGGCATCGCCGCGAGTACGGCCCTGATCAGGGCCTGTGGCAGGTCGACGACCGCCGCGCGCCCGCTGACGAGCGGCAGGATGAGGATCCGCGCCTTGAGCCGGCCGGCTAGGTGCCTGACCTGGCCGATCTGACGGCTTGTCAGCGGTCCCCTGGTGGCAAACGCGAGGACAGGCCCATCGCCAAGCTCGGCTCGGGCCGCCGCCGGGCTCAGCATCAGCCGACGAAACGGCCCGTGTTCGGGCGGCCGGTTCGCCGACACCGGGCCAGCCAGGCGCACCAGTCCGGCTTCGTCGCCCAGCGCGGTTCGCTCCTCGACCGTCAGCACGGCGATCGGCGTGCCCTCCGGATCGGACAGCAAGATCCGGTCGAGCGCACCACCGGTGGGCAGCACGCTGGCCGGCACGTCCAGGGTGACCGGGACCGGGAACGGGGTCCCATCGGCCAGTCGCCACCTATCGGCCACGGCGGTGGCGTCCGCGACCGTCATGAAGCCGGTGAGCGGGGAGAGCGCGCCTGACAGAAGTAGCTCGAGATCCCCAAGCTGGCTCGCTGTCAGCGTGCACGCCGGCAGGGAGCTGAGCTCGGCCGCGGATACGGCCTCAGCCTCAGCGGTCACGATCTCCTCCCATCTCGCGCTATTCAGGTTGCTACCGTCCTGGAACCGGCACGCCTGAGGTTACACGCGATGCTCAGCCGGCAGCCGCAGCCGCGACGGCTACCGCGCGCCCGAGGGACGCATCGAAACGTTAGCGGGCCAGGATCCGGGCGTACCGGTCTTCTGGCTTGCGAATGACGTAGAGCAGCTCGTCGTGGTCGGCGGCCAGGCGGCCGCGCGATAGCCAGGCCACCAGCCGCTGCGTCGACGGGGTCTGCTGCGTCGACGGGGTCTGCTGCGCCGGATCGGGACGGTCGGTGCCGTTACAGATCTGGCGGTGCGCGATGGCCAGTCCCCGCTTCACCACGAAGGCCTCGATGCCGCGCTCAGAGGCGATCGGCTCGTAGCAAGCCGGGAACGGTCCTGGTTGACCGGGCTGAGCCACTCGCCAGGCCTGCACCCGGGCAAACTGCGGCAGCCGGCGGTCGAGGAATCCGGCTGCAGTCTCCCGGTCGGCCGTTCGCAGGAACAGCAGGCCCCCAGGACGCAGCGTCCCCACAAGTCGGTCCAGCACCAGCTCGGCGTTTCGGACGCGGTGCAGCAGCATCGAACACTGCAGCAGGTCCACCGAGCGCGGCGGCAGTACGAGCGTCCTCAACTCGGCGAGCGTGGCTGTGCTCAGGTCAGGCCTGGATGCAACCACGGCGCGGACCGTGTCTTCGTCGTCATCAACTCGACTCACCCGCAGCTCTGGCGCACTGGCTAGCAGCGCGGTCACGTCAAGCTCGGGTCCCGCCGTGGCGCAGCCTGCTTGCAGCAGGCTGATCGCACGACCCGGATGCTCCGCGACGTAGTCGGCCGCGAATCTCGTGAAGACGTCAGCGGGGCTGGTGTCCGCCGCCTGGCGCAGGCGCGCCTGAGCACTCCGCCGGCTGTTGGCGGGCGCTGACCTGTGCTTGCCGTGCTGTCCAGGGCCCTGCGTCGCGGCGTCGAGCCCTGCGAGCCCATGAACGCGTGCCACGAAGCCATAGCGTAGTGCGCCGACTACGCTAAGTGCATTAGACCCACGCCGAAGCCAGGACGGAGTTGGTCGGCCGCCCTGGGCCGTAGACTGTCAAGCATCCCGCCGCCGTGCTGATGCGCCGGCCTGCTGGCCGTTGCCAGCGGGGCCGCTGCACTACGGAGCGGGCCTTTCGTGCTGCCTATGTAGGGATGCAATGAGCCTCTCCGGTCTCCTCCCTGTCGTTACTGCCGACCCTGATCTGCGCCGGGCGCTTGACCAGGCCGCCGAGCTACCAGCGCTCGGCGGCGACCTGATCGCACCGGCCTCACTGCGTCCGATGCTCGTCGCGACGCTCGCTGGCGCCCATCGTCCGGGCGACGGCGCGGTGACGCTTGCCGTCACCGCGACAGCCCGCGAGGCCGAAGAACTCGCGGCCGCGCTCGGGTCGCTCCTCGGCGCGGACCAGATCGGCTACTTCCCGGCGTGGGAGACCCTGCCGCACGAGCGCCTGTCACCCCGGTCGGACACGTCCGGTCAGCGGCTCGCGGTCTTGCGCCGGCTCGCTCATCCCGACCCGTCGGATGTGAGGTCAGGCCCGCTCACCGTCGTGACGACGCCCGTCCGCAGCCTGCTCCAGCCGATGGTCAGCGGCCTCGGCGAGCTGACGCCGGTCAAGCTGACCGCCGGCCAGGCGGCCAGCATGGACGACACCATCGTCCAGCTTGTGGGCATCGGTTACGCCCGCGTCGAGATGGTCGAGCGGCGCGGCGAGATCGCGGTTCGCGGCGGACTCCTGGACGTGTTCCCCCCCACCGAGGAACATCCGCTGCGGGTCGAGTTCTGGGGCGACGACGTTGAGGAGATCCGCTATTTCAAGGCCGCAGACCAGCGCACCCTGGCGATCGCCGAGGACGGCCTGTGGGCACCGCCGTGCCGTGAGCTGCTGCTGACAGCAGGGGTGCGGGACCGGGCCCGGCAGCTCGCGGCCGAGTGGCCTGGCCTGCACGACATCCTCGGCAAGATGGCCGAGGGCATCACGGTCGAGGGCATGGAGGCGCTGGCTCCGGCGCTGACCGACAAGATGGAGCTCCTCCTGGATTACCTGCCGGGCGGCAGCAAGATCGTGGCCTGCGATCCGGAGCGGATCCGCGCCCGGGCGGCCGACTTGGTGTGGACCAGCCAGGAGTTCCTGGAAGCGTCGTGGGTGGGCGCGGCGGCCGGCGGCCAGGTCCCGATCGATCTCGGCGATGCCGCGATCCGGCCGATCGCGGCGGCGCGGGCTGCGGCCGCCGCTGCGGACCTGCCCTGGTGGACCGTCACCCCGTTCGCCGCGGCCGATGCGGGTCAGGGCGCGCCGGGCGACGGCGAACTCGTGGACGGCGAGGAAGGCGAGCCCACCCCGTTCCCGGTATCTGCAGATCCGGCGCCGGCCTACCGCGGTGACACCAGCCGGGCGCTCGCCGACATTCGCCGCTGGCTTGCCGATGACTGGCGAGTGGTCCTGGTCACCGAGGGTCACGGCCCGGCCAGGCGGCTGGCCGAGCTGCTTCGCGGCGATGGCCTTGGCGCGAGGGACGGCGACCTGACCGAGCCGCCGGAGGCGGGTCTCGCGCACGTCACGACCGGCCTGCTGGAGTCCGGGTTTGTCTGGCCGGCCGTCCGGCTCGTGCTGCTCGCCGAGCAGGACCTGGCCGGCACGCGGACGGGGACCCGGCAGTCGCACCGCATGCCGAGTCGCCGCCGGGGCGGCATCGACCCGCTTCAGCTGACGCCCGGCGACTACATCGTGCACGAGCAGCACGGCGTCGGCCGGTACCTGGAGATGACAAGCCGGACGGTGCAAGGCGCGACCAGGGACTATCTGGTGATCGAGTACGCGCCGAGCAAGCGCGGGCAGCCGCCGGACCGGCTGTACCTGCCGACCGATCAGCTGGACGAGGTGACCAGGTACACCGGCGGCGAGGCACCGGCGCTGCACCGGCTCGGCGGCGCCGACTGGGCCAAGGCCAAGGGCCGCGCGCGCAAGGCGGTCCGTGACATCGCGGCTGGCCTGATCCGGCTGTATCAGGCGCGGATGGCGTCGCCGGGACACCCGTTCGGCCCCGACACGCCCTGGCAGCGCGAGCTCGAGGACGCGTTCCCCTACGTGGAGACGCCCGACCAGCTCGCCGCCGTCGACGAGGTCAAGGCCGACATGGAACGCGCCGTGCCGATGGACCGGCTGATCTGCGGTGACGTCGGCTACGGCAAGACCGAGATCGCGGTGCGGGCGGCGTTCAAGGCCGTGCAAGACGGCATGCAAGTGGCAGTACTGGTGCCGACGACGCTGCTGTCGGCGCAGCATTTCGCCACGTTCAGCGAGCGGTACGCGCCGTTCCCCGTCGCGGTCCGGGCTATGTCTCGGTTCCAGTCGGCGGCTGAGGTCGCCGAGACCCTGGACGGATTGGCCTCCGGCAAGGTCGACATCGTGATCGGCACGCACCGGCTGCTGTCGCCCGAGGTCCGGTTCGCCCGGCTCGGCCTGCTGATCATCGACGAGGAACAGCGCTTCGGAGTGGAGCACAAGGAGTACCTCAAGCAACTGCGGACCGAAGTGGACGTGCTCGCGATGTCGGCGACGCCCATCCCGCGGACCCTGGAGATGGGCATCTCCGGGATCCGGGAGATGTCGACGATCCTGACTCCGCCCGAGGAGCGGCATCCGGTGCTGACCTCGGTCACGCCGTACGACGAGCGGCAGATCACCGCCGCGATCCGGCGCGAGCTGCTGCGCGATGGCCAGGTGTTCTTCGTGCACAACAGGGTGTCCTCGATCAACAAGGTGGCGGCCAGGCTGGCCGAGCTGGTGCCCGAGGCGAGGATCGGAGTCGGGCACGGCCAGATGAACGAGCACACCCTGGAGAAGGTGATGGGCGGGTTCATCGAGCGCGAGTTCGATGTGCTGGTGTCGACCACGATCGTCGAATCTGGCCTCGACATTCCCAACGCGAACACCCTGATCGTGGACCGTGCGGATGCCTATGGCCTGCCAGACCTCCACCAGCTGCGCGGCCGGGTGGGCCGCGGCCGGGAACGTGGCTACGCCTACTTCCTGTACCCGCCGGAAAAGCCGCTCACGGAGACCGCGCATGAGCGGCTGGCGACGCTGCAGCAGCACACCGGGATCGGCGCCGGCATGCACATCGCGCTCAAGGACCTGGAGATCCGCGGGGCGGGCAACCTGCTCGGCGGCGAGCAGTCCGGACACGTCGCCGCTGTCGGGTTCGACCTGTACGTGAAGATGATCGGCGAGGCGGTCCGCGAACTGCGCGGCGACGGGCCCGCCGAACGGGCCGAGGTGCGTGTCGAGCTGCCTGTGGACGCGCACATCCCGCACGACTACATCACCGGCGAGCGGCTGCGGCTCGAGGCCTACACGCGGATCGCGTCCATCAACGCCACGATCGACATCGCGGCAGTCAGGGACGAGCTCACCGACCGGTTCGGCACCGTCCCGTTGCAGGTCGACAACCTGCTCGCAGTGGCGCGGCTGCGCGCCGTCGCCCGGCAGGCCGGACTGACGGACATTACCCTCCAGGGCAACAAGATCAGGTTCTCGCCGGTCGACCTACCGGAATCGCGCGAAGTCCGGGTGCAGCGGCTGTACCCCGGCACCGTGCTCAAGCCGACCGTCAGTACCATGCTGGTACCAGTGCCGAAGGCAGTGCCTGGCGCGCATGCAGGGTCGGGAAGCACAAGAGCGGGCACCGGGCAGACCATCTCGCTCGGCGCGCCGCCGCTGCGCGATCAGGAACTGCTGGCGTGGTGTGAGGAACTGATTGGGTCGGTGCTCGACGGCCTTTCGCCCGGTGGTGCGTCAGAAGGTGGCGCATCATCCGGTGGCGGGGCATCGGACGGGCCTGGCGCGGCCGGAACGGATCCGGAGCGCTCAGCATGAGGAGGGACCTGGCGTGACCAGGAAGCACACCGGGCGACTCAGTGTGCGGGTGCCCCGCACCCCGGCGCGGGTGGCGGTGGCGCTGGTCGCCGCCGGTCTCGCGGTATCGGCCTGCGGCACGACCCAGCTCGGCGCGGCGGCGATCACAGGCGGGAGCCGGATCTCGTCGTCCACGCTCACCGATCAGGTCGCTAACCTGGGCGCCGCGTACCAGTCGGACCAGGCGAAGGGCGTCAAGCCACAGCGACCCACGGGCCAGGAGGCGCAGCAGGTCCTCACCTGGCTGATCCTGTTCCGCATCTACGACAAGGTCGCTGAGCAGCAGGGCATCAACGTCACGCCGGCTCAGGCGCAGGACCAGCTGACGGTCCTGACCACGCAGGCGAACCAGAACAAGCTGACCCTCGAGCAGTACGTCTCGGCAGGCGGCGCGGTGCCACCTGACCTGGAGCCACAGCTTGGCCAGTACTTCGCCATCCTGTCCACGCTCGAGAACCGGCTCAACGGCGGGAAGGTTCCCACGACCACGGCCGAGCAGACCAAAGTTGCTGGCCAGGTAGCGCATGCCCAGTGCCTGGCGGCCAAGAGCCTCGGCGTCCAGGTGAATCCGCAGTTCGGCGTCTTCGACTACCGCACCTACGCGGTGGTGCTCGGGACTCCCAAGCTGGCCGCCAACCCGACGCCAGCGCCGTCAGCCAGCCAGCCCGTGCTGAACCCACCGTGCTGAACCCACCGTGCTGACGCCCGCCGCGCTGACGCTCGAAAGCTGATAGTGACCGAGCCGGCCGCCGCAGCAGGGCCTCCGGACGATGCCGCGCCTGGTGCGCGGCTGCTCGAGCTCGTGCAGGTGATGGACACGCTGCGGACGAGCTGCCCGTGGGACGCTAGGCAGACGCACGAAAGCCTGACCCCGTACTTGCTGGAAGAGACCTACGAGGCGGTCGACGCACTGACCGCCGGCGACCAGGCGGCAGTCCGGGAGGAACTCGGTGACGTGCTCCTCCAGGTCGTCTTCCACGCCAGGGTCGCGCAGGAGCGGACCGACGGCACTGGCTACAACATCGACGACGTCGCCGACGCCATCATCGACAAGCTGATACGGCGTCACCCGCACGTGTTCGGCGATGTCAGCGTGTCCGGCCCCGACGAGGTCAAGCGGAACTGGGACGCGATCAAGGCGGCGGAGCGTACCGCCGCCGGCGGCGGGGGGCCAGGATCGGTGCTGGACGGCGTTCCGCTGGGCCAGCCTGCCCTGTCGCTCGCCACGCAGCTACTGCGCCGGGCCGAGCGCGCTGGCGCTCCTGCCGAGCTGGCAGAGGCGCCGGCCGAGCTGGCAGCGGTGCCGGACGAGGCCGGGGAGCCGCCGGATGAGCTCGCGGAGGTGCCGGCCGGCCGCGGCGAGCTCGGCCGTGAGCTGTTCGCCCTGGCGAACCGCGCTCGGGCCGCTGGGCTGGATCCCGAGCTTGAGCTGCGGGCCGCCGCGCTCGCGTACGCCGACCGCGTACGGGCCTGGGCGGCAGGCGAGGCCGGGTAAATCGCAGCAGGCACGGACACTGCGCTCGAAGCGGCGTGCCCAGCTCGCTGGTCGCCACGCCCTCTACTAGGCTCCGAAGCGACCCTCAGCATCGCTAGCAGCGCAGGAGTTCCTACCGTGGCGTCCATCGAAGGCATTTTTGCCAGGCAGATCCTCGACTCCCGTGGCAACCCGACCGTCGAGGTTGAGGTTGTACTTGACGACGGCAGCCTCGGCCGGGCGGCCGTGCCGAGCGGCGCATCGACCGGCATCTTCGAGGCCGTCGAGCTTCGTGACGGCGGCGAGGAGTACGGCGGCAAGGGCGTGACCAAGGCCGTGCAGGCCGTGATCGACGAGATCCAGCCCGAGCTGCTCGGCTACGACGCCGATGACCAGCGGATGGTCGACCAGGACATGATCGACCTGGACCGGACCCCGGACAAGTCCAGACTCGGCGCCAATGCGATCGTCGGCGTCAGCCTGGCGGTCGCCAGGGCGGCGGCCGAGTCGTCGGGACTGCCGCTGTTCCGCTACCTGGGCGGGCCGAATGCGCACCTGCTCCCGGTGCCCTGCATGAACATCCTGAACGGCGGCGCGCACGCTGACTCGAACGTGGACATCCAGGAGTTCATGATCGCTCCGGTCGGCGCGAGCACGTTCGCCGAGGCGGTGCGCTGGGGAGCCGAGACCTACCACGCGCTCAAAGCCGTGCTGAAGCAGCACGGGCTGTCGACGGGCGTGGGCGACGAGGGCGGCTTCGCGCCGGACCTGGAGCACAACCGCGCGGCACTCGACCTGATCGTCGAGGCTATCGGGAAGGCGGGCCTGACGCCTGGCCGGGACGTGGCGCTGGCGATCGACGCGGCGGCCAGCAACTTCCTGGATGGCGACACATACGCCTTCGAGGGCGGCGCGAAGACCGCAGCGCAGATGACCAGCATTTACGCGCAGTGGCTCGACTCCTACCCGCTGGTGTCCCTGGAGGACCCGCTGGGCGAGGAAGACTGGGCCGGCTGGCGTGAGCTCACCGCTGAGCTCGGCGGGCGGGTGCAGATCGTGGGCGACGACATCTTCGTGACCAATCCAGAGCGCATCCGGCGCGGCATCGCCGAGAGGGTGGCCAACTCGCTGCTAGTCAAGGTCAATCAGATCGGCACGCTGACTGAGACCTTCAGCGCGGTGGACCTGGCTCACCGGAGCGGCTACACGACGATGATGAGCCACCGGTCCGGCGAGACCGAGGACACCACGATCGCCGACCTCGCGGTCGCGCTGAACTGCGGGCAGATCAAGACGGGTGCGCCGTGCCGGTCCGAGCGAGTCGCCAAGTACAACCAGTTGCTGCGGATCGAGGAGATGCTCTCTGAGGGCGCCGCGTACGCGGGCCGCCAGGCGTTTCCCCGGTCGGCTGCTGACAGCCAGTGAGCCAGGACGGGCCGGTGCGCCCGGCGGCCCGGCGGCCGGTCCTAGCCCCGCGCCCGAAACTCACCAGCCGCGCCGCGATCCTGGCCATCGTGCTGTGCGCGGTTGCGCTGACGCTTGCCTATCCGGTCCGTGACTACATCGCGAACCGGCGTCAGATCGACCAGCTAGAAGCGCAAAACGCGCAGATAGCCGCCCAGGTCAAGCACCTCAAAGTGCTCCAGCGTGCGCTGGCCTCGCCGGCCCGGATCGAGCAGGAGGCACGGGATGACCTGCACATGTGCTTCCCGGCGCAGACCTGCTACGAGGTGATCTACGCCGGTAAGCCGCACGGGCAGGCGGGCAGCGAGCGAGCCGGGGCGCCGTGGTACTCCCGGCTGTGGCAGTCAGTCGCGGAAGCCGACGCGACCCCGTCCCGGTGAGGTCGTGAGCGATCCTCAAAGCCCGGCGGCCGCCGATCTGGCCGTCGTGGCCCGCCAGCTTGGCCGCGAGCCTCGCGCCGTGACCGCGGTGGCCCACCGGTGCCCATGCGGGCTGCCGGACGTCGTACAGACAGCGCCACGGCTGGCGGACGGCACCCCGTTCCCTACCTTGTACTACCTCACCTGCCCGCGGGCCTGCGCAGCGATCAGCAGGCTGGAGGCAGCCGGGCTCATGCGGGACATGACCGCGCGCCTGCAGTCAGATCCTGACCTGCGTGAGCGCTACCAGGCCGCGCACGCCGACTATGTGCGCCGCCGGGACGCCGCTGCGGTGGCGGCGGGCCTGGCGCCGCTGCCAGCCGGCACGCAGAGCGCCGGCGGCATGCCGGACCGGGTGAAGTGCCTGCACGCGCTGGCGGCGCACGCGCTGGCAGTGCCAGGCGTGAACCCGCTCGGCGAGGAGGGGGTCCAGGCAGCGGGTCAGTGGTGGCAGGCTGGGCCGTGTGTGGCACGGGACAGCTAGGCCGGGCGGGCGGGAGGCGGACAGATGACCAAGCGGGTGGCCGCGATCGATTGCGGGACGAACTCGCTCCGGTTGCTGATCGCCGACGCCGACCCGGCTAGCCATCAGCTGACCGACGTGGCGCGACGGATGGAGATCGTCCGGCTTGGCCAGGGCGTGGATGCGACCGGCATGCTCGCGCCTGAGGCACTTGAGCGGACGCTGCGCGTACTGGCCGAGTACGCCAGCGAGATCCGCGGTGCCGGTGCTGCCGCCGTCCGGATGGTCGCGACCAGCGCGACGAGGGATGCGAGCAACGCCG
Source organism: Streptosporangiaceae bacterium (assembly GCA_035484155.1). Classification (GTDB taxonomy): domain Bacteria; phylum Actinomycetota; class Actinomycetes; order Streptosporangiales; family Streptosporangiaceae; genus JAJYUU01. The sequence continues at coordinate 14,393 of DATHPF010000164.1, forward strand.
CCGACTTCGTCCGCGGCGTCCGGGCGACGCTGGGCGTCGCGCCCGAGGTCATCAGCGGCCGCGAGGAGGCCACGCTGTCGTTCGCCGGCGCCACAGCGGAGTTCGCTGCCGCCGGGCGCGCGGGGGCGGGCGGGGCCCCGCCGCCGGAGCCGCCTTACCTGGTGGTGGATATAGGCGGCGGCTCCACCGAGTTCGTGCTCGGCGGCGAGCCGGACGGCGACCGTGCTCCGGGGACGGCTGAGCTGGCGGGCATCTCCGTAGACATCGGCTGCGTCCGCCTGACCGAACGCCACCTGCATTCCGACCCGCCGACCGAAGCCGAGGTCAAGGGCGCTACCGCGGACATCGAGCGGGCACTGGACGACGTCGCGACGGCCATCGCCTGGCCGACAGCGCGCACGCTCGTCGGCCTGGCCGGGTCGGTGACCACCGTCGCGGCGATCGCACTGGGGCTGCCGGCCTATGACCCCCGGCGCACGCACCATGCCCGGATCTCTGCCGGGCAGGTGCACGCGGTCACACAGGACCTGCTGTCGGCGACCAGACAGGAACGGGCTGGCATCGGGTCGATGCATCCGGGCCGGGTCGACGTCATCGGAGCCGGTGCCCTCGTCCTTGACTGCATCCTGCAGCGGTTCGGGTTCGCCGAGCTGGTCGCCAGTGAGCACGACATCCTTGACGGCATTGCCTGGTCGATCGCCGGTGCCTGACGCCGGCGGCCAGCCCGCGGCCGCAGGCCGCCAGGTCGCCGTGCCGGCCGGCAGCGGCTGGCCGGAGGATCCCGCTACGCCCGCGACACCGGTGGCTGCGAGTGCCGCCGACGTCCGGACGCTCGCCGCCACGGCCGGGTCGCTCGCCGAGCTCGCTGCGCGCGAGTCTGTCTGCCGGGCCTGCCCGCGCCTCGTCCAGTGGCGCGAGCAGGTAGCCGTCAGCAAGCGGCGGTCGTTTCAGGACGACACCTACTGGGGCCGGCCAGTGCCGAGCTGGGGCGACGACGAGGCGTCGATCCTGATCCTGGGGCTGGCACCAGCCGCCCACGGCGGGAACAGGACGGGCCGAATCTTCACCGGCGACCGCAGCGGCGATGTCCTGTTCGCCTCCCTGTGGCGATGCGGGCTTGCCGCGCAGCCCACGTCTACGGCAGCCGGGGACGGACAGCGCCTCATATCAGCGCGGATGGCAGCCGCCGTTCACTGCGCACCGCCAGACAACAAGCCGCAGCCCGCCGAGCGGGATGCGTGCGCGCCGTGGCTCGGGGCCGAGCTAACCCTGCAACGGGCGCGTCTGCGCGTCATCGTGTGCCTCGGCCACTTCGCCTGGCAGGCGCTATGGCCCCAGCTCAGCAGGCTGGATTATGCAGTGCCGCGGCCGCGGCCGCTGTTCGGGCACGGCGCCGAGGTCCCGCTGTCGCCTGCCGGGCTCACCGTGGGTTCGTCCGGCACTGTGCGTTCGTCCGGCACTGTGCGTTCGTCCGGCACTGCGGGTTCGTCGGGCACTGTGGATGCGTCCGGTACCGCGCCCATCACCGTGCTGGGTTGCTATCACCCCAGTCAGCAGAACACTTTCACTGGCCGGGTGACGGACTCGATGCTTGACGCCGTCTTTTCCCGTGCGCGCGAGCTGTCGGGCGCGAGCTGACCGCTTGCAGTACCTGACCGGCCCCCGTGCCGCACATGCCGGCGTCGGCACATACCGGGCGCGCCGGATCACCCAGGGTAATAAGAATGGCGCATTGGTCACGGCGAGTATCAGGTGCGAAAGATCGCAAGGATTAGAAAGGTGACATTGGCAGAGAAACGGTCCGCAGTAATTGGATATCTAGAGTAGGCAGATGGGCGCGGGGTATCATCACAATGCCCCCGTAGCCCAAGGGAAGAGGCCGGCCCCCTAAAAGGGTCCCCAGTGTCGGTTCGACTCCGACCGGGGGTACAGATGACCTGCTAGGACGCGGTCCAGACCGAGCCGGTGAGGGTTCTGCGCCGCTCGCCAATCGGTGCCGCCATTGACGCGCGATTCAATGAGTTCGCAGCGATTCAATGAGTTCGCGCAGAGATAAACGGCCGGCATCGCTCGCCCGATTCGTCGGATCAGGCGGCTAGCGGACGACCGGTTAGACCCTTTCGGGCGATATTCGCGGCTGCCGACGTGCGCGCAGAAACGGCTACGTAACGATGCCCCCCTGCGTTTCACGACTTCACCCGCTGACATCCGGACCGGCCCGGTCAATGGTGATTCTGATGATCAGCCGCTGATCTCTCTGCATCGCCGCGCGGTAGTCCGGCCAGTCAGGGTGCTCGCCCGAGATCCGCCGGTAGTAGTCCTCCAGGATCGGCAGCGCGTCCGGCAGGTGGATAAGCTCCGCGGCGCCCTCGGCCTGGATCCACTCGCCGAAGAAACCGTCGCTGATGGCGCACAGCGCAGCCCGCGGGTACCTGGCGAGGTTCCTGGCCTTGATGGCAGTTTCCCTGGTACTGACAAGGACGCGGCCATCATCGTCCACGGCCACGACGACAGGCGACAGCTGCGGACCGCCGTCGGCCCTGGTAGTAGCGAGAATCGCCCGCGGATGGGTGGACAGGAAGGTGGCAGCGCGACCGATGTCCACCGCTGTCGTAGGTCAGGCGCCGTTAAGCCTGCTGCGCCGTTGCAGCTCGTACTCGTGCACGATCGCACTGGCGTAGCCGTGCGACAGGCCGTGCTCGTCGGACAGCCAGTGGGCGCGTTCGTTGCATCTCAGGAAGGCTGGACCCGATTCAAGGCGGGTGAACCACTCTCGGAGCTGGAGTCCGGTGACGGACGGGATGCGGGCGATCAGGTTCTTGTGCATCTCCGGAGAGTGGGTCAGGGACAAGTGGCACCTCCAGCTCGAGGGGTAAGTCCTCTTGGAGTCGAGAGTGCACCACCTGTGGCCACATGACAACCCCCGACGGCCACCCTTCCGTAATGCCCTGTTTGATCAGCGCGGGCGTTCCGGGCAAAGCAGTCCATCACGGGAGTCGGCCAGCAGGTCAGCCAAGCCGCTCGAAGATCATCGCCATGCCCTGGCCACCGCCCACGCACATGGTCTCCAGGCCTATCGACTTGTCGTGGAACTGGAGGCTGTTCAGCAGCGTGGACGTGATGCGCGCGCCCGTCATGCCGAACGGGTGGCCCACGGCGATCGCGCCGCCATTGACATTGAGCTTGTCGATGTCGATGCCAAGGTCGCGGTATGACGGGATCACCTGCGCGGCGAACGCCTCGTTGATCTCCACCAGGTCGACATCGTCGATCGTCATGCCAGCCCGGCCGAGCGCCTGCTGCGAAGCTCCGACCGGTCCGAGGCCCATGATCTCCGGCGACAGGGCGGTCAGGCCGGTAGACACGATCCGGGCCAGGGGCGTGATGCCGAGCTCAGCAGCCTTGGTGTCGCTCATCACGATCACGGCCGCGGCGCCGTCGTTCAGCGGGCAGCAGTTGCCGGCCGTCACGGTGCCGTCCGGCCGGAAGACAGGTTGGAGCTGGGACACCTTCTCCAGGGACGTGCCGGGGCGAGGCCCGTCGTCTGCCGACACCACGGTCCCGTCAGGCAGCGTGACCGGTGTGATGTCGCGCTGCCAGAAGCCGTCAGCCAGCGCCTTCTCAGCGAGGTTCTGCGACCGGACGCCGAACTCATCCTGCTCGGCCCGGCTCACCCCGCGCTGCTGGGCGACGTTCTCGGCGGTCTGGCCCATGGCGATGTAGATGTCCGGGATCTGGCCATCCTCGCGCGGGTCGCGCCAGGTGAAGCCGCCCTTCCCCATCTCTGCCGCCCTTGCTTCGGCGTCAGCGAAGACGGGGTTCTTGGTGTCCGGCATCCCGTCGCTGCTGCCCTTGGCGAACCGGCTGACGGTCTCCACGCCGGCCGAGATGTAGATGTCACCTTCGCCGGCCTTGATCGCGTGGTAGGCCATCCGGGTGCTCTGCAGCGAGGACGAACAGTACCTGGTGATCGTGGTGCCCGGGAGGGAGTCGTAGCCCAGCATGACCGCGACGACCCTGGCCATGTTGTAGCCCTGCTCGCCGCCAGGCAGGCCGCAGCCGAGGATCAGGTCGCTAATCTGCGCCGGGTCTATCTGCGGCACCTTCGCCAGGGCCGCGGCGACCATCTGCACCGTAAGGTCGTCGGGGCGGATACTGGTGAGCGAGCCCTTGAAGGCGCGGCCAATAGGCGAACGGGCGGTGGCGACGACAACTGCCTCGGGCATGACGGCTCCCTGCGAAGATCTGGTAGTAAACCCGACAGTAGCTTACGGGAGGTCAGCCGCCCAGCCGGCCGGCTGACGCAGGTTCCAGCGCCCGTTGATCAGCAATGCGACGAGCCCGGCCGCAGCCACAAGCATCACCAGCGGGGCCAGGTGCATGCCGATCTGCGTCTGGATCGTATAGAGCACCTTGCCGAGCTCCCGGTTCGGTCCCCGGCCGAACCCCAGTCCAGGCATGTCGCTGATCGTCAGCACCGTGAACCACAGGACGACCAGCCAGTCGAGGCGGGACGCCGGGTAGAAGACGAGCACGCAGAAGATCATCACGCTGTACCAGGCGAACTGGTGCGGCCAGAGCATCAGCCAGACCACAGCGAGCGCCAGGGCGATCCGGATAGCTGGGCGGTCGGCGTAACCCTCGGGCAGCCGAGTGAACATGAGATAGCCCACGACGATCATCAAGATCACCGCGATCGGCACGGACAAGCTCAGGCTGAGCCCCAGGCGGTGGAGGAAAAAGCCATAGAAGCCGTACCCGGTACCGCCGAGAGCACGACTTGCCAGTGCCTTGATGGCTGGCATCCCGGCGATCAGGTAGCCGGGCACGAGCACCGCCGCAGCCCCTGCCGCCGTAGCGGCAAGCTGGGCAGGCCGCCGTCGCAGGACCCACGCGATGGCCAGGACGAACAACAGGTAATCCGCCTTGATCGCGGCCGCGGCGCCGACGCACACGCCAGCGGCCGCGGCGTACGCGAGCGACGGCGAGCGGGCGGCCCACCGGTCCGCCACGAGGAGCCCAAGCAGGCCGATTCCAGCGGCCAGCACGTCCAGGTGGCCCGCCGCGATCAGATTCCAGAGCAGCAGGGGGTTCGCGGTCCACAGCAGATGCGCACGGGCCCGGGCGGCGCTGTCAGCCCGAGTGGCGCGGTCGGCAGCCACCGCCACCAGGCCGAACGCCACCGCGTTCACCAGCTTGAGCCAGAACGTGGTCGCCGCCAGCGAGCCGCCCAGCCGAGATGCCAGCACCTGCTCGGCAGTGGCGAGCGGGCCGTACACGCTGGGATTGCGAATCCAGTCGAGCGGGACCCCGTCTTGCACGTGGAACATCGTCCGGTACTGGAACGGCGTCATCACGTAAGGGCTGCGGCCGATCTCAGCGATGTGGCCGTAGATGGCGTAATCCAGCGCATCCGTAGAACCCGTCGGCGGGACTATGACCAGCACGACGAGAGCGACCAGGGCTGCCACCATGATCAGCCGCATGGGCACGGGCTGGCCCCGCCGCAGGGCGGCAAGTCCGGCCGCAATGCCGGCGCCTGCAATTAGGCCGGCCACCCAGATGGCGATCAGGATGGTCCTGGCCGGCACATGGACAGCAAGCTCATACGGCGGGCCCAGGCTGGGTAGCTGCAGCTTCGGCGGCATCCAACTGCTACGCAGCAGGCCGGCTCCCGCAAAGACCACGAGGCTCGTGATGATCGCCGCAGCCGACCAGTAGCCGAGCGCTCGGCGCACCGGCTCGGTGGTCGCCGAGCCGGCGGATGCTGGCACCGCAGGTCTGGTATCGGAGCTACTCATGTGATCTCAGGGTGTCCGTAGCCGCAAGAAGCGTAGCGGCTACGCCGACGCGACCATGCGAGGTTGACGCCATCATGAAGGTGCCCGGCAAGAGTATTCCTACTATGAAGGTAGATTACAGCAATTCGGCTGGACAACTGCCCAGGCTGGGCGTTGTCCCAGCCCAGACTCATATACCGTGGCGCGGACCCGATTGCTGGCGAAGCGCACAGATGCCACTATACCGGGCCAGTCGCTGACGTGGCGGGTCATCGCAGCCGGTCGTCTAGTGGGATAGCGTCAGAGGACTCGCTCACCGTGAGTAGCGGCCACTTTAGCGACTGCGAGTCGGCCGGGCCAAGCGACACTCGAGGCGGCGACAGATGCATGTGCACGACTCCCTCATTGATCTGGTCGGGAACACACCGCTGATCCGGCTGCGCAAGGTCACGCGCAGCCTGGCCGGCGCTGGCGCTGGCCCCGCGGTGCTGGCCAAGGTCGAGTACTTCAATCCCGGCGGCTCAGTGAAGGACCGGATCGCGCTGCGAATGGTGGCAGCCGCCGAGAAGTCCGGTGAGCTGAAGCCAGGCGGCACCATCGTGGAGCCGACGTCGGGCAACACAGGCGTGGGGCTGGCGATCGTGGCTCAGGAGAAGGGCTACCGGTGCCTGTTTGTCTGCCCTGACAAGGTCGGCCAGGACAAGATCAGTGTGTTGCGGGCGTATGGCGCTGAGGTCGTCGTTTGCCCGACGACCGTGTCCCCGGACCATCCGGACTCGTACTACTCGGTCTCGGACCGGCTCGCCAGAGAGACGCCCGGCGGCTGGAAGCCGAACCAGTACGCCAACATGGAAAATCCCCAATCGCACTACCTGTCGACCGGGCCGGAGATCTGGACGCAGACCGAGGGATTGATCACGCACTTCGTCGCCGGCATCGGCACGGGCGGCACCATTTCGGGCACCGGCCGCTACCTCAAGGAGGTCTCGGACGGCCGAGTCCAGATCATCGGTGCGGACCCTGAAGGTTCGGTCTACTCCGGCGGGACGGGTCGCCCCTACCTGGTCGAGGGAGTCGGCGAGGACATCTGGCCAGAGACCTACGACAAGAGCATCTGCGACCAGATCATCGCGGTCAATGACGCCGACTCGTTCCTGATGACGCGGCGCCTGGCCCGTGAGGAAGCCCTGCTGACCGGTGGTTCCTGCGGCATGGCCGTCGTAGCCGCGCTCCAGGTCGCCAAGGCAGCCGGCCCGGATGACGTCATCGTGGTACTGCTGCCCGACGGGGGCCGCGGCTACCTGGGCAAGATCTTCAACGACGAGTGGATGGCCGACTACGGCTTCCTCACCGCCGAGACAGCCGAGCCACGCGTTGGGGACGTGCTGGAGCGCAAGGCTGGCTCGTCCCTGCCCCAGTTCGTTCACGCGCATCCAACGGACACTGTCCGGAACGTCATCGCGAGCCTCCGCGAGTTCGACGTGTCGCAGTTGCCCGTGCTCAGCGCCGAGCCGCCGGTCATGGCCGCCGAGGTCGTCGGTTCCATCGTCGAGCACGATTTGCTCGAGGCACTGGTCACCGGCAAGGCAGCGCCAGACGACATGGTCGCCGGCCTGATGTCGCCGCCGCTGCCGTCGGTCGGATCCGGCGAGCCGGTCAGCGCCGCAGCCAGGGCTCTGGCTGTAGCGGGCGCGGCCCTCGTACTCGTCGATGGCAAGCCGGCCGGCGTGATCACTCGGCAGGACGTGCTCACGTTCCTGTCCAGCCAGCCCGGGTAGCCTGGACCGATGCAGATACCGCACCGCGACGGGTTCGAGACCCTTGCAATCCACGCCGGCCAGGAGCCCGACCCGGTGACCGGCGCCGTGGTGCCGCCGATCTACCAGGTTTCGACCTACAAGCAGGATGGCGTCGGCGGGCTGCGCGGCAAGGCACTCGGCGAGGCCGCGCGCTGGATCGAGGGATACGAGTACTCGCGGACTGACAACCCGACCAGGGGCGCGCTTGAAGAGTGCCTGGTCGCGCTCGAGTCCGGCGTGCGCGGGCTGGTATTCGCCTCGGGGATGGCGGCGTCGGACTGCCTGCTGCGGGCCGTCTGCCGACCCGGCGACCACGTCCTCATCCCGAACGATGCGTATGGCGGCACCTTCCGCCTCTTCGACAAGGTCCTGACAGGCTGGGGCGTCACATACGAGCCGGTGGCGATGGCGGACACGACAGCCGTCCGGGCTGCGCTCGCGGCGCGGACGGCGCGGCTCATCTGGGTGGAGACGCCGACTAACCCGCTGCTCGGGATCGCCGACATCGCCGCGCTGGGCCAGCTCGCCAGCGACGCCGGCGCGTTGCTGGTCGTGGACAACACGTTTGCCTCGCCGTATCTCCAGCAGCCGCTCGCACTCGGCGCGGACGCGGTCGTCCACTCGACGACCAAGTACATCGGCGGCCACTCCGACGTCGTCGGCGGAGCTGTCGTCGTCAGCGACAGCGGACTCGGTGAGCAGCTAGCTTTCCTCCGGAACGCGGTCGGGTCAGCGCCGGGCCCGTTCGATGCGTGGCTGACGCTGCGGGGCGCCAAGACCCTCGCCGTCCGGATGGACCGGCATTGCCAGAACGCCCAGCGGATAGCCGACATGCTCGTCAGCCACTCGGCCGTCAGTGAGGTTTACTATCCGGGCCTGCCGGCTCATCCCGGGCACGAGATAGCGGCTAAGCAGATGCGCGGCTTCGGTGGCATGGTGTCGTTCCGCGCCCGGGCCGGCGTCGGCGCGGCCGTCGAGATCTGCGGCCGCACGCGGCTGTTCACCCTGGGCGAGTCGCTCGGCGGGGTGGAGTCGCTGATCGAGCTCCCGGCCAGGATGACGCATGCTTCGGTAGCCGGGTCCGAGCTTGAGGTGCCCGCCGACCTGGTGCGCCTCTCCGTCGGCATCGAATCCGTCGACGATCTGATCGAGGATCTCGACACCGCGCTCGGCTAGTGAACTGTGCTCGCTAATGAACGGGGCCAGGCGGCGGGCGCCAGCGCTGCCAACCGCGGTGCATGGCAAACAGCCGTGATGGCGCCGGTGGCGCCGCTGCCAGCTGCTGTCGTGGCTGGAGCACCAGTCCGGACGGGACCGGCTCCCACCATGACTCGCGGCCAAACAGGCGGCTGAACAACTCCACCTGGGGGCCGCGCCTGGCCAACCCGGCTGGCCCGAGTACCAGCTCCGCCGGAGCAGGCTGGTCGGCCGGCTGCCAGCGGACGTCGGTAGAGATACGCAGCCTGCTGGCGTGGTTCGGCAACGCGGCGTGCGAGGTCAGGCAGTGGAAGAGCAGTACGTCGCCAGGCCGGTAGTCGGTCGTAGCCCAGCGGGGCTCGTTGGCACGCAGCAGCCGTGGCCGCAGCGGCGGGCCGAGGTGACTGCCCGGCAGCACTGCGAGACCGCCGAGCTGCACGGGGATATCCATGAGCGGCAGCCACGTCGTCAGCATGTCCTGCACACCAGAGACGACGAAGTCCTGGTGGATGTAGCGGCCCTTGGTGACCAGGAACGGGGGCTCCGGATACACGGTGCGCAGCACCTTGGCCGGGTAGGAGAACGCGGCCGGGCCGAGCAGCAGGCGGACCATGCGGCGTAGCGGTGGCAAGTAGGGCAGCCTGTTGAGGCCGCGGCTCGCGAGCGCGGCGCGGAACGACGGATCAGTCAGCGCCTCACGGATATCAACGGCACGCTGGGGGCCGGCTGGGTGGCCGTCGCGGTCCGTCCAGCCACCGAGCGTGAGTTCCGCGCGCACGCTGTCGTAGGCGGCCGTCGCGTCGGCGGCCCGCAACAGGCCGCGGAAGAACAGGTAACCCTCCGCCGCCAGCCGGCGTCGCAGGGCTGCCTGGTCATCCCTGAGCGTCATAGAGTCGGCCAGTTCCCGCACGGCATCTACGGTAACGCCGACTGGCACGTCACTCGGTCCGCTGACAGTCCGCACCGACAACGCTGGCGCGCAGTCGGGCCCGAGTCTGAGTCCGGTGCGCGGCGAACAGGAAGCACGGGGATCATGGAGGGGTGAGCGAATCCGGCACCCAAGGGTTGTTCGGCGGCTTGTTCGGGCGCGGCGCGGCTGGCGTCGGCGACCGGGACTGGCTGCAGGCGATGCTCGATACGGAGGCCGCGCTTGCGCGTGCGCTGGAGCGAGCCGGGCTCGCGGACGCTGGTGCCGGCGCCGCGGTCACCGCAGCCGCGCAGGCGGACGAGTTCGACGCGGCCGGGCTCGGACAGCAGGCGACGCTGACAGGTAATCCGGTGCCCGCGCTCGTGCGCGCGCTCAGCAACGGCGTGCCAACCGGCGCGCGCGAGGCCGTACATCGCGGCGCTACGAGTCAGGACATCATCGACACCGCCCTGATGCTGCTCGCCAGGCGAGCTCTCGAGGTCATCGATGCGGACCTCGCGGCAGCCGCCGAGCAGGCAGCGGCGCTCGCTGACGCGCACCGCGAGACCGTCATGGCCGGGCGGACGCTGCTCCAGCAGGCGGTACCGGTCACGTTCGGCCTGGTCGCGGCCGGATGGCTCACTGCCCTTGACGCCGCGCGGCGCGAGCTTGGCCGGGTCGCCACGACGCAACTGGCTATCCAGTTCGGCGGGGCGGCCGGCACGCTGGCCTCACTCGGCGACGCCGGGACCGTGGTGGCGGGCCTGCTGGCGCAGGAACTCGGCCTGCGCGAGCCGGCGCTGCCCTGGCACACCGACAGACTGCGCATCCTCCAGCTGGCGGCGTCGCTCGCGGGCGTCTGCGCCGCGCTCGGCAAGATAGCCAGGGACGTGACGCTGCTCGCGCAGACCGAAGTCGCCGAGGTAGCCGAGGGGAGCGACGACCCGCGCCAGGGCGGGTCATCGGCGATGCCACACAAGCGGAACCCGGTACGGTCGGTAGTCATTCTGGGCTGCGCCCGGCGCGCGCCTGGCCTGCTCGCTACTCTGGCCGCCGCGACCGAGCACGAGCTTCAGCGTGCAGCCGGGGCGTGGCACGCCGAGTGGGAACCGCTCGCTGATCTGCTGCGGCTGACTGGATCGGCCGCCTCCTGGTCGGTGCCGTTGCTGACAGATCTGCGCGTCGATGCCGACCGGATGCGCGCCAACCTGGACATGGCCGGCGGGCTGCCGCTAGCTGAGCACGTGGCTGCCCGGCTGACACCAGCGGTCGGCAGGCTGGCGGCGCAGGATCTTGTCGCGGCGGCGTCCGCGCGTGCGGCCGAGCAGGCCGTGAGCCTGCCCGAGGCGCTGCTCGCGGATGAGGGCGCGGCACCGGCGCTGCGCGCCGCCGGGATCGGGCGCGCCGAGTTGGATGCTGCGGTGGACCCGGCCGGTTACCTCGGCGCGTCGGCGGAGTTCATCCGGCGGGCCCTGGCCGCGCACACCGCATCCGACGACACCAGGTAAGGCCGGCGCCGGAAGACCGGCCCCGAAGAAAGGACTCCCCCGTGAATGACGAGGAACGCGCTGCCGCCGGCCTGCGGACCAGGCGTGAGGTACTCGGCGACGAGCACGTCGATCGCGCGGTGGCAGCCGCGACCGACTTCACCGCCGACTTCCAGGACTTCATCACCCGGTACGCCTGGGGCGAGCTGTGGAACAGGCCCGGCCTGTCCCGCCCCGAGCGCAGCATGATCACCCTTGCCATGCTGGCCGCGCTCGGCCGCGACGAGGAGCTCGCGCTGCACGTCAAGGCGGGCATTAGGAACGGACTGACCCCTACCGACATCCGCGAGGTACTGCTTCAGGTCGCGGTCTACGCGGGCGTGCCGGCCGCGAACCGCGCCTTCGCCATTGCTGCGCAGGCACTGCCAAAGTCTTCGTAGTCCGCACAACTGTTCACCTGATGGAAGTTCTGGATAGTGTTTCCGTGTACCGGTAGGGAGGATTGGGCCGACGTGGCAGAGATCGTGACGCTAGCCGACGCGATCGCGGCCACGGTGCACGATGGCGACACGGTGGCCATGGAGGGCTTCACGCACCTGATCCCGCACGCGGCTGGCCATGAGGTGATCAGGCAGCGGCGACGCGATCTGACGCTCGTGCGGATGACTCCCGACATCATCTACGACCAGCTCATCGGGGCCGGATGTGCGCGCAAGCTAGTGTTCGGCTGGGCCGGCAACCCGGGCGTCGGATCGCTGCACAGGTTCAGAGACGCAGTAGAGAACGCGTGGCCCAATCAGCTTGAGCTCGAGGAGCACAGCCACGCCGGGATGGCTAACCGGTTCGTGGCCGGCGCATCCGGCCTGCCGTTCGCGGTCATGCGCGGCTATCGGGGCACGAGCCTGGCGGCTCATACTGCCGGGGTCGCCGACATCACCTGCCCGTTCACCGGCGAGACGCTGACTGCCGTCAGCGCGCTGCGCCCCGACGTCGCGGTGATCCACGCCCAGCGCGCCGACCGGCGCGGCAACGTGCAGTACTGGGGCCTCAGCGGCGTGCAGAAAGAGGCCGTCCTCGCCTCGGCACGCTCGGTCATCACGGTTGAAGAGATCGTGGACACGCTGGCCCCGCAGCCCGGCGCGGTGGTGCTGCCGTCCTGGACCGTCGAGTACGTCGCGGCGGTGCCCGGCGGCGCTCACCCGTCTTACGCGCTCGGGTATACCGAGCGTGATAACGAGTTCTACAAGGCCTGGGACGAGATCAGCCGCGACCGGCAACGGTTCCTAGCCTGGCTCGACGAGCACGTCTACGGCGATGCGGCCGCCACCAGCACGGCCGCCACCAGCACGGCCGCCACCAGCACGGCCGCCACCAGCACGGGCGCCACCAGCACGGGCGCCACCAGCACGGGCGCCCGGGCCGGAGCCGCGTCCTGATGTACACCCCGGACGAGATGATGACCGTGACCGCCGCGCGGTCGATGCGCAATGGGATGACCTGCTTCGTCGGCATCGGCCTGCCGAGCGAGGCCGCCAACCTGGCCCGCCGCACGCACGCGCCGGACCTGGTGCTGATCTACGAGTCGGGCGCGGTCGGCGCCAAGCCGGATCACGTCCCGCTGTCGATCGGCGATGGCGTCCTCGCCGAGACCGCCGATGCCGTCGTCAGCGTGCCGGAGATCTTCAACTACTGGCTCCAGCCTGGCCGGATCGACGTCGGCTTCCTCGGCGCTGCGCAGCTCGACCGGTACGGGAACATCAACACGACGATGATCGGCGGGAATTACGCGCGGCCAGCCGTCCGCCTGCCGGGCTCGGGGGGCGCGCCAGAGATCGCGGCCGCCTGCAGGGAAGTCGTTGTCGTGCTTCGCCAGTCCAGGCGGACCTTTGCCGACCGGCTGGACTTTGTCACCTCGGTCGGGTTCGGCGCAGGCGCGGACAGCCGGCGACAGCTCGGCCTGACCGGCGCCGGGCCTACGCTCGTCATCACCGACCTCGGCGTACTGCGTCCTGATCCCGATAGCCATCAGCTCGGGCTGACCGGGATCTATCCGGGAATATCCGTCGACCAGATCAGGGATAGCACCGGCTGGGAGCTAGCTGTCTCACCTGACCTCAGCGAGCTCGCGCCGCCGTCGGCGGCCGAACTCGCCGCGCTGCGCCTGCTGCTAGCCGGAGGAGCGACATCATGACAGCCAGCAACACCTGGCCCGCCAGCGGCGAACTCGTGCTGCCGCACTACCCGGCCGCGGTCGGCGTCCATCCGCCGCTCGACTCGCCGGCCTACAAGTCCTCGGTCCTGCGTGCGCCGAAGCGGGCCCTCGTCCCCCTGCCGCAGGGGCTGACCGAGATCACCGGCCCGCTGCTCGGAGCCGAGCGCGCCACGGCGGCGGACGCCGACCTGACGACAGGGCACCCCGGCGAGCCGCTCGGCGAGCGCATCATCGTCACGGGGCGGGTCCTGGACTCCGACGGGCGGCCAGTCCCGGACACTCTCATCGAGGTCTGGCAGGCGAATGCATCCGGCCGCTACGCGCACGGGGTCGACGATCACCCCGCTCCGCTTGACCCGAACTTTGACGGCGCCGGCCGGTGCCTCACCGACTCCCTCGGCCGGTACCGGTTCGTCACGATCAAGCCGGGCGCATACCCGTGGCGTAACCACCACAACGCCTGGCGGCCGGCCCACATTCACTTCTCGCTGTTCGGCCGAGCGTTCACCCAGCGCCTGATCACGCAGATGTATTTCCCGGCTGATCCACTGTTCCCCTTGGACCCGATCTTCAACTCGATCCCCGACCCTGGCGCCCGAGCACGGCTGATCGCCGCGTTCGACATCGACCAGACCGAGCCGGACTGGGCGCTCGGGTACAGCTGGGACATTGTCCTTCGCGGCCGGTCGGCCACCGTGTTCGAGACCGGGGAGGACGAGTGACCCAGGGCATCACCCCGTCGCAGACTGTCGGCCCGTTCCTTGCCATCGGCCTGCCCTGGCCGGACGGCCCTTTCGTCGTACCGCCCGGCACGCCGGGCGCCCTCATGATCAGCGGCCAGATCCGGGACGGCGCGGGGACGCCCGTGCCGGATGCGCTCGTGGAGACGTGGCAGGCGGACCCGGATTCACGGTTCGATCATCCCGACGATCCGCGCGGCGCCGCCCCGCCTGCCGTACCCGGATTCCGCGGGTTCGGCCGGTCCGCGACCGACCCCGACGGGAACTACCAGATCAGCACCGTCCGGCCGGGCTCGCTGCCGTCCCCAGACGGCGGGATCGAGGCGCCGCACCTCAACGTGTCGGTATTCGCTCGCGGCCTCCTGGACCGAGTCGTGACCAGGATCTACTTCCCGGACGACGCCGAGGCGAACGCTGCCGACCCGGTACTCGCGGCCATCGACGATCCGGCCCGGCGAGCGACGCTGATCGCTGTCGCCGTGCCGGACCGGCCGGAAAACGAGTTCCGGTTCGACATCTGGCTCCAGGGCGAACGCGAGACCGTCTTCTTCGATGTCTGACGACAGCTCGCCGCTGGCTGGCGCGGCCCCAGACCTGCCGCCACTGGCTGCCATGCCACTGGCTGCCGTACCACTGACTGGACCTAGTGGAGCGCCCGTGCTCGTGCTCGGGAACTCCCTGGGAACGAGCGCCGCTGTCTGGGACCGGCAGGTGCCGCAGCTTCAGCAGGGCTTCCGGCTGCTGCGCTTCGAGCTACCCGGTCATGGCGGCTCGGCGGCACCGCCTGGCGACTATACGATCGCAGGCCTCGGCGCGGGAGTGCTCGGCCTGCTGGACTCACTCGGTCTCGACCGGGTTGGCTACTGCGGGATCTCGATCGGCGGCATGATCGGGTTGTGGCTCGCGGCTCACGCCCCCGACCGCATCGCCGCGCTCGGCCTGGTCTGTACGTCGGCGTACCTGCCGCCCGCGGCTGGCTGGCTGGCCCGCGCCGATCAGGTACGCGTCGCCGGGATGGCATCGGTCTGCGGTCCGGTGATCAGCCGGTGGTTCACGGCGCAGTACGCGGCGCAGGCGCCTGCCGTCGTCGACGCCGTCCGCACCGAACTTGCGCGGACCGATCCGGGCGGTTACGCGGGCTGCTGCGCGGCGATCGCGGGAATGGACCTGCGGCCGGCCCTGGCCGCCATTTCGGCCCCCACGCTCGTACTCGCTGGCGCGGAAGATCCGGCCACTCCCCTCGAGCACAGCGAGGTCATTGCGCGCGAGATTCCCGGCGCGCGCCTCGACGTGATTCCCGCGGCAGCCCACCTGGCGGCCGTGTCGGCGCCCGCGGAGGTCACTTCGGCGCTTGAGGCGCACCTGCTTGCTGCGCTGGTACGTAGCGGTGACCAGTACTTCTGGCGCTAGCATGCGTTCGATGACACCTTCTGCACGCAGCGCGAACACGCCTGGCGGAGCCGGGCCCCCGGCTGCCGCTGCCGGTCCGGCTGACGGCGTCGGTGAGTCCGGCGCGCGCAGTGTCGCAGCGGACACTGGCCCGCCGCGGAACAGCGACTTTGTCCAGTCCCTCGATCGCGGCCTCGCGGTCATCAAGGCCTTCGGCCCCGACCGGGAACGGCTCAGCCTGAGCGAGGTCGCCAGGGCTACCGGGCTGACCAGGGCGGCAACTCGCAGGTTCCTGCTGACGCTGGTCAAGCTGGGCTACGTACGCAACGACGGCCGCGAGTTCTCGCTCCGGCCGCGAGTGCTCGAGCTTGGTTATGCCTACCTGTCTGGCCTGGGCATGCCGGAGGTCGCGGCCCCGCACCTGGAGGAACTCGTCGCCCAGGTGCGCGAGTCGTCGTCGATCTCGGTGCTCGACAGCCAGCACATCGTGTATGTGGCCAGGGTGCCGACGAAGCGGATCATGACAGTCTCGATCTCCGTCGGCACGAGGTTCCCGGCCTACGCCACGTCGATGGGACGCGTGCTCCTCGCCGGGCTCAGCGAGGACGACCTGAGCAGATACCTGGCGGAGGCTGACCTCGCGCCGATCACCGGACGTACCGTGACCGACCCCGATCGCCTCCGGGAGATCCTGCGCGACGTGGCGAAGCAGGGCTATGCCATCGTCGACCAGGAGCTCGAGGAAGGCCTGCGAGCCGTCGCCGCTCCCATTCACGGCGCTGGCGGCGCGGTCACGGCTGCGATCAACCTCTCCGCGCACGCCAGCCGCATCAGCATGTCGGCGATGCGCACCGAACTGCTGCCTCACTTGCTCCAGACCGCCAGCCGGATCGAGTCGGATCTGCGATCACAGGGCCTGGGCTGACCTTTCAGGCGACCCCGTTCCGGCCGTTCCTGCCGGTAGCTGATGCGCCGTTTCCGGACTACGTTGACCCGTTGACACCGATCCGGATGGCTGATTATGTTTCTACATTGCGCATACTCGTACGCCAAGCGAACATCTGGCAGTAACCATCGCGGAGTGCCTGACCTTGAGCTGAGCGTTCGAGGGGCGCCCCCGCTAGCCGGCTCGACGCGGGCGCTGACCTCGAGGAGACGGTATGGAACGTCAGGAAGCGGACCATGTGACCCTGGCGGGTCAGGATTTAACAAGACGTTCGCTGCTGAGAGGTGTCGGGCTCGGTGCCGTGGCAGCCGGCACGGTAGGCGCTGGCGGTTTGCTGGCTGCCTGCGGTTCCGGGATTAAGGGCGCGGGCTCGAGCGCGAGCGGGACCATCAACATTGGCTTCATCACCCCGCTTACCGGGGATCTGGCCGGCTTCGCATCGGGTGATCAGTTCGTACTGAGCCTGATCAAGGAAGCATCGATCTATAAGTCCGGGATCAAGATCGGCGGCAAGACCTACAAGATCAACGTCAGCGTCCAGGACAGCCAGTCGAGCCCGACCAGGGCCGCGCAGGTGGCGCAGCAGCTGATCACCAGCCATGCGGACGTGATCTTGACGACGTCGACGCCGGAGACCACGAACCCGGTAGCGGCAGCTTGCCAGAAGGCCGGCACCCCGTGCCTGTCGACGGTTGTGCCGTGGGAATCCTGGTACGCAGGCCTGAACGGCGATCCGCTGAAGCCGACCACGGACTTCAAGTTCGCGTCCATGTTCTTCTTCGGGCTGCCACAGTTCCAGGGCTGCTTCGTGCCGATGTGGAACCGGATCGCCAACAACAAGGAAGTCGCCTGTCAGTACCCGAACGACTCCGATGGCAACGCCTTCCGGGGCGGCTTTGAGCCCCTTATCACAGCGGCTGGGTACAAGGTGGTGGACGGCGGTGCTTACTCCGACGGCACCGCGGACTTCACGTCGATGATTTCGCTGTTCAAGAGCAAGGACTGCGAAGTTTTCAGCAACTGCCCGCTGCCACCTGACTTCAACACGTTCTGGAAGCAGGCATCGCAGCAAGGCTTCAAGCCGAAGATCGCCACCGTGGCCAAGGTGCTGCTGTTCCCAGCCGACTCGGACGCGCTTGGTCCCGCACTGGTCAACAACATCGCGACCGACTCGTGGTGGGGCCCGTACATGCCCTACAGCTCCTCGCTGACCGGCATGACCGCGGCAGCCCTCGCCTCGGCCTATGAGGCCAAGTCTGGGCAGCAGTGGCTGCAGTCCCTTGGTTCGACCTATTCGCTGTTCGAGGTCGCCAAGGAGGCATTCAGCGCCGTCAGCGACCCGCACGACAAGGTCGAGGTCGCGGACGCGCTGCACAAGGTGAACTACTCCGGCATGTGCGGCCCGATCAACTTCGCGGCCGGCCCAGCGCCCGGCGTCGGCATCATCAACCCGGTCGGCGTGCAGTGGAAGGCGCAGCCCGCCGGCAGCAAGTACCCGGTCGAGATGAAGGTCGTGGACAACTCACTGAACAGCAGCGTGCCGATCGGCGCCGATCTCGTGGCAACGAATGCCTGATCCGGCCCACAGCGGTACGGCCACGACCCTGCTGGAGCTCGACGCTATCTGCAAGAGCTTCGGCAGGGTCGTGGTGGCTGACAACCTGTCGGTCGCAATCGGGGCCGGCGACCTGGTCGGGATCGTCGGGCCGAACGGAGCGGGCAAGAGCAGCCTGTTTGGCTTGATCGCGGGCGACTTGGCGCCGTCGTCCGGCGAGATCCGGTTCGCCGGCGCTGCCGTGACAAAGAAGGACGCGGCCACCCGGTGCCGGCTGGGCATCGGCCGCACATTCCAGGTACCCAAGCCCTTCGGCGCGATGACTGTCTTCGAGAATGTGCTCGTCGCCGTGCAGCAGGGGGCTGGCCTGCGCCGCCGCGCGAGCTACGCAGCGGCCGCCGCGGCGCTGGAGCGCACCGGGCTAGCCGCCGACGCGAACGCACCGGCGGAGCGACTCGGGCTGTTGTCACGCAAGCGGCTGGAGGTAGCCAGGGCGCTGGCCACCGGCCCCCGACTGCTCCTGCTCGACGAAGTGGCCGGCGGGCTGACCGATCCGGAGGTCGCGCAGCTATCGGACATCGTCCGGTCCATCTCCGCTGCTGGCGTCGCCATTATCTGGATCGAGCACGTCGTGCACGCCCTGACCGCGACCGTCGACCGGCTGCTCTGCCTGGCCAGCGGATCGATCATCGGTGACGGCGAGCCAGGCGCTGTACTCGCGCTCCCGGCCGTACGCGAGGTGTTCCTCGGCACTGGGGTATCGGCGGCGCTGCGGGCACCCGGGCAGGATCGCGTGTGACCGCCGTCGATGCAGCCGGCCCGCTGCTGGAGGTCCGCGACCTCAGCGTGCACCACGGCCAGCTCCAGGCGCTGCGCAACGTGAGCCTCCGGCTCCCGGCCGGAGCCACGCACGCCATGATCGGAGCCAACGGGGCCGGCAAGTCGACGTTGCTCCGCACTATCGCTGGCCTGCATCAGCCCACCAGCGGGTCGGTGCTGCTGGACGGCGAGGACGTGACGAGACTGCGCCCGGAGCGCCGGGTGCAGGCCGGGATCGCGCTGGTGCCAGAAGGACGCAGGCTGTTCCCGTCCCTGACTGTCGAAGAGAACCTGCTCGTCGGCAGCTCCAGCGCCCGGAAAGGCCCGTGGACCACGGAGCGGATCTACGAGCTGTTCGGCTGGATGCGGGACCGGCGCGGGCAGCGCGCCGCGCAACTGTCCGGTGGTGAGCAGCAGGCGGTGGCGATCGGCCGCGCGCTGGCCGCGAACCCGCGCGTGCTCCTGCTCGACGAGCTGTCCCTTGGCCTGGCGCCGGTGGTCGTGCGCCGGATCTACGGCCTGCTGCCTGAGCTCGCTGCTGCTGGCGTGACGATCCTGCTCGTCGAGCAGGATGTCAGCCAGGCCCTCGCCGTGGCTGCGGAGGTGCACTGCCTGCTCGAGGGCCGGATCACGCTGGCGGGGCCGCCGGGCGCGCTGACGACCGAGCAGATCGAGGCGGCATATTTCGGCCTCGCCACGAGCCCAACCCGCCTTCCCCCGGTCGACCAGCTACCTGGAGCGAGCACATGACCTGGGTCAATGCAGTAATTCAGGGTGTCATGCTCGGCGGCTTGTACGCGCTGTTCGCGTGCGGCCTGTCGCTGATGTTCGGGGTCATGAAGGTCATCAACCTGGCGCACGGCGACCTTGCGGTAGTGGCCGCGTATCTGGCCCTGGGCGTCGTCGCGATCACTCATGTGCCGACGGTCTGGTCATTCGTGCTGGTCGTGCCGATCTTCGGCGTACTTGGCTACGTGCTTCAGCGAACGCTGCTGCAATCGGCGCTGAACCGCAGCGTGCTCACTACGCTGCTGGTCACATTCGGGCTATCGGTGGTCATCGAGAACGGCCTGCAGCAGTTCCTGTCGGCCAACAGCAAATCGCTGAATATCGGCTCCCTGGTCTCCGACTCGTTCAGCATCGGCTCCCAGATCACTATCGCCTACCTTGACCTGGTCATCCTCGCCGTCGCTGTCGTCATCCTGCTCGGGCTGCAGTACTTCCTGTCCGCGTCCAGAAACGGCCGGATGATCAGGGCGGTGGCCGATGACCGCGAAGCGGCACAGCTGTCCGGCATCGACTACCGGCACGTCTTCGGCATCGCCGCGGCGATCGCATTCGGCACCGTCGCGCTGGCTGGCATTGCGTTCGGGATGTACACCCAGTTCGATCCCACGACCGGCAGTTCGCAGCTGCTGCTGTACGCATTCGAAGCGGTCGTCATCGGCGGGCTCGGCTCACTGTGGGGCACACTGGCGGGCGGGATCCTGCTTGGCGTCGCGCAGCAGATCGGCGCGCAGTTCCACGCGGCAGACCAGATCCTGGCTGGCCAGTTGCTGTTCCTGGCGATCCTGGTGCTCCGGCCACGAGGCATCACGAGCCGCCGGGAGCTGGCATGAGCTCGGTCGGGCAGCAAGCGGAGCGGGCCGAGGGACCGGACCTGCCGGCCGCCAGCAGCCAGCCTGCCGCCGGGCAGCGGGTTACCCGGTCGCGGCGATCGGCGCTGTGGGCCGGGATCGCCGCCATCGTGGCGGTCGCAGTCCTGGCCTACCTGCCTTACGCCGTGTACTCCGGCACCACCAACCTGCTCGTCGACTTCTTCCAGCTGCTGATCATGGCGAGCATGTGGAACCTGCTGGCCGGCTACGCAGGCCTGGTCTCCGTCGGTCAGCAGGCATTCATCGGACTCGGCGCTTACTTCGTCGTCCTGTTCGCCAACCACGGCATCAGCCCGTTCACGGCGATCCCGCTGGCAACAGTGCTGGCCGGCGTAGTGGGGCTGCCCGTCTGGTGGCTGGTCTCCCGGCTGCGCAGCGGCTACTTCGCGATCACGATGTGGGTCATAGCGTCGGTCTGCATGCTGATCATCAGCCAGATCTCGTCCCTGGGCAGCGGCACCGGCATCGCGCTGTCCGGCCTGACGCCGAACCCGACACTGCTTTCGGCCGATACCTACTGGGCCACACTCGCCGTCACTGTGCTCGCCATCGCTGCCATCTACGGTCTGCTCCGCAGCCGGCTCGGGCTGGTGCTCACCGCGATCAGGGACGACGAGACGGGCGCCCGGAGCATCGGCGGCCGGGTCGGCTCGGTGCAGCGGCTGGTCTTCCTGGTAGCGGCGGTCGGCTGCGGCGCGGCAGGCGCCTTGTATGCGATCAGCCAGCAGTTCATCGTGCCGACTGCGGCGTTCAGCGTGACGTTCTCCGCCGAGATGATCTTCATCACGATCATCGGCGGGATCGGCACGATCGAGGGCCCGATCATCGGCACGGTCGTGTTTTTCGTCCTCCAGCAGACCCTGTCGCAGGACGGCACCTGGTACTGGATCATCCTCGGCCTGGTCGCCATCGCAGTCGCGATCTGGGCTCCGCGCGGGATCTGGGGCCTGATTACCGACCGGACTGGCATCAAGCTGTTCCCTGTCGGCTACTACCTGTGGCCAGCCGGCGATGATGGGCGCGGCCGGTCCCGCTTCGCGCTGCCCAAGCGCGACCGCCAGCCCACTGCATAGGGCACGAGGTTGGATGTGCTGCCCAATGAAGGGCAGCATCTCCTACCTGATGCCCTATGGCGCCGGGTCTGCGCGCGCGGCGGCGGCCGATGTGGCCTAGACCGGCTGGGGCGGCCCCGTTCCGGTCCTGGTTAGCCTTCGCCCCAGACATCGCGCGCGACTTCCACGATGAGACGCAGCTTGGCGGCCTGCTGGTCCCGGCTTAGCACGTTGCCCTCGACGGTGGAGGAGAAGCCGCACTGCGGCGACAGGCAGAGCTGGTCCAGCGGGACGAACCTCGCGGCCTCGTCGATGCGGCGCTTGAGCGCGTCCGGGCTCTCGAGTTCGCCGCGCTTGGTCGTGACCAGGCCCAGCACGACCATCTTGCCCTTCGGCACGAATCGCAGCGGCTCGAAGCCGCCCGAGCGCTCGTCGTCATACTCGAGGAAGAACCCGTCGACGGCGAGCTCGGAAAACAGCGCTTCGGCCACGAAGTCGTAGCCGCCCTCGGCCGCCCATGAAGAGCGGAAGTTGCCACGGCACATGTGCGTAGTCACTGCCATCGTGTCCGGCCGGGCGCCGATGGCATCGTTGACCTGCCGGATGTAGCGCAGGTGCAGGTGCTCGGCATCCTCGCCGCGCTCAGCGATCTCGGCGCGCTGCGCCGGGTCGTTGAGGTACGCCAGGCTGGTGTCGTCGAGCTGGAGGTAGGTGCAGCCGGCGCCGGCCAGTCGCTGCACCTCGTCGGCGTACGCGGCCGACAGGTCCGACCAGAACTCCTCCATGTCGGGATACACGTCACGGTCGATCGACGCCGGCCCGCCGCGATAGTGCACCATGTTGGGCGACGGGATGGTCAGCTTGGGCGTTGCCGCCCCGACGGTGGACTGCAGGTAACGGAAGGCGTCGGCGAAGATCGTCTGGTCCAGCCGGATCTTGCTGCCCACGTGCAGGGCCGCCGGCGTGAACTCGAGGCTGCCAGCGGCGTTGCGGAACTTCACCGCGAGGTTGCCCGGCGCCTTCTCGATACCGCCCAGCTGGTAGATGAAGTCCATGTGCCAGGAGGCCCGGCGGAACTCGCCGTCGGTCGCGGACTGTAGCCCGGCGTCTGCCTGCATCGTGACGGCCTGCGCGATCGCGGCATCCTCGACCGCTCGCAAGTGCTCGGCGCCGATGGTGCCCGCGGCGAAGTCGGCGCGGGCGGCGAGTAGCTCGGGCGGGCGGAGCAGGCTGCCGACATGATCGGCCCGGAACGGCGGCGTTGTGCGCATGATGGCCCGTGTCCTCGTCTGTGTTTGCTATCAGTGGTTTGTGTGCTCAGTGCAAGGCGAAGCCCGTGTAATTCTCCGCTAGCGAGGTCGCGGCCGCGCGGGACGAGACCACGTACCGAAGCTGGGACAGCTGAAGCTGGCTCGCCATCGCGTCGGCGCCCGGGGTGCGGTGCAGCATGGTTGTCATCCACCAGGAGAAGTGCGTCGACCGCCAGACCCGCTCCAGGCACCTCGCCGAGTAGGCGGCCGCGAGCTTGTCGTCACTGTGCAGCAGGCCGTCCAGGGCCGGTGCCAGCACGGCCACGTCGGCCAGGGCGAGGTTCAGGCCTTTCGCTCCCGTCGGCGGCACGATGTGGGCGGCGTCGCCAGCCAGGAACAGACGGCCGTAGCGCATCGGCGCGCTGACGAAGCTGCGCATCGGCGTGATGCCCTTGTCCAGCACCGGGCCCTGATCCAGCGTCCAGCCAGGCAGTTCGAACCGGCGGCTGAGCTCGGCCCAGATGCGGTCGTCTGGCCACGCGGCGATGTCCTCGCCGGTGTCCACCTGGAGGTAGAGGCGGCTCACTGTCGGGCTGCGCAGGCTATGCAAGGCGAAGCCATCGGCGTGATGGGCGTAGATGAGCTCGTCTGTCGATGGCGGCACATCGGCGAGGATGCCGAGCCAGGCGTAGGGGTAGTCGCGTTCCCAGGTGGTCAGCGCGCTGGGCGGGATTGCGCGCCGGCAGATGCCGTGGAAGCCGTCGCAGCCGGCGATCGCGTCGCAGGTGATCTCCTGCCGGCTGCCGCTGGCGTCGGTGTAGCGCAAGGCCGGCTGGTTGGTGTCGAGGTCGGTCACCTCGATGTCTGTCACGCAGAACTCGATCGCGCCCGGACCGCCATCGGCAAGTCGGCGGGCGATGAGGTCCTTGACAACCTCGGTCTGGGCGTACACGGTCACGCTCCGCCCGCCAGTCAGGTCCCGGAAGTTGATGTGGTGCCGTTCGCCACTGAACTGGAGGTAGATGCCGCCGTGCTCAAGGCCCTGCTGGTCTAGCCGGCCGGCGACGCCAGCGTCGCGCAGCAGGGCGACGCTGCCGTCCTCGAGCACGCCGGCCCGCTGGCGCGCCTCGCAGTACTCCCGGCTGCGCAGCTCGATCAGGACCGAGTCGATACCTCGCAGGGCGAGCAGGTGTGACAGCAGCAGCCCGGCCGGGCCGGCGCCGACGATGCCTACCTGAGTGCGAGTGCGAGTGCGCATGTGCTCTGGTCGCGGTCGCGGCGCGTTAGAACGGGTAGGGCGCGATATCCCCGCGGATCGTCACCCAGCGCGTGTCGGTGAAGGCGTCCAGGTTGGCGCTACCGCCGAAGCGGGCGCCGGTGCCGGAGGCACGGATGCCGCCGAACGGCGTATTCGGCGCATCGTCGACCGTCTGGTCGTTGATGTGCACGATGCCGGTGGGGATCTGCCGCGCCAGTTCGAGGCCGCGCATGACGTCCCTGGTCAGGATGCCGAGCGAGAGGCCGTACTCGGAGTCGGCGGCGAGTTTGACGACGTCGTCGGCAGTCGAGAAGCGCACGACGGGCGCGACCGGGCCGAAGACCTCGGATGCATAGGCGGGCATGGCCGGGGCGACGTCCGCGAGGACGGTGGGCTTGTAGAACAGGCCTTCGTAGCTGCCGCCGGCGGCGAGTCTCGCGCCGGCGTCGACGCTAGCGGTCACCAGGGCGTGCACCTTGTCCCGCTGGCGCTCGTCGATTATCGGCCCGATCGCTACCTGGCCCGACGCCGGGTCGCCCACCGGCAGGTGACTGGCTTTGTCCGCGAGCCGGGCTACGTAGTCGTCGTAGACGGCCTCGTGTACGAGGTGGCGGCCCGTCGTCATGCAGATCTGACCCTGGTGCAGGAACGAGCCCCAGGCGCCCGCCGAGGCTGCCTTGTCCAGGTCGGCGTCGTCCAGCACGATGAGTGCCGAGTTGCCGCCTAGTTCCAGGTGGACACGCTTGAGGTGCTGGCCGGCCAGCGCGCCGACTTTTCGGCCCGCGGCCGTCGAGCCGGTGAACGAGATCACGCCGACGCGCGGATCGGTCACGAGCGCCTCGCCGACATCCGGTCCGCCCGGCAGGACGTGCAGCAGGCCCTCCGGCAGCCCGGCCTCTTCGAACACCCGCGCTAGGACCACGCCGCCGCAGACCGCGGTGCGGGGGTCGGGCTTGAGCACGACCGCGTTGCCGAGCGCGAGCGCCGGAGCGACGGAGCGGATGGCCAGGATCTGCGGGAAGTTAAACGGAGCGATGACGCCGACTACGCCGACCGGTACGCGCTCGGCGAAGCTCAGATGCGGCTGCTCGCTCGGCAGCAGCTCGCCATAAGGCCGTGACGGCAGGGTCGCGGCCTCGAAGATTTCCTCAGTCGCCACGTGCGTCTCGAACTGAGCGGCAGGCGGGATCTTGCCGCCTTCGCGTACGCTCCAGTCCTCGATTTCGGCGGCATTCGCCAGCCAGATCTCGGCGGCCTTGCGCAGGATGGCCGCCCGCTGGGTGTGCGGCAGGGCTGCCCAGGCCGGCTGGGCCGCGGCCGCGGCCGTCGCGGCGGCCGCGATGTCGGCCGGGGACGCGATGCCGACGCTAGCCAGTTCCGCCCCGGTGGCCGGCTCGATCACCGCCGCCTGGCCGCCGCCAGGCTGCCGCCAGCCGCTTGAGTACGCCTTGCCAAGCCAAAGTGATCGGTCGAGGAGAGCCACCAGAACTCCTTCGGGCCACGGCCGCTGGGCGGGAACCAGGCGGGCGGGAGGATCGCCTGTGCGCTACACGAACATCAGTTACGTGATCGAACACTAGAAAATCTAGGCGTCCGGCTAGCCCAGTGTCAACGCGCCTACCGCGCGCCCGCGGGCCGCCGTCATGGCTCGTGCCAGCGCGTGGTGGAGTTCGAGTGGATAAAGCGAACGGACTGGCCGGCGTACTCTGGCCGGCGCAGCCGCGCGGCGGCCTGAGTACGCCCGGTCGTCGTCCGGGCCGACGAAGATCAGCTGGCCGTTGCTGCTACTTCTTGTTGGTCCACCAGGCGCCAGCGCCGCACACGACGGCGACGACGAGCCCGGCGATGCCACGGTAGACGTGGTTGCCGCCGCCCTTGACGTGGCTTCCCGAGTTCAGGAACGCGGGTGCCGCACCCGACAGCCAGAGCACGCCGAGGACGAGGGCGATGACCGCGATCACGGCCAGAATGATGGTCAGCGACCGCTTCGAGCCGCCGGACACGCTTTGAGTACTCACTATTCCTATTCCTCCTTGAGGCTGGCTGCGCACGGTGCGCTCGGAGCACGACCTAGCCAGCGGTGACTACGACCGGCACGGTACTACTCAGCACTGAGCTGACTGGGTCGAAATGACAACAAAGAGATCAAAATCTTGGTCAGCGACGACGTGGGGTCAGCGGCGCGCGTAATACCTCGCCCGGGCGTGCGGACGAACCGCTCGCCGCCCCTAAGGCTGCCACACCATCAGGACAAGTATGACCAGCCAGATCAGGTTGACAACGCCGCCCATGGCTACCGCACCGCTCGCGCCCTATCGGCGCAAACCTACCTGCTGTACTGGCGCCGGGTCCGGAGGAAATCCTTCACGACGTACTCGCCGAGGCTGTCCGGCATCGCGCGCAGGACGCGGCCGCCGTTGCGCCGGGCGACTTCGTCCACGAACGACGTCAGCCGCTCGTCGTCGGCGAGCATGAACACGTTGAGCGTGGCCCGCCGCCGCGTCATCTTGTCCACCTCGGCCAGGGTGAGCTCCAGCGTCTCCGGCGACGGCGGCCAGTCGAACCAGAACCGGCCGTCCCGGCGCAGGTGCGCGGTGGGCTCGCCGTCGGTGATGACCATGACCACCGGGTTGTGCTCAGGGCGGCGATCCAGGAACCGGCCAGCCAGGACGAGCGCATGGTGCAGGTTCGTGCCCTGGACCATGTCCCAGCTCAGGCCGGCCAGCTCAGTCTCGCGCAGTTCACGGGCGTAATTGGAGAAGCCGATGACCTGGATCGCGTCCTGCGGGTACTGCGTCCGCACCAGCGCATGCAGGGCCAGCGCGGTCTGCTTGGCGGCCCCCCAGGTGCCCCGCAGTGCCATCGAGTACGACAGGTCGACTAGCAGGCATACGGCGGCGGACGCACGCCGCTCGGTCTCGGCGACCTCGAAGTCCTCTACCGCCAGCCTGACGCCGCCGCGGCGGCCGTCCGGGCGAGCGCCCACGCCGTCGCCAGCCGCGGGACCAGCGGGCGCCGTATCAGCAGGCGCCGTATCAGCGGGCGCTGTATCAGCAGGCACGGGGCCGTAGCGGGCTGGCCCGGCCTGCCGGAGCAGCGCGTTCCGGACTGTAGCGGCAGCGTCGATGCCCTGCTCGTCGCCGAATTGCCACGGCCGGGTGCTGCCGGTGTACTCGCCTGCCTGGCCGGCGTCGTGCTGGTCATGATTGCCCGTGCCGCCTTCGGGCAGCTGGGCAAACACCTTTCGCAGCGCCGTCTGGCCGAGGCGGCGGACAGCCTTGGGCGTCAGCTCCAGCTTGCCGTCGGTGCGCTGGAGGTACCCCTGCCGCTCAAGCTCGCGCTCGATCTGCCGCAGCGCCTCCATGTCGTCGACCGCCTGCCGGCCAAGCGCCCGGCGGATCGCCTCCTCGTCGACGTCGTCCAGGCGCGCTCCCGGGTAATCCTGGCGCAGCGCGTCCTCTAGGTCGGCGAGGTCAGCAAGCTCTGCCAGCGCGGCGGTGGCGTCGCTGAGGCCGAGCGGGTCGCTGCCTGTCATGCCAGGCTGGGGCATGCCCGCGTCCATGTCCGGCCGCCGGGCCCGCAGTCCGTCGGCGAGCCGTGACATTTCCGCTGCCAGGCCTGCGTCCTCGAGGGCCTGGGACATGAGCCCGGCCAGCTCGTCCCGCTGCTCGTCAGTGAGGGAATCGAGCAGGCGCTGCGCTGCCGACATCCGACGCACCAGGGCGTCGACCAGTTCCTCAAGGTTGGCGGGGGAGTCAGGGAACATGTCGCCGTAGGCGCCCATGAAGTTGTCGAAGTCCTGCTGCGTATGCTCGCCACGGGCATCAGCGTCGAGCATGCCGTTCAGCGCGGCCATCATGTCCTTGACCCGCTGCATGGCCTCGGGGTCGGGATCGGCCAGTGTCTGCCGCATGCCGCGGAACTGGCTGTCCAGCACCTCGCTCCGCAGCAGGGACTTCAGCTGCTCGAACGTCTCCCGCGCCGCCGCCGACTGCCATTCGTAGTCGGCGAGCTGCCGGATGGCCTGGGCTGTGTCGGATGGCAGGCTGTCGAGCTCGTCCTCGCGGAGCCTGGCCTCGTCGGCGGGGTTAGGGAACAGCTCGGCGCGTTCCTGGCCGATGGCGGTGTCCAGCAGGGAGCGCACCTGGTCGAGGATCCCGTCGAGCCGCCCGCGGCTGCGGATCTCCCGCTGCCGGTCCCGCACGCGGCGCAGCAGGTCGTCCATACCGCGGTGACCAGACATCCCGCGGCGCAGCAGGTCGCGCAGCGCGCTGGCCGGGTCCGTGCCATCCAGGACCTGTTCGCCCAGCGCATCCACGGCCCCGCGGACATCGTACGGGGGCTCCAGCGGATCGGGCCCGCCCGAATAGGGCCCGTAGCGATAGCCAGTCAGGTTCGGTACACCGCCCCGCCGTCGATCGAGTCCTTGGACAGCCGCCGCATCAGGTACAGGCCCTCGAGCGCGAATTCCAGCGCGGCCGCGGCCTGGCCAAGCGACTCGCCGCCCTCCATGTGCAGCCGCTCCATGATCTTCGCCAGCCCGGGCACTTCGCCGATCCGCCGGAGCAGGTCGGCGGCCGGCACCAGGTCGCCGGTCTCGACTATGCCGCCGTCGGTGAATCTGGCGAGCAGGCCCGTCATGTCGGCGTTGCCGAGCAGGGCACGGAAGGTGTCGCTGGTGGCGCGCCGCAGCAGGTGATCGAGCACCTCCTGCTCCCGCCCTTCCTCGCTGACCTCGAACTCCACCTTGCCGCGCAGGGTGCTGATCACGGCGGGCAGATCACACACGCGCGCGACAGGCTGGTCCTCGCCCCTGATGGCGCCGCGTCGCACGGCTGATGCGGCGACAGCCTCGGTAGCGGCGATGGCGAACCGGGCCGACACTCCGGACCGTGAGTCGACGGCGGGCGAGGCCCGCACCAGCCGCGTGAAGCGCCCGATGACCTGCACGAGATGAGCCGGAACGAGGGCGCCAGGGTCAGTGCCGTCCCACGCCAGCTCTGACTCTTGGTCGATCAAGGCCAGCTCGGCCTCGAGGGAGACCGGATAGTGCGTGCGGATCTCGGCGCCAAACCGGTCTTTCAGCGGCGTGATGATCCGGCCGCGGTTGGTGTAGTCCTCCGGGTTGGCGCTGGCGACCAGCACCAGGTCCAGCGGCAGCCGCAGCGCATAGCCGCGCACCCCGATGTCTCGCTCCTCGAGCACGTTCAGCAGCGAGACCTGGATCCGCTCGGCAAGGTCTGGCAGCTCGTTGAGGCAGAAGATGCCGCGGTTGGTGCGCGGCAGCAAGCCGAAGTGGATCGTCTCGGGGTCGCCGAGCGTCCGGCCCTCCGCCACCTTGACCGGATCTATGTCGCCGATCAGGTCGCCGACGCTGGTGTCCGGCGTCGCGAGCTTCTCGCCGTATCGGTCGGTACGCGGGCGCCACGCAACGGCCAGATCGTCGCCCTCCTCGGTGGCGAGACGCTGGCAGCGGGCGCACACGGGGGCAAATGGATGATCATTGATTTCGCAGCCAGCGACCACGGGCGTCCAGTCGTCAAGCAACCCGGTCAGCGTCCTGATCAGCCTGGTCTTGCCCTGGCCGCGCTCGCCCAGCAGGATCACGTCGTGCCCGGCGATGATGGCGCGCTCCAGGTGCGGCAGAACCGTCTGACCGAATCCGATAATGCCGGGGAACGCATCCTCGCCAGCGCGCATCCGTGCCAGCAGGTTTTGCCGCAGTTCCTGCTTGACGGTGCGAAGCTGGTGTCCGCTGGCGCGGAGCTCGCCCAGCGTGCTGATCTCCGGCGGCGGCGAGGTAGGCGGCTGATCCGAGGCTGGCTGCTTGCGAGTCGTAGGCTGCACCATTCGACACTATGTCGATGCGGGCGTGGTTCGCATCTTGGGAGGTCTGAATGGACGATTCCCGCCCCGCGCTCGCGATAGACATTGGCGGCACGAAGCTGGCCGCGGCGCTGGTCGAGCCAGCGGGCCGCGTGCTGACCCGGGCTCAGGTGCCGACGCCCAGAGACCTGGACGCTGAGCAGCTATGGCGCACGCTGGACGCGCTGATCACTGACGTGCTCGATCGTTCGGGCGTCGCTCTGGCGGCGGATCTGGCCGGCTGCGGCTGCGGTTGCGGTGGACCGATGGAGTGGCCGGCCGGCGTCGTTTCGCCGCTGAACATTCCGGCCTGGCGCGGATTCCCGTTGCGCGACAGGCTCACCGACCGGCTGGGTGGCCTGCCCGTCCGGGTGCATAACGACGCCATCTGCATGGTGGCCGCGGAGCACTGGCGCGGCGCCGGTCGCGGACATGACAACGTGCTCGGCATGGTCGTGTCGACCGGTGTAGGCGGTGGCCTGGTACTCGACGGGCGGCTGATCAAGGGCGCGTCGGGGAACGCCGGTCACATCGGCCACGTCGTCGTGGACCCGGATACCGGGCCGCTGTGCGGATGCGGCGGCCGTGGCTGCGCTGAGGCGATCGCCCGCGGCCCGGCGCTGGTGACGTGGGCTCAGGCCGAGGGCTGGCGGCCCGACCAGAAGGACGCCACGGCCAAGGATCTCGCCACTGACGGCGCGCTGGGCCACCCCGTCGGCCTAGCCGCGATGCGCCGGGCCGGCCGCGCGCTCGGTATCGCCATCGCCTCCGCGACCAGTCTGTGCAATCTGGAGGTCGTGTCGGTCGGCGGTGGCCTGTCGCAAGCTGGCCCGCTGTTGTTTGACCCGCTCGAGGAGGCGCTGCGCGCGCACGCGAGGCTGGACTTCACCCGCCAGGTCGCCGTCGTGCCAGCTGCCCTCGGGCAGAGCGCAGGCCTGGTCGGGGCGGCTGCGCTCATCTTCGCGGCCGATCGGTACTGGCACGGCGACTGACCCGCGAGCTAGCGGTAACCTGCGCCGACGCGCCGCCGACTCACCAGGGCAGCGGTCGCCAACGGTCCCGGTAGTGCCACAATTCAGGCGTGACAACATCGCCGCGCCCGGCTCAGGCCGCGGACCTGCCGGTCCAGCCGGCTGATGTCATCAGCGCGCGCGCGACGCTCCAGCCGATCATCCGGCAGACGCCGTTGCTGGAGTCAAGCGCCCTGTCCGGGCTGGCTGGCGGCCCGGTCTACCTCAAGTGCGAGAACCTTCAGCGAGGCGGATCGTTCAAGGTGCGCGGGGCCTACGTGCGCATCGCGCGGCTGTCGGCGGCCGAGCGGGCGCGCGGCGTCGTCGCGGCCAGCGCGGGCAATCACGCCCAGGGCGTTGCGCTGGCGGCCGCCGCGCTCGGCACCCGGGCGACCGTCGTGATGCCTGCCGCCGCCCCGCTGCCTAAGGTAGCGGCCACCCGGTCCTACGGCGCCGACGTCGTGCTGCATGGCGCCAACGTCGAGGACGCCCTGGCGATGGCGCGGGACCTCGCCGAGGAGACCGGCTCGATCTTCATCCACCCTTTCGATCACCCTGACGTCATCGCCGGCCAGGGCACCGTCGGGCTCGAGATCGCCGAGCAGTGCCCGGAGGTTCGGACCATCGTGCTGCCGGCCGGTGGCGGCGGGCTCGCGTCCGGGGTCGCCGTGGCGGCCAGCGCTGTCCTGCCTGATGTGCACCTAGTCGGCGTCCAGGCGGAGGCCGTGGCGCCGCTGCCGGCCTCCGTCGCGGCTGGCTATCCCGTGAGCGTGACGCCTTCGGCCACCATGGCCGACGGGATCGCGGTCGCGCGGCCCGGTGAGCTGACGGTCGCGCTGCTCGCCGGCCTTGGCACGAGCATCGTGACGGTCACCGAGGAGAACCTGTCCCGCGGCCTCCTGCTCTGCCTGGAGCGCGCCAAGCAGGTGGTCGAGCCGGCCGGGGCCGCTGGCGTCGCGGCGATCCTGGAGCACCCCGCCCTCTTCGCGCCGCCTGTCGTGATCGTGCTCTCCGGGGGCAACATCGACCCGCTGCTGCTGTCTAAGGTGCTGCGGCACGGCCTGTCCGCCGCTGGCCGGTTCCTGGCTTTTCGCTGCAAGCTGCCAGACAAGCCGGGCGCGCTAGCGACTCTGCTGATGGAGCTCGCCGCCCTCGGCGCGAACGTCCTCGACGTCGTGCACGAGCGGGTAACGGCCGACCTGCGCGTAGACGAGGCGGAGGTCAATCTCCACCTGGAGACCCGAGGGCCTGAGCACACCGACTCGGTGATTAGTCAGCTCCGCAAAGCCGGTTACACACTGCTGTTCGACTGACGGTGTTGGCTGCCCGGGCCGGGCTGGCCGGGTGGGGCTCGCCGGGGCTACCAGGGACTAGCCGAGCGCTGCTGGCGGTCCAGCCAGCGCTGGCGGATCACGATCGTGCCAGCCAGCTTGTCGTGCAGGCACTGGGCTCGCGGATCCAGCAGCGCCATCCCGCTATCCGCCGCCCAGAGCACGCCGCCGAGCAGGCTAATGCCGGGCAGCACCCACAGGATCGCCGGGCCGACCAGGTACGCCACTGCACGGATCCCGGCTGCCTTGATCCCGATCCGGGACTGGTCGGCCGCCCGTACTACCCGGACGCCGAAGATCCGCTTGCCGACTGTCGCACCCCAGGCAGCGTGCTGGGCCCAGTAGTAAGCCAGCGCGATGCCGAAGACGGAATAGGCCCAGTGCAGCAGCACCTGAGCGTTGGCCGGGTTCCTGAAGATGCTGTCGAGCGCTGCCTGGGCTGCCGGGGAACTGCCCTCTTTGTAGGTAGCTGTGATGGCATTGAGCTCGCGAGCGACCCGCAGCAGCGGGGACCAGAACACCACGACCGAGACGCCGAAGATGATGATCCAGTCAACTGTGCAGGCCGCTAGGCGCTCCCAGGGCGAGGCGATGGCCGGATCGCGCCGCGGCTGCGCCCCGCCGAAGCGCCGGCTCGCTGGCTGCCCGTAGCCTTGCTGCCCGTTGCCCGGCTGCTGGCCTTGCCCCGGCTGGGTATAGGGCTGCTGGCTGGATCCGCGCAGCCGCAGGCCAGGCCGGTACCCCGGCGGTGCGCCGTAGCTCGGCTTGCCGGTTTGCGGCGGCGCCAGGTAAGCCTGCGGGACGGACTCGCCTGCATCCAGATATGGCGACGGGCGCGACGGCACTGGCTGGTCTGTCGCGGCACCCTGACTGGTCTCGTCCTGCTGCGTCATCCTGGCGATGGTTCCCTCATGCGGCCGTGCTGACCGGAGCTCACCACCACTGTATGCGCGGCCCGGGGCCGGCTCACCTCACAGGTTGCCGCGGCGCTCCTGCTCCCGCTCGATCGCCTCGAACAGGGCCTTGAAGTTGCCTTTGCCGAAGCCCTGCGAGCCATGCCGCTCGATGAGCTCGAAGAAGACGGTCGGCCGGTCCTGAACAGGCTTGGTGAAAATCTGGAGCAGGTAGCCGTCCTCGTCCCGGTCGGCCAGGATCTTCAGCTCGTACAGCTCGTCCAGCGGTACCCGGGTGTCGCCGACCCACTCGCCAAGCGTGTCGTAGTAGCTGTCGGGGGTGTCGAGGAACTGCACGCCCTGCGCCTTCATGCCGCGGACCGCGCCGACGATGTCGTCGGTGGCCAGGGCGATGTGCTGGACGCCAGGACCGCCGTAGAACTCGAGGTACTCGTCGATCTGCGACTTCTTCTTGCCGATGGCAGGCTCGTTGATCGGGAACTTGACCTTGCGGCTGCCGTCCGCGACGACCTTGCTCATCAGCGCGGAGTACTCGGTGGCGATGTCGTCGCCGACGAACTCCTTCATGTTCGTGAAGCCCATGACCTGGTGGTAGAACTCCACCCACTCGTTCATCCGGCCAAGCTCGACGTTGCCGACGCAGTGGTCGATCTCAGTGAAGAACGGTCCCGTCTGCTCCGCGGTCAGCGGGCCGGCCGATACGTAACCCGGCAGGTAGGGGCCGGTGTAGTCGGTGCGCTCGACCAGCGTGTGCCGAGTGTCGCCATAGGTCGCGATCGCCGCCAGCACGACCTTGCCATACTCGTCGCCGACGATCTCAGGTTCGCGCACGCCGCGCGCGCCGTGCGCGACCGCGTACTCGTAGGCCGCAGTAGCCGACGGCACGCCGATGGCGAGGTCGACAACGCCGTCGCCATGCTGCGCCACGTGCGCGCCGAGTTCGGTACCGGCACGCACCGGGCCGCGGAAGACGAACCGCGCGTTGCCTGACTCAAGCACATAGGCCGCCTCGTCGCGGCAGCCGGTCTCCGGGCCACGGTAGGCGACGCAGCGCATGCCGAAGGCAGTGGAGTAGAAGTGGGCAGCCTGCCGGGCGTTGCCGACGGCGAAGACCACCGCATCCATTCCGGTAACGGGGAACTCATCGGCGGATGTCGTCTGTACTGCGTCAGCTGTCATCGTGTCGCTCCTGCATCCGTCGCGCGCGGCTGGCTCTTAACGCAGCTTCCGCCAGTAAGTCATGCTGTGCAACCGAGCATGAATGAGCTAGGCAATATGCTGAGCTCATTGGCCAGATAGCTGGCGTACATGTACAGGTTGCTAGCGAGGAGCGCCGAGATGATCGATGAGCTCGACGGCAGCCTCATCGAGCTGCTGGCGGCCGAGCCCAGAGTCGGCGTGCTGGAGGCATCGCGGCGTCTTGGCGTCGCGCGCGGCACGGTGCAGGCTCGCCTGGACCGCATGCACGCGCGCGGCGTGATCACCGGCTACGGCCCTGACATCGACCCAGCCGCCATTGGCTTCGGCGTCACCGCGTTCGTCACGCTGGAGCTGAGGCAGGCCGGCGGCCACGACCCGGTGGCGCAGCGGCTGGCCGCGATCGCTGAGGTGCTGGAGGCTCATACGATCACCGGGTCGGGCGACATGCTGTGCCGCGTCGTGGCACGCAGCAACGCTGACCTGCAGCGGGTCATTGACGCCATCGTGGACCTGGCGGGCGTGGTCCGGACGTCGACGGTGATCGCCCTGGACAGCCCCTTGCCCTACCGGGTGCTGCCGCTGGTCACGGTCTCCGCAGCCGCGTCGGCTAGCTCGAGCGCCACGTCGAGCAGCGCGGCCTCCAGCTCGGCTGGGCTCGCCGCGCTGTCCTGATAATGCATGCAGCAGAAGCTGACGCTCATCAGGCAGGACGCAGCCCGGACCTGGTCGCGCAGCGACGCGTCGGGCTCGGTCAGCAGGTCCACGAGCGCGTCCATCCGCTCCTTGAACAGTTCCCCGCGCTCCTTGGCATTGGCCAGCCCGCTGACAGCCGCCTGGTTCTGGTGCAGCATCCGGAAGACCGCGGTGCCGGCCGACACGATGTGCAGGTACCGGCGGACGATCTCGGCCCTGGTGGCCGGGCCGCGCGGCTGCGTCTTCGCCCAGGCGATCAGCTCGTCGAGGTCGGCGACATAGTCCTCGACCAGGCTGCGGACAATGTCTTCCTTGGACTTGAAGTAGTAATACAGTGCGGCCTTGGTGACGCCCAGCTGCTCGGCTATCTCGCGCAGCGAGGTCTTCTCGTACCCCTGCTCGGCAAACAGCTTGAGGGCAAGCTGGCGTAGCCGCGACCGGGTGTCGTGGCTACGGTCCTCGTCAACGCCGCGGACATTATCTTCCATGGCTTCGCGTTCTGATCCTTCCCGCCGCCCGGTAATCTACTTGACGGCCGGTTAGTGACGAGCTTAGCCTGTTCTCTGACTGGATGCTAGCCGGTCGGCAAGTAAGTAGGAAGCGCCGCAAGTCAGTGCTGCGCGGTATCTGTGTGGAGCGAGGAGCCCCTTTCATGACAGACAACCCGGCAGCCGCGGCGCCAGCGAGCGTTACCACGTTCGCATCACGGCGCGAGTTCATGATCGTTCTGCCAGGACTGCTGCTCACGCTCATCATCGCCATGCTCGACCAGCTGGTCGTATCTACGGCGCTGCCGCGCATCGTCGGCGACCTGGGCGGCCTGAACCACCTCGCCTGGGTCGTCACGGCCTACGTGCTGGCGTCAACGATCACGACTCCGCTCTACGGCAAGCTCGGCGACCTGTACGGCCGCAAGCGGCTGCTGATGATCGCGATCGTCATCTTCCTGATCGGCTCGGCGCTGTCGGGGCTGTCGCACACCATGGATCAGCTGATCGCTTTCCGCGCGCTGCAGGGCCTCGGCGCCGGCGGTCTGATGGTCGGCGCGATTGCAACGATCGGTGACATGGTCGCGCCGCGCGAGCGCGGCCAGTACATGGGCTACATGATGGCCGCGATGATGGTGGCCATGATCGCCGGGCCGCTGGTCGGCGGGTACATCACCGACACCCTGTCGTGGCAGTGGATCTTCTACATCAACATGCCGATCGGCGGTGCCGCTCTTATCTACCTGTGGCTGACCATGCACCTGCCGCGCAGGCGCGTCGAGCACAAGGTCGACTACCTGGGCGCCGCCGTCATCGCTATCGGCGCCACGGCCATCGTCCTGCTGACGACCTGGGGTGGCACCCAGTACGCCTGGGGATCGTGGGAGATCATGCTGCTGGTCGCCATTACGGCCGCCTCGATCGCCGCCTTCTTCTACGTCGAGGGCCGCGCCGTCGAGCCAGTCCTGCCGCTGCACGTGTTCAAGAACCGCAACTTCTCGCTGGCCTCGGGCATGAGCTTCCTGCTCGGTTTCGTCATGCTGGGCGCCCTGACGTTCCTGCCGCTCTACCAGCAGACTGTGCAGCACGCTTCGCCCACGACCAGCGGGCTAATGCTGATCCCGCTGATGCTGGGCTCGACCGTCACCACACTCATAGCTGGCCAGATCACCACAAGGACCGGTCGTTACAAGATCCTGCCGGTCATCGGCGGCGTGATCATGACGGTTGCGATCTACCTGCTGACTCACCTTGGCCCGCACACCACTCGGCTCACGTCGGCGCTGTTCTTCGTCGTGCTCGGCGTGGGCATGGGCTTCCTCATGCAGATCACCTCGCTGATCGTGCAAAACAGCGTCGAGCAGAAGGACATGGGCGTGGCCAGCAGCTCGCGCGCCTTCTTCCAGCAGATCGGCGGCTCGATGGGCGTGTCGCTATTCGGCGTGATCTTCATCAACAAGCTCACGTCGACCATGGCCGCTCAGGCGCCTGGCGCGCACCTGCAGGCCAGCTCCGCCAGCCTGGACCCGGCCACCATCAACAATCTGCCTGCCGTGATCAAGGACGCTGCGTTTGTCGCCCTCAGCAGGGGGCTTGACGCGGTCTTCTGGTGGACTATCCCGGCGTCCGCGCTCGTCTTCCTGCTCGCACTGTGGGTGAAGGAGATCCCGCTGCGCGGGCGCAACGACGGCCCGGCCGCCCAGCCCACGGCGCCACCCGAGATCCTCGAGGCCGCCGACCTGGGCGCCATCTAGATCGCCTGCATGCTAACGCCAGTGGCCGGCCGCTCCGATAACGGAGCGGCCGGCCACATGTCGTCTGTCCGCCGGTTGGACGGTCCCGGCTACATGCCGTTATAGGGGACGGCCTCGAGGATCTCGACGGTCGTCGCGCGGCCGTTCGGCAGGTTGTAGGTCGCCGTCTCGCCGACCTTCTTGCCGGAGATGGCGTTGCCCAGCGGCGACTTCGGCGAGTACACGTCGATGGGCGAGCCGACCTCCTCCCGCGAAGCCAGCAGGAAGGTCACCTCGTCCTCGTCGCCGGCAAACCTGATGGTCACGGTCATACCAGGGCCAACCACCCCGTCGGTGCGGGGCGGCTCGCCCACCCGCGAGTTCTCCAGGATCTGGGTCAGCTGCCGGATCCGGGCCTCCTGCATGCCCTGCTGATCCTTGGCGGCGTGATAGCCGCCGTTCTCCTTGAGGTCTCCCTCTTCCCGCGCGGCCTCGATCTTCTTGGCGATCTCAATCCTGCCCGGGCCGGAGAGGTGGTCGAGCTCGGCCTTCAGCCGGTCGTACGCATCTTGCGTGAGCCAGGTAAAGGTGTCGTCGCGCGTCTCGGTCACGGGTACTCCTAGTTGGGTGCGGAATAGACGGTCCGCTGGGCCTTGCGAGCCCATGGGGGTAATCCTTCGAGGCTAACAAGGCTCCGCAAGTACGTCGTACCTGTCAATGGTCTAGGTCAAACAAGTCAGGGCGAAGCTGGGCAAAATATCGCGCGAAAGTGCGCGCACATGGTGCCGGACTATCGCCATTCGGCCCCGTTCCGTTTCGTATCGATGCGCTGTCCCGCCTGCCGTCACCGTGGGAATGAGCCTGGCCCGCCGGCGTGTTGACCGTGAAGCCTGCAATATTCATGCCCCCGTCATGACAGACCCAGAGGTGACTTCCGCGTGCTTGCCGATCCAGCTGAAGGCAGGGCCACCAGCAGCCAGGCCCCGACTGGCCGGGAGCCGCTGCGGCTGATGGCTGTCCATGCGCATCCCGACGACGAGTCGAGCAAGGGCGCGGCGACGATGGCCAGGTACGTCAAAGAAGGCGTGGAGGTCCTGGTTTGCACGCTCACTGGCGGTGAGCGAGGCGACATCCTGAACCCGGCCATGGAGCGACCGGAGGTTCGCGCCGACCTGCCGGCGATCCGGCGGGCCGAGATGGAGGCGGCGCGCGAGATCCTCGGCGTGCAGCAGCAGTTCCTCGGTTTCGTCGACTCCGGGCTGCCAGAAGGCGATCCGCTGCCGCCGCTGCCCGCCGGCTGCTTCGCCCTGGAGCCGCTCGAGAGCGCGACCAGGCCGCTGGTCCAGGCAGTGCGGGAGTTCCGCCCGCATGTGATGGTGACCTACGACGAGAACGGCGGCTACCCGCACCCTGACCACATCAAGTGCCACCAGGTGTCAGTGGAGGCGTTCGAGGCGGCTGCTGATCCGGACCGGTACCCGGACTGCGGCGAGCCGTGGCAGCCGCTGAAGCTGTACTACCACCTCACGTTCCACCGGGCCAGGATCATGGCGCTGCATCAGGCGATGCTGGACCTGGGACTGGAATCGCCCTACGCGGACCGGATCGCGGAGTGGATGACGGACGACTCCGACGACAAGGGCAGGCCGGCGCACGAGATCACCACGCGCGTCCAGTGCGGCGACTACTTCGAGATCCGTAACCGGGCGCTGATCGCGCACGCGACACAGGTCGATCCCGAAGGCGGCTGGTTCGCGGTTCCGGCCGAGGCCCAGCGCGCCGCCTGGCCAACCGAGGACTATCATCTGGCCAGGTCGCTGGTGGATGCCGGACTACCGGAGGACGACCTGTTCGCCGGGATCCGGGAGAGGGTGAGCTTGTGATGGAACTCGCAGCGGCGGCGGCCGCCAAGTCGCCGAGCGCCTGGGACCAGCCTGGCACTCTCGGCTTCCTGGTCGTCTTCGGGATGGCCATCGTCCTGTACTTCGTGTTCCGGTCGCTGGCCAGGCACTTGCGCAAGATCAACGAAGCCGCGCGCCTTGAGGTAACCCAAGCTGAGGCGGTGCAGTCCGCGGCGGGACTCGCCGGCGGGGCGCAGTTCGACGCCGTGCAGCCCGGCGGGGTTCCGGCCGACGCCGTACAGAACCCGTCCGTCCGCGGTTCCCTGGGACAGCGACCGCAGGCCTAGGCTCCCGCGCGACTGCGACTCCCTGCGGCAGGGCCAAGGCCCAGGCCGCTGCGTGACCGCGGCCACGCTCCCCTGGGACTCATCCGCAGGCTCAAGGCCACTGCGCGACCGCGACCGCGACTCAGGGACATCGTCCGCACGCTCAGCGCGACCGCGCCGCCCTGGACAGCTTCCGCCGGCTCAGGCCGCCGCGCGACCGCGACTTTCCGATGCGGCGCACACATTTCCCGTCATCCGTACGTGTAAACCGGGATAACTCGGGCACAAGACTGCACATCAAGCGGGAAATGTCTCGCCAATCAAGATCAACTAGTCACCGTACGAAGGTTTAGCGCGATCCGCCTTCCGCTCAAGGCCCGACATCACGCCGATTTGGGGCATTAAGGGATGCGCGAATGACCGCCTCGACGTCCGCGCGCCCAGCGATCGGCTTGTTGCCGCAGGCACAGGATCGAGTTGCCGCCGCTTATCACGAGCTGGCCCCTCCACCGAGCACCCTGCGATTACGGCGTGTCGCGGCCCGTTGATTGCTACCTTCGTGGCTGATAGTCCCGGCTATCGCGGGAGTGCGGGCCATGCTAGCGATTCACGGAATCTGGGCCCACGGCGTACTGAGCCTGTGGGCCGAGGACTCCGAGCGGCCAGCGCCGGA
The DNA here is from genome assembly GCA_035484155.1 of Streptosporangiaceae bacterium. GTDB lineage: Bacteria > Actinomycetota > Actinomycetes > Streptosporangiales > Streptosporangiaceae > JAJYUU01. Next base: position 54,516 of record DATHPF010000164.1, read on the forward strand.
CTTGGTCACCGCTCGCAGACCCGCTCAGCCGCAGCCGCACCCGTATGCCGCCCGCGCCGGGTTGCTGGCCGACGTGATTGCTGAGTTCGGCGAGTCCGCGGGCGATGTCGTGCGCAAAGCCGCCGAGGACGAGCTGACGCTGTGGCTGCCGACCGTGCGCGGTGAGCCGGTCCCCTCGCCGGACCTACCTAGCTTGGTAGACATTGCGGACATAACGGATGACACGACGGGGGAGACAGTTTCGGCGAAAGATTCGACACAGCGGAGTGTGCCAAATCTTTCGGGATCACGTGGACGCGCCTCGGATGCCGCGCGCGCGGGCCGCAGCAGGCTGTCGCCGTGGCAGGTGCCCGTCCTGAGCTTCGAACCAGCGGCAGCGCTTGCCTTGCTCGGGACCCTCGGCAGCGCGGATGCTCGGGCTGAGCGCGGGGTGCTGTCGGGCAGCGTGCACTACCTCGCTGCGCTGGCGGCCCTGGCCGGGGACCTTGCGTCTCGAGGCCGCGTGCTGCCCGGCGTCACCGAGGCCGGGCTTGCCGAGAGCGGCATCAGCGAGCCCGGCCGCAGCAGGGCCGGGGTCACCAGGGCGGGGGTCACGGAGCCCGTCGTCAGCGAGGCGGGGGTCACCAGGGCCGGGGTCACGGAGGCCGGCGTCAATGAAGCGGGGGGCACCCAGGCCCACGTACGCAAACTTGGCGCACACGGCGGCACGCGCGCTGCTACCGGGTACTTCGCCAGGTGGCGGCCGGTGCTGGCGGGTGCTGAAGCGCTCCGCGCCCGCGAGCTGACGATCGCGCTGCCACCGGTGTGCCGCGCCACCAGCGCGGACGGCGAGCCCTCGGCCAGCATCGTTACCGAGGCGCTCGACCTGCTGACCGACGCAGCGGTCCGGGCCAGGCTGGCATGCGTGCAGGGCTTCGAACTACTTACGGCTGGCGCGGCCGCCCCGCTGACCGACCGCTGGGCCGCTGCGCTGACCACAGCAGACGGCCGGCTCAGCGTCGCAGCGCGCGAGAACGCGCAAGGGGCTCAGCTCGCGTTCGCCTTGTGGGCCTGGCAGGACGCAGCACAGGAGCCGCCAGGCCCGGCACGCATCTGCTTCCGCCTGGTCGAGCCCCCGGCCCAGGCTGACCCGTCTGGTGTCGAGGCCGACTCCTCGGACGCGGAGGCTGGGCCAAGCTGGCAGGTTCAGTTCGCGCTGCAGTCGACCGACGATCCGAGCCTGCTGCTGCCTGCCACTGACATCTGGGCTGGCGGCACGGCAGACGGATGGGCGACGGCAGGTCTCAGCTACCCCGAGGAAGACCTGCTCGCCGGCCTCGGCCGCGCATCCAGGCTGTTCCCGCAGCTGGATGCGGCGCTCCAGACCGCCGCGCCAGCGTCGGTTGTGCTCGACACGCGCGGCGCCCTGGACTTCCTCAAGGAAACGGGGCCGTTGCTCGCCGGTGCTGGCTTTGGCGTCATGCTGCCCGACTGGGTGCGCCGATCCCGGCTCGGGCTGAAGCTCACCACCAGGTCCAGGACCGCTGCTGCGGCAGGCTCGGCTACCGCGCCAAAGTTCAGCCTGGCCGACCTCGTCGACTTCCGTTACGAGCTCGCCATCGGGGACCAGACGCTCGACCCGGCCGAGCTCGCTGAGCTAGCGCGCCTCAAGGTGCCGCTGGTCCGCCTCCGCGGCCAGTGGGTCGAGCTAGATGAACGGCATCTCAAGGCAGGACTGCAGTTCCTGGAACGCGGCGGCGCTGGCGTCATGACGGCTGGCGACGCGCTGCTAGCCGGGCTCGGCGACAGCGCTGCGGACCTGCCGCTGGCCGAGGTCGATGCAGACGGCTGGCTCGGCGACTTGCTGTCCGGCCAGGCCGACAGGCAGATCGCGCCGATGGGCACCCCCGCCTCGTTCCAGGGCGAGCTCCGTCCGTATCAGGAGCGCGGCCTTGCCTGGCTCTCGTTCCTCGGCAGCCTCGGTCTCGGTGCTGTCCTCGCTGACGACATGGGCCTGGGCAAGTCGCCGCAAACACTGGCGCTACTCCAGTCCGAGCGGGATAACGGCACCGCGGCGGGGCCGACGCTGCTGATCTGCCCGATGTCGCTTGTCGGGAACTGGCAGCGCGAGGCAGCACGTTTCACCCCGGATCTCAGCGTCCACGTGCATCACGGCTCCGACCGGCTGGCCGGACCGGAACTGGCCGCGGCCGTCGCCACAGCCGACCTGGTCATCACCACGTACGGGGTCGCCACGCGGGACCGCGACGCGCTGGCCCAGGTGGCGTGGTCGCGCGTGGTCTGCGACGAGGCGCAGAACATCAAGAACGCGAGCACCCGGCAGGCGCAAGCGGTCCGCGCAATCCCGGCCCCAGCCCGCGTCGCGTTGACCGGCACGCCGGTCGAGAACCGGCTGACCGAGCTGTGGTCGATCATGGAGTTCACCAGTCCCGGCCTGCTCGGGTCAGCCGAGAAGTTCCGGCGCCGCTACGTCATCCCGATCGAACGCAATGCAGATGCTGAAGCAACCGAACAGCTCAAGCGTGTGACGGGCCCGTTCATCCTGCGACGGCTGAAAACCGACAAGGCCGTCATCGCCGACCTGCCAGACAAGCTGGAGATGAAGGTCTGGTGCAACCTCACCGCCGAGCAGGCGTCGCTGTATCAGGCGACGGTGGACGACATGATGGCGAGGATCGAGGCAGCCGAGCCGGGCATCGAGCGCCGCGGCCTGGTGCTCGCGACGATGGCCAAACTGAAGCAGGTCTGCAATCACCCGGCTCACCTGCTCGGTGACGGGTCCAGGCTGGACGCACGATCGGGCAAGCTAGCCAGGCTCGAGGAGATCTGCGACGAGATCGTCGAGACGGGCGACAAGGCACTGTGCTTCACGCAGTACGCCGAGTTCGGCCGGATGCTCCAGCCTTACCTCGCGGCCAGGCTCGGCTGCGCGGTGAACTTCCTGCACGGCGGAACGACAAAGAAGCGCCGCGATGAGATGGTCGCGGATTTCCAGGCCGGGACCGAGCCCGAGGTCTTCCTGCTCTCACTGAAAGCTGGCGGCACCGGCCTGAACCTGACCGCGGCCAACCATGTGATCCACATCGACCGATGGTGGAATCCGGCTGTCGAGGACCAGGCAACAGACCGCGCGTTCCGCATCGGGCAGCGCCGTGACGTGCAGGTACGCAAGTTTGTCTGCATCGGGACGGTCGAGGAGAAGATCGACCAGATGATCGAGGACAAGAAGGCGCTGGCCGAGGCGATCGTCGGCACCGGGGAAGGCTGGCTGACTGAGTTGTCGGTGGCTGACCTGCGCCAGGTCGTCGAGCTATCACCCGAGGCTGTGTCCCTGTGAGGGTGGCACAGTGAGGACGGCACAGTGAGGACGACACGGTGACCGAGTTCTATCCGCCATCACGGCCGCGCAAGGCCTCGGGCGGAATCAAAGCGCGCAGCAAGCGCGGCTCGATCGGGGAGCAGTGGTGGTCACGCCGGTTCATCGACGTGCTGGAGTCGTTTGGGCTGCAGAGCAGGCTGACCAGGGGCCGGAGCTACGCGAGATCCGGTCAGGTGCTCAGCCTGGACATCAGCACCGGGCACGTAACGGCGCAGGTGCAGGGATCGCGGGTCAAGCCGTACGCGGTCAAGCTCACGGTCGATCCGCTGACTACCCGGCAATGGCAGCGGGTTGAGGAAGCACTGGCCGCGCGTGCCATCTTCCGCGCTCGGCTACTCGCCGGCGAGATGCCTGACGAGATCGAGGAAGTCTTCGCGGCCTGCGGCACGCCGTTGTTCCCCAAGTCTGCGCGCGACCTGGTGATGAGCTGCTCGTGTCCAGACTGGGAAGTGACGTGCAAGCACGTGGCCGCCGTTTGCTACGTCCTGGCCGAGGCGTTCGACGCAGACCCGTTCGGCATGCTCGCGTGGCGCGGCAAGGGCCGGGCCGACTTGCTCGCGGCGCTTCGCCGGCTTACTGGCGGCGCTGCCGGGCCTGGCGGCAGTCGGCCGGTCATCGACGTCGCGGACGCGCCGCTCTCGCCGAGCCCGGTCGGTTTCTGGTCATCGACGCTCAGCCCGGCCCGGCTGCGGGCGCTGCCGCCAGCCCCGGCCGCGCCCGCCGACCTGTTGCTGCGCAGCTACGAGCCCCCGTTCATCACGGCGGGGGGCATGGACCTGGTGACGCTGCTGCGCCCGGCTTACATTGCGATGACAGGTAGCGACGCGAGCGGCAGCGACCGGGTCGGCCCCGCTACGGCCGACAGCAACGCGACGGGCAGCGAGGCGACCGGCCGCTAGCGATGCCGCCGGTGACGATCCGGCCGGCGGTGACGCGAACGGTGGCGACGCGACCGACAGCCGCGCGACCGACAGCCGCGCGACCGGCGGCGAATATCGACGTAGTGACGCCACACATGCCGCGACCACGCACCGGACACGTCGCGCTGCCGGCTGTCCGCATCGCCGCGGGCTAGCGGTCCCGGCATATCAGGCGTCCTGGTTAGATAACGGACGTGATGGAGATCCGCGATGCACGCCCGGACGAGTTCGATGAAGTAGGGGACCTGCGGGTCGCGGCCTACCTGGCTGACGGGTTCCTGTCGCCGCAGTCGACGTACGCACCGCGGCTGCGGGCGCTCGGCGCTGACGGTCTCGACCAGGTGCTGGTCGCCGTTGACGGCGGCCAAGGTAGCGCGGAACCGGGCCGCGGACGGATCGTCGGAACCGTGATGCTGCAGGGCTGGCCGCAAGGCGGCGAGATCCTGGCCGGCCCGCAGGAGGCCGAGATCCGGGCGCTCGCGGTGGCGCCGGAGGCGCGTGGCACCGGCGTTGGCCGGGCATTGCTGGCCGCTGTCATCGCGCGGGCGGCCCGCGCGGGCATCCGGCATCTGGTGCTGCTGACGCAGACCGAGATGAAGGCCGCCCACCGTCTGTACGACGAGGCCGGCTTTGCTCGCCTGCCCGAGCGTGACTGGTCACCCGAGCCGGGCGTGAAGCTCCTCGCGTACGGCCTGGTCCTGGACGGCGAGCGGCGCCCATGACGCACACCGTCGAACTGCCCGGCGTCGGCGGCGTTGGCGTGGGCGGCACGGGCGGCGTCGACCTGGGCGGCGTCGGCACGGGCCGTTACGGGCGGGGTGGCACGGGCGGCGTCGGCCCGGCTGTCGCGGCGGTTAGGGTTGACCGGGTACGCGCTGACCAGCTGCAGACGGCAGGGAAGAGTGGTGATGGCCGTGAGCGAGGCGCTGCCCGAGGTGCCGGCGGCAGCCGTGCCTGACCAGGCATGGCTGCTTGACGTGCGAGAAGACGACGAGTGGGCCGCGGGCCACGTCCCTGGTGCGACCCATATCCCGCTCGGCCAGCTGGGGACGCGCACCGGTGAGCTGCCGCCGGACGACACGATCTACGTCATCTGCCGGTCGGGCATGCGCTCGGCCAGGGCCGCTCAGGCGCTCAGCGGGGCAGGCTGGCAGGCGATCAACGTGGCGGGCGGGATGCAGGAATGGGCTGAGGCCGGCCTGCCTATGGTGACCGACTCCGGCGCGACACCGTTCGTCGCCTGACGGTGATGCGGTGACCTACCGCCGGACAACCGCACCATAATCAGGCTGCCCGTCGGTGCCGATTCACCCAGCGGGCGCGGGCAGCGGGTACTCAAGGCCAATCATCCGGGCCAGGTCGGACAACATCAGCTCGAACATCGGCGCGGGGTCGTCTAGGGCGAACCGCAGGTGACCGAAGGCTTCCAGGCTGACGCTCCCGTACAGCAGCACCCAGCAGCGCAGGAACGTCTGCAGCGCACCGAGCGGCAGATCAGACTGCACGAGCGCGCGATACCGCCCGAGCTGTTCGCGCAACGACGGCGCTATCTCATCGTCGGCCGGAATGCGGAACGGGCGCCGGCGGAACAGATCCCCGAACAGGTCCAGGAAGACCTGGCCGAACTGATACCCGCAGTTGATGGTCGGGTCGTTGTGAATCTGGTGCAGGACATCCATGCCAGGCAGCGGGCTGCCGAAGATCATGCTGAACTCCGGCACGTGCGCCAGCGTCCACGCGCGGAACTCGCGGCAGCCCGCGATCATCTTGACGACCATGACCTCGGCCACCGGGAGGTCCGAGTTCGACGCGGCCGCAGCCTCGTGCACCGCGGTACGGACGTGCGTCGCCAGTTCGGTGAAGATGTCGGCAACCACGTGCCGCAGCAGCTCGTCGTGGCTGCCGAAGTATCGGTAGAGCGCGGGCGCCGTCATCCCCATCTCGCGTGCGATGGCTCGCAGCGAGACAGCCTCCGGGCCCTCCTGGACCAGCAGCTTGCGCGCGGTCTGGATGATCTCCTGAGTCGTCGCGGCCCGGACGCGGTCACGTCTGCTCGGCGCCTGGATCATTCTCGGCATCCTCCTCCGGCCTCGCGCCGCACCGAACTACTCACAGATAGTTTACGGCGTTAACGCAAGCGATGATCGCTAACGAGTCTAAGCGACCGGTACTTGAGCCGGGAAGGCGGATGAGGGACAGCCGCCGGCCAGCGTCTGGCAAGCTCGGTTGTGGAACTGCCAGCCCCCTTGAGCAATCGGAGACCTAATTTGAAGTACGTCAACCTTGGCGCGACCGGCTTGCGCGTATCTCGCATCTGCCTCGGCATGATGAGCTTCGGCAATGACAGCGAGCGGCCTTGGGTGCTCGACGAAGACGCCGCCGAGCCGATCATCAAGGCGGCAGTCGAGGGCGGTGTTACGTTCTTCGACACCGCCGACGTCTACTCCGCCGGTGCAAGCGAGGTGGCGACTGGCCGACTGCTGCCGAAGTACCTCGACCGGGACCAGTTCGTCCTGGCAACGAAGGTGTATAGCCCGGTTGGTCCCGGCCAGAACGACCGCGGCCTGTCGCGCAAGCACATCCTGTCGGGCATCGATGCGTCGCTGCGCCGCCTGAACGTGGACTACGTCGACCTCTACCAGATCCATCGCTACGACGGCCACACGCCGGTCGAGGAGACGATGTCCGCGCTGCACGATGTGGTGCGGGCAGGCAAGGCCCGCTACATCGGCGCCAGCAGCATGTATGCGTGGCAGTTCGCCAAGGCGCAGCACGCTGCGGACGCCCACGGCTGGACCCGGTTCGTGTCGATGCAGAACCACTACAACCTGGTCTACCGCGAGGAAGAGCGGGAGGTGATCCCGCTGTGCATCGATCAGGGCGTCGGCGTGATCCCGTGGAGCCCGCTGGCTCGAGGACTGCTGGCCGGGACCAGGACCAGGGACGGCGAGCGGCGCACGGTGCGATCGGGCAGCGACCCATTCGGGGATTCGCTGTACAAGATGCCGTCCGACTTCGATGTGGTCGAGCGGTGCATGCAGGTAGCCGCCGAGCGGGGCGTGCCGTCGGCGCAGGTGGCGCTCGCCTGGCTGCTGCACAAGCCTGGCGTTACCGCGCCGATCGTGGGTGCCACCAAGGGTGGCCATCTGGAGGATGCGCTCGCCGCCGAGGACCTAAGCCTGACCGAGGACGAGGTCCGCAGGCTGGAGGAGCCGTACCTGCCGCATCCCGTGCTAGGTCACGTCTGACGGCTGATCGCCGCGACCGGCCAGACTGCGGGGCAAGCAGATGTCGCGGCACTCGGCTCGGGCCGAGTGCCGCGACTGTCACGAGGTCGGGGGTAGCAGTCGTCGTGGTGGCGATGTCATGCTCGGCCGGGAGGATGAGCGACCCCGTTCCCGTCCTGATCTCAGGGAGGCACAAGCGCGATGTCATTTCAGGGCTGGCCGGAGGAGGCGCTCGACTTCTATGACGGGCTGGAGGCCGACAATTCCAAGGCTTACTGGCTCGCGCACAAGGAGATCTATGAGACCTGCGTGCTCGCGCCGATGGCCGAACTGCTCGCCGAACTCGAGGCCGAGCACGGCGAGACGAAGATCTACCGCCCGTATCGCGACGTGAGATTCAGCAAGGACAAGTCGCCCTACAAAACAGCGATCGGCGCGCACGCCGGTGACGGCTACATCCAGCTGTCGGC
>DATHPF010000165.1:0-8306 GCA_035484155.1 Streptosporangiaceae bacterium
GCGCACGGGATCACAGGCCGATGCGCGTAGCCAGGTGCTCGCGGTGATAGCTGGCGTCGCCGAGGAACAGCTCGCTTGCCTTGGCTCGCTTGAAGTACAGGTGCGCGTCGTGCTCCCAGGTGAAGCCGATGCCGCCGTGGATCTGGATGTTCTCGGCCGCGACGTGGAAGTAGACATCCGAGGCGTAGGCCTTGACCAGAGACGCGACCACAGGCACTTCGGCCGAGCCCTCAGCAGCGGCGGCCGCCGCGTACTGGACGGCCGAGCGCAGCGACTCGACCTCGAGCAGCAGGTCTGCGCAGCGGTGCTTGATCGCCTGGAAGCTGCCGATCGGACGGCCGAACTGGTGCCGCACCTTGGCATACGCCACCGCCATGTCCAGGGCGCGCTGCGCGCCGCCCAGCTGCTCGGCCGCCTGCGCGATGGCCGCGATGTCGAGGACGTGGCTGAGGACGGCGGCGCCGTCGCCGACCCCGCCGATCAGAGTGGCCGGGACCGCGATGAAGTCAAGCCGGGCTAGCTTCCTGGTCTGGTCCAGCGTGGGTAGCGCGGTCCGGGTCAGTCCGCTCGCGTCGCCGGGTACTGCGAAAAGGCTCAGCCCGTCGCCCGTGCGGGCCACGACCAGGACGAGGTTAGCCGAATGGCCATCCAGGACGAAGCTCTTGCGCCCGTCGAGCCGCCAGCCGTCCGGGCCACTGACAGCCGTCAGCCGGATCGCCTCGGGCTCCCACGACCCGTCCTCTTCGGTGAAGGCCAGCGTCGCGATGACCTCACCAGACGCGAGGCCAGGCAGATAGGCCTTCCTGGCGTCCTCGTCCGGGCTGGCCAGCAGCGCGGTCGCGGCCAGGACGGCGCTGGCCAGATACGGCCCGCCGTAGAGCGCAGCGCCGAGTTCCTCCAGCACGATGGCTTGCTCGGCGAAGCTGAAGCCGGCGCCGCCATACTCCTCCGGGACCGCGATCCCCTGGAGCCCCAGCTGCTCGCCCGCCTGCCGCCAGACACCCTCGTCAAGGCCGTCGGTGGTTTCCATCAGCTCGCGCACGGCCGAGATCGGCGCGCGGTCGGCCAGGAACCGCCGGACCGAGGCGCGCAGCTCCTCCTGCTCAGCACTGACACCCAGGATCATCTATCCGGCTCCGTTCGCTTCATTGGTCTCATTGGCGTCGGTCACGACGAGCACGTCCAGCGCTTCTATCTGGTCGCCGCTGACCCACAGCGGGTTGACCTCGAGGGCCTGCAGGCCGGGTACCGACGCGGCTAGCTCCCCGATTCCGGCGACGACCTCAGCGAGCGCGTCGAGGTCGGCCGCAGCACCGCCGCGGGCGCCCTGCAGCAGCGGCAGGCCGCGCAGCTCCGACAGCATCTGGCGCACCTCGCCTGCGTCAGCAGGCAGCACTCGCAAGCTCGCATCGCGCAGCAGCTCGACCCAGATGCCGCCGAGGCCGACCGCTAGCACCGGCCCGAAGCCGGGGTCCATGGTGACTCCTGCCAGGACCTCGACCCCGCCAGTGCGCATCGAGGTGACAAGGACCTCGTTCCCGCCGTTGTGGGTTTTCGTGGCGGCGACCACCTGCTCGTAGCCGGATCGAACGGCCTCGTCGCCGGACAAGTTCAGCAGGACGCCGCCGACATCGGACTTGTGGCTGACGGCGGCGGAACTGATCTTGATCGCCACCGGGGTGCCCAGTTCCCGAGCCGCGGCCACCGCGTCGTCGGCCGAGCGGGCGAGGCGGCCGGGCACGACCGGGAGTCCGGCCGCGATCAGCAGGTCGCGGGCCCGTGCCTCCGACCACGGAACGGGCGTCCCGGCGGAGGCAGCCGGACGCGCCGGCAGCAGCCCGACCTGACCGCGCCGCTCCTGCCAGCGCAGCGCATTGTCGATCGCCTGCACGCTGAGCTCGATCCCGCCGAGTAGCTGGATGTCGTGCTTGCCGAGTAGTTCCCTGCTGTAGCCGGTCACGTCCACGCAGGTCGAGGCGATGGGGATCACCGGAATCGGCGCCGAGGCCATCCGCGCCGCGATCCAGTCCAGGCGTGCCTCAAGCAAGCCTGCCGCCGCCTCGTCCGGCGGCCGCGCGTCCGGCACGGTGATGCCGGTAAACAGCACGAAGTCAAGGCCGGGGTCCTCGACCGCAACGTCAAGCGCCTCGTCGATGGCGGTGAGCGTGGTAGTCCGGGCGTTGGCGAGCACGTAGCCAGTCACGTCCAGCGGATTCCGTGCGGTCGCGAACGACGGCAGCTGCGCCGCGATCGCGCTAGCCGTCGCCTCCGCAAAGGGCGGGATCTCGATGCCGCGAGCGCTGGCCCGGTCGGCGATGATGTCGCACGCACCGCCGGACGCCGTCAGCACGCCCATCCGGCGGCCGGTCGGGTGCCGGTCGTAGCCGAGCAGGGCGGCGGTCGTCAGCAACTCCTCGACGCTGTTGACCCTGATGATGTTGAGCTGCCGCAGCGCGGCATCGACCACAGCATCGTCGCCGGCGACGGCGCCGGTGTGCGCGAGCGCCGCTTGCTGGCCAGCCTGGCTGGCGCCTGCCTTCAGCGCAACGATCGGCTTGCCGGCCTGATCAGCTCGCAGCGCAGCCGCGCTGAACGCGGCTGGGTCGCCGACCTCCTCCAGGAACATGCAGATGACCTTGGTCTGCTCGTCGGCGACGAGGTAATCGAGCATGTCCGCGGTCGTGATCATGGCCTCGTTGCCCAGGCTCGCGACCGTGCTCACGCCGATCGCGTGCGCCCGGGCAAAGGCGAGCAGCACGCTGGCCAGCGCTCCGCTCTGCAGCGCGATCCCGACCGGGCCTGCTGTGAGCGGCAGCGGCACGGTCAGGGCGTACGGGGCGGCCTTGGCGGCGGTGTTGAGGAAACCGAGGCAGTTCGGCCCGAGAATGACGATCCCCTGGCTAGCCGCCGCTGCGATCAGGCTGTCCTCCAGGACCACGCCATCGGCACCGGCCTCGCGGTAACCGGAGGCCAGGACGACCGCGTTCCGGACCCCGGCCGCCGCAGCGTCTTCGATCACGGTCGCGACCGCCTGCGTCGGCGCGAGGATAAAGGCGAGATCGGCGGGTTCTGCGAGGTCGCGCAGTGTCCTTACCGCGGGGCGGCCGAAGATCTTGTCGTGCCTCGGGTGCACGGGCAGCAGCGGACCGGTGTAGCCGACAGCGCTGCTGGCGGCGACGATGAACCTGGCCCAGCCGGAGGTCTCGGACGCGCCGACCAGCGCGATGCTCCGCGGCGCGAAGAAGTCACGCAGCCGCTCCGGAGTGATCAGCTGCCGGGCTGCGTCTCTGGCGGTCGTGGTCGTGGTCGTGGTCCCGGCGCTCGTAGTCGTGGTCGGGGTTTGGGTCGGGCTCGTGGTCGTCACGTCTGCGCTCGCCGTCACGCTTTCACCCGCGGCTCCTTGGGCAAGCCCAAGGCACGCTCGGCGACGATATTGCGCTGGATCTCGTTGGTGCCCGAGTAGATGGAGCCCGACCGGCTGGCCAGGAAGACGTTCTGCCAGCCCGTGGTCGGGTAGCCGTTGTTGCCGTCGCCGTCCGGCCGGATCAGGGCGTCGGTGCCCTCGATGTCCATCGCGATCTCGCCGAGCTTCTTGTGATACTCGCTCCAGAAGAGCTTGTTGATCGACGCTTCCGGGCCCGGCCGACGGCCCTGGGCAAGCTGGGAGAGGGCACGCAATCCGGCGAAGCGCATGATCTCGACCTGGCTGTATGCCCAGGCGAGCTTCTGCCGGATCTCCGGATCGGTGCTGCTGCCGCGCTTGCGAGCGGTCTCGACTAGCTCCCAGAACTCGCGCTCGTACGCCAGGTGCATGATCGTGGCCGACCCACCGCGCTCGTAGCCGAGCGTGGTCATCGCGACCCGCCAGCCATTGTTCAGGCCGCCGATGACGTTGAACAGCGGCGCCCTGACCCCGTCCAGGAAGTCCTCGCAGAACTCAGCGGCGCCCGACATCTGCCGGACCGGCTGATAAGTGACGGCGGGGTCCGTGAAGTCGATGAGCACAAACGAGATGCCCGCGTGCTTCTCCGCATCGGGGTCGGTGCGGCAGAGAACGAACATCTTGTTGGCCCGCGCCGCGCCCGACGTCCAGAGCTTCTGCCCGGTGATGATGATCTCGTCGCCGTCGATCTCGCCCTTGGTCTGCAGCCCGGCCAGGTCCGAGCCCGTTCCCGGCTCAGAGAAGCCCTGGCAGTACACGTCCTCGCCGGTGATGATCCGCGGCAAGAAGTGCGCCTGCTGCTCCGGCGTGCCGTGCACGATGATCGACGGGCCCACCAGGCTCTCGCCCATGCCGCGGACGACACGCGGCACGCCCGCTCGGTACAGCTCCTCGTTGAAGATCGCGACGCGGACGGCGTCCAGGCCGCCGCCACCGAACTCCTGCGGCCACTGCGGGCAGATGCGCCTGGACTCGGCGAGCTCGCGCTCCCACCGCGCGTAGACCGGGCTCTGCATCGCGCCAGCGCGCTGCTGACTGCCGTAGCCGCCGGTGGTGACGACGTTGTTCCAGTCGGTGAGCTCGGCCAGGCCCGGCGGAGCGTGCTCGGCTATCCAGTCGCGCGTCTCAGCGCGGAACTCCGCGATCTCCGGACCTAGATCAAGTTCCACTCGAGCCTCCCTGGCCGGCGCGCTGCGCCACCGCTACCTCTGTCAGTGCCACCTGTATTGGTGGCATCTGGGCAAGCGCCGTCAGTGCATGGTTCACCGGCGGCGCGAACCGCGCAATCTTAGAATCACGTTCTAGAGGCATGAAATCCTGGCAGCCGGACGACTGTCAAGGCCCGCAGGCGCCCGATCGCCGCACCAGCCATCGCAGCGGCCAGCGCATCCGCGGCCGTCAGGGCCGGGCCGGGCCCGCAGCCATCAGGCGCCGCACGTACTCGATCACGGCCTCGATGATGGTGACCGCCTGCGTGTGGGTCCTGGCGGCCGCGACTTCCCTGGCGCCCTCACCGATCACCGACGTCAGCACCGCCGCGTACAGGCGGTCGAGGGCGGTATCCGGCAGGCGCAGCAGCGCGTCGTTCTGGCGGATCCACTCGTGCCCGCGATGGCGCTTCATCAGCTCGAACCCCGGCGGACCGTCCCCGCTCGTGAACAGCATCGACAGGTCCCGCCGCTGCCAGCTGCCCTCGAGGTAAGCTCGCGCCCCCGTCGCGAACAGGTCGGCCGGGTCGGTCACGCCCCGCTGCCTCGCCGCCGCCACCGCCGTGCTGGCTGCCTCTTCGTAGGCTTGCTGGTGCTCGTGCCAGAGTGCGAGGAACAGCTCGCTCTTGCCGCCAAAATGGTGGTAGAGGCTGCCCACGCTCGATCCCGCCCGCTCGACGACGTCGGCGATGCTTGCCTCCGCGAAGCCCTGCTTGGCGAACACGTCGCGGGCGGCATCCAGCAGCGCGCGCTGAGTCTGCGCGGTGCGTCCCCACTGCCACGACGCGCTGCCCGGCTTCCGCGCCTGCGCCTCAGTCACTGCCGTGCTCACCGCCTCATCAGCATTGCTGGCCCTCGAAGCATCGTGCCACGTCCGGCCGCCAGTCGGGCAGGGCCGCTTCTCAGGCAGCTCGTAGGCGACAGCACGAGACATGTGACCTTAGTCTCAGTGATAATTCCAGAAGAGCGTTCTAGTATCGGGCATCTATTGATCATGAAGGGTCGGGTGAGCTGAATGGGCAGCCTGGACGGACGAGTCGCGATCGTTACCGGGGCAGGCCGCGGCATCGGCAGGTCCACTGCACTGCTGCTGGCCCAGGAGGGCGCCAGCGTCGTGGTGAACGATCTCGGCGCCGCGGTCGATGGCTCCGGCACCGATACCGGGCCTGCGCACGACGTCGTCGCCGAGATCGCTGCGGCGGGCGGCAAAGCGGTGGCCAACGGCGCCGACGTCTCTGATCACGCGGCCGCTGAGGGCCTGATCAAGAGCGCTATCGCCGAATTCGGACGGCTGGACGTACTAGTCAACGTCGCCGGGATCCTGCGCGACCGCATGATCTTCAACATGGCCGAGCAGGAGTGGGACGACGTCATCCGGGTGCACCTGAAGGGCACCTTCAACACGTCTAAGTTCGCCGCAGCGCACTGGCGATCGCTGCGCGAGGAGAGCGCGCAGAACCGCATCATCAACTTCACCTCGGTCTCCGGCTTGCACGGCGCGCCCGGCCAGCCCAACTACGCCGCCGCCAAGATGGGCATCGTGGGCCTCACCTGGTCCTGCGCGAACTCCCTCGGCAAGTACGGCGTGACCTGCAACGCGGTCTCCCCCGCCGCGGCGACCCGGATGACCGACTCGATCCCGACCGAGCGCCAGCGTACGGACCGGCCGTCCAACGATGACCTCAGGCGCTCGCCCGACAACGTCGCCACCGTCGTCGCCTACCTGGCCAGCGAGCGCTCCGGCTGGCTGACCGGCCGCATCGTGCACTCGTCCGGCTTCGAGGTATCCCTCTACAACAACATGACGCCCGTCGTCCGGCTGATCGGCCAGGAGCCATGGGAGCTTGACGACCTGGCCGCGCAGGTCGAGCGCTCGTTCCGGCCAACCCCCGGCCGCGCGGTATGAGCATGAGCAAGGCCGTCCCCGAGCCGACGCCCGAGACGCGGCCGTTCTGGGACGGCTGCGCCCGCGGCGAGCTCATGCTCCAGCGCTGTCGTGCCTGCGGTCAGCCGTATTTCTACCCCCGGCCGATCTGCCCGGCCTGCGGCTCCACCGACGTCGAGTGGTTCACCGCAAGCGGGCAGGCCACGCTGTACTCGTACGTCATCAACCACCGGCCCGCCCGCGGCTTCGAAGACGACGCCCCCTACGCCATCGCGGTGGTCGAGCTGGCCGAGGGCCCGCGCATGATGACGAACATCGTCGGCATCCCGAACACGCCCGAAGACCTGGTCCTCGACATGGCACTTCAGGTGACCTTCGAGCAGCGCGGTGACATCAGCCTCCCCGTCTTCGGGCCAGCAGGAGAAAATCAATGAGCCGGGAACGCGGTGTGATCATCGCCGGTGCCGCCGAGACTGACGCGCTGGGCAAGCTACCGGACCACTCCACCCTTCAGCTGCACATCGAGGGCGCAGTCAACGCCGTCGCCGATGCGGGCCTGACCATGCGCGACATCGACGGCATCGCCACCGTCAACTCACCGGGTCCAGTCCAGGTCGCGCACGCGCTCGGGATCACGCCCGCGTGGATGGACGGCACTGCGGTGGGCGGCACCTCGTTCCTGTTGCATGTGCGGCACGCCGCAGCGGCGATCCGGGCCGGCTATGCGACCACGGTCCTGATCACCCATGGCGAATCAGGCCGCTCGAGGGTAGGAGCGGCCCCGTGGCCACGCGGCGGGTCCTCGATACCCGGCCAGTTCGAAGCGCCCTATGGCACGACCGGGCCGACCTCGACGTTCACTATTCCGCTGCTCCGGTACATGAAGGAGTACGGACTCACACAGGAGCAGCTGGCCTATGTGGCGGTCGCGCAGCGCAAGTGGGCGGCGCGCAACCCGCGGGCCATGTTCCGCGACCTCATCACGGTCGAGGACGTGCTGGCTTCGCGCATCGTCGCCTACCCGTTCCACTTGCTGGAGTGCTGCCTCGTCACCGACGGGGGCGGCGCGCTGATCGTCACCGCTGCCGACCGGGCGGCCGAGTTCCCCAAGCCGCCGGTGCATGTACTCGGCACCGGTGAGGCGATGGAGACGCCGATGATCTCGCAGATGGTGGACTTCACCGAGTCGCAGGCATTCCGGCAGGCCGGCCAGGCCGCGTTCGCCGAGGCGGGCATCACGACGGCGGACGTGCGGCACATGATGATCTACGACGCCTTCGCGCACGTGCCGATCTACGGACTGGAGGCGCTCGGCTTCGTGAAGAAGGGCGAGGCCGGGCCGTTCATCGCGGACGGCAACACCGAGCCGGGTGGCCGACTCCCGCTGAACACCAACGGCGGCGGACTGTCGTACACGCATACCGGGATGTACGGGATGTTCGCCATTCAGGAAGGCGTGCGCCAGGTGCGCGGCGAGGCAGCGGCTCAGGTGCCAGACGCCGAGATCAGCGTGATCCTCGGCAACGGCGGCATGTTTGCCACGTCGGGCGTCCTCGTCCTCGGGCGGCAAGCGGGCTGACGGCCTGATCCGGTCGCATTTCATGATCTCGAAAACAATGTTTCGCCGGCGATGCGTTTGTTTTCGTGATCATGAAATTCGTGTCGCTTCGTTGAACTGTCCTGAGGTCTGATCCGTGTAGCAGGCAGGCGGTTCTCGTCGCGTGCGGCCCGGCGGTGGTCCACCGTCGTTGTCGTGCCCTCGCAGGAGACC
>DATHPF010000166.1:0-25522 GCA_035484155.1 Streptosporangiaceae bacterium
GATCGGGTGAGCGCAGCTCGATGCACCACAGCAGGTTGAGGTCGTCCACCAGCTCGCGCTCGCTGATGCCGAAGGCCGCGGCGGTATCTTCCATGCCGACGACGTTCCGGCTCACGACGTACGGCACGAGGGCCAGTAGCCGCTGGAGCCGCTCGGTCGCCGTCGCGGTGCTGGCCTTGACCGGGCCGTCCTTTACCGGGCTGGCCTTAACCGGGCCGTCTTTGACCGGGCTCGTCACGCCAGCACCCCCTTCAGCCGCCCGATCACTGCGTCTCGCAGGTCGGTCGGCTCGATGACTACGACGTCCGCACCGAAGGACGCGACATGCTCGCTCCACCACCCGGTGTCGGAGTAGTTGAGCTCGACCCGGTCCCAGCCCGGCACCTCGTCGGGCTCCTCGCGCAGCGCGTGCCGGCGCAGGCCGTAGCCGGCACCAGACCGGATCCGAAGCAGGCAACTGCGCGGCGCTGATGCTTCGCTGTCCCAGTCCCGCACCGCCCCCCGCACGTCCGTGCCGGGCGGTACGGTGACCGATCCGGCCGGCCCGGTGAAGTCCACCGTGCCCTCAATCCGGCTGAGCCGGAACACGCGCTCTGCCTGCCGGTCGGTGTCCTGGCCGACCACGTACCAGCGGCCGCGCCGGTTGACCACGCCCCACGGCTCCAGGTTGCGGCGCAGGGTGGTGCTGCGGCCTGCGCCTCGGTACCCGAACGCCACCGGGCGCCGGTCGCGCACCGCCTCCCACAGCGGCCCGAACGCGGCCTCGGGTGTCTGCACTCGCGGCTCGATCCCTGGCTGAGTCAGGTCCTCCGCGTCGATCCCGGCCGCTCGCAGCTTCAGCAGTGCGCCTTCTGCGGCGCCGGCCAGCTCGGCCTGCCGCCAAACCCTGGCCGCCAGGCCCAGCACGGCGACCTCGTCCGGCTCCAGCCTGATGTCGGGCAGCTCATAGGCCTGCCGCGAGATCCGGTAGCCCGACTCCTCGTCGCCAGGCGCGTTCGTGCCGGTCTCCAGCGGGATGCCGAGCTCACGCAGCTCGTCCTTGTCGCGCTCGAACATGCGCTTAAAGGCGTCGAAGGAGTCCGGATAGCCCGGCACCGCGGCCCTGATCTGGGTGGCCGTCAGGTACCGGCGGGCGGACAGCAAGCAGACCACAAGGCTCAGCAACCGCTCAGTCTTCCGCCTGGACATCGTCATCCCTTCCCGCCACCGACGCTACCCTGCCGGAGTGATCAGGTGGCGTAGTGGCGAAGTTTCCGCGGTCGGCCGATCGTGGCGAGGCGCGCTCGAACTTCGAGTGCAAGTCGGCGGGGGCACGATCCCGGCGCTGGCCTATCCCCAGCTAACCGGCGCCCCGCAAGCTGGCGACCGGGTGCTGCTCAACACCACGGCGCTCGACCTTGGCCTCGGCACCGGCGGATACGCCCTGGTCGTGGCCATCCCGGATCGGCTGCCAGCCGACCCTACCGGTCCAGGCCACCTGATCAAGGCCCGCTACACCCCGCTCCAGGCGTCCGTGCGCGGCGCGGACGAGCAGGGCTCGCAGTATCACGAGCTGCTCAGGGACGCCGACGACCTGGCTGGCCTGCCAGTGGTAGTCGCCGACCTGCACTCGGCGCTCCCAGCGATCCTGGCCGGCTATCTGGCCGCCCGGCCCAGCGGCACTCCGGAAGGACCGCCGCCGCGGATCGCCTACGTGATGCTCGACGGCGGCGCGCTGCCTGCCTGGTTCTCCCGGTCCGCCGCTGCCCTGACCGAGGCCGGCTGGCTGGCTGGCACCGTGACCGTCGGCCAGGCTTTCGGCGGCGACCTGGAGGCAGTCAGCCTCCACAGCGGGCTGCTCGCCGCGAAACACGTCCTGGAGGCCGAGCTGGCTGTGGTCGCCCAGGGGCCTGGCAACCTCGGCACCGGCACCCGCTGGGGCTTCTCCGGCGTGGCCGCCGGAGAGGCCGTGAACGCTGCGGCGGTGCTCGGCGGCCGGCCCGTCGGGTCGCTGCGGATCAGCGCGGCGGATCAGCGGCCGCGCCATCGCGGCATCTCCCATCACAGCCTGACCTGCTACGGCCGGGTGGCGCTGGCCAGGGCTGACATCGTGGTACCCGAGCTGCCAGGGGAATTCGGCGCACAGGTACTGGCGGCGGCTCAGCCGCTGGCCGCCCGGCACAACCTGGTGCAGGTCAGCGTGGCGGGGCTGGCTGAGATCCTGCGCGACAGCCCGGTGCAGCTGTCCACCATGGGCCGCGGCCTGGACGAGGACCTGGCGTACTTCCTGGCCGCCGCCGGTGCAGGCCGGCACGCCGCCGCGCTTCGCGCCGGGCCCGAGTACGACCTGGAGCGGTCCTGCGTGCGGGTGGTGCTGCGCGACCGGGCCGGCCGGATCCTGCTGTTCCGCGCAGAGCTGGCGTCCCGGACAGCCGGACACTGGTGGGAGCTACCCGGCGGCGGGATCGAGCCGGGCGAGAGCTACCAGCAGGCCGCGGTCAGGGAGCTCCGCGAGGAGACTGGCCTGGACATCAGCCTGGCGGCGGTCGGCCCGCCGCGCTGGCGGCGGACTGCCACGTGGACGGCACGCGGGATCCGGCGGCTGCAGCACGAGGTGGTCGTCGCTGTCCAGCTCGACGCCGACGCGCCCACCATTGCGAGCAGCGGGCAGACAGCTGAAGAGCTCGAGGAATACGTCGACGCGCGCTGGTGGGACGTCGCCGAGCTAGTAGCGAGCACCGAGCGCTTCTACCCCGGCCGGCTGCCCGAGCTGCTACCCGCGTTCCTGGCAGGCGCCGACCTGACCGAGCCGTTCGAGCACTGGAACTAGGCGAGCCGCTACCGATCTAGGCCAGCGCCCGGTCCGGCTAGCTGCCGGCCGGTGCCGAGCCGAGGACGTCCATCACGAATACCAGGGTGTCGGTCTTGTTGATGCCCGCGCTCGCCTGGCCGCCGGCCGGCCCGTAGCCAAGCGCCGGCGGGACGACGACCAGGACCCGGCTGCCGACGGGCACGCCCTCAAGCCCGGTGCTGAGGCCCGCTAGCACCTGCGACCCGCCCACCTGGAAGCTGAGGAGCTGCCCGGCTGGCGCCTGCGACGACGGCCAGGAGGAACCGAACACGCTGCCAGTCCGCCAGTTGACGCCGACGTACTGCGTGACCGCGGTGTCGCCCTTGGCGAGCTTCGGCCCGGTGCCCTTGATCAGCGTGGTGACGGACAGGCTCGACGACGGCGAGTTCTTCGGGATCGTGACGACCGGCGCCTGGCCGGACTTGGCGGTCACGGTCGGCAGGGTCCCGCCGCCGCTCGAGACCTGCGTGCCGGTGGCCGACTGAGTCGGGGAGTACTGCTGGAGCAGGTCGATGACCCAGACGAGGGTGTCAGTGCCAGTGATCTGGAGTTGCGACTGGCCGGCCGTGCCGTAGCCGTACTTGGGCGGCAGGACGGCCACGATCCGGCTGCCTACGCGCGCGCCCTTGAGCGCCGTGGTGAGACCCGGCAGGCCGAGCTGAGCGGGGATCACCTGCGGCCCGCTGCCGAACGTGGACTCCACCAGGGAGTGCTTGGTACCGCTCCACTTGTAGATGGCGACGTTGGCCAGGGCGCTGTTGCCGCTCGCCAGTACCGCGCCAGTGCCCTTGACGGGGGTGCTGGTGACCAGGTTCGCGGTGGCCTTCTGCGCCGGGATCGTGACGGTCGGCGTCTTGTCGAAGGTACCGGACACCGTGACTGCGGCATTGGCGCTGGCAGGCGAGCTGGACGAGCTACAGCCGGCCAGGACTGCGCAGGCAGCGAGCGGGACCAGCAGGGCGGCGGCGAAGCGGCGCATGTGTTTCCTCAGCGTTGATGTCAGGTGCGTCGTGTCAAGACCGAGTCAGCCTACCGCTACCAATCGACTGCACTGGGTTAGTAAAAGCTGCAGAGTGACTGAAAGCCCAGGGTGACTGAAAGCCCAGGGTGACTGAAAGCGCAGTGTCACCGAAGCGCAGTGGGACCAAGTCCTCGGGGCGAGCAGGCTGGCACGCCGCAGCATAGCCGCACCCGCCGACCGCAGTTCCCACCGACCGGCGCCTGGCGCAGGCCAGCAACGCACAGTATTCACTCGGCTACGCGGTGCCTACGTCGGCCACGCCGTGCTTACCTCGGCTACGCCGTGCTGTCCATCGGCTACATGCCGGCGATGAGCTTCTCCACCCGCTCATCGACGGAGCGGAACGGGTCCTTGCACAGCACTGTGCGCTGCGCCTGGTCGTTGAGCTTCAGATGGACCCAGTCGACGGTGAAGTCGCGGCGCCGTTCCTGCGCCCGGCGGATGAATTCGCCGCGCAGCCGCGCCCGGGTTGTCTGCGGCGGGATCGACTTGGCCGCGAAGATGTCGAGATCCCGGCACACCCGCTCGACCGCGCCGCGCTTTTGCAGCAGGTAGTACAGGCCGCGGCCCCGATGCACGTCGTGGTAGGCGAGGTCCAGCTGGGCGACCCGCGGCGAGGCGAGCGGCAGGTCATGCTTGGCCCGGTACCGCTCGATCAGCTGGAGCTTGGTCACCCAGTCGATCTCGCGCGCGACGAGGCCGAGGTCCCCCGTCTCCACCGCGCGCAGAGTGCGCTCCCACAGTTCGAGCACCCGCGCGGTGATCGCGTCCGCGCCCTTGCGCGCGGTGAAGTCCATCGCCTTGGCTAGGTACTCCTGCTGGATATCTAGCGCGCTGACTTCGCGGCCGTTGGCCAGCCGGACCCGGCGCCGCCCGGTCATGTCATGGCTGACGTCCCTGATGGCCCGGATGGGGTTCTCGAGGGTGAGGTCGCGCATGACGATCCCGGCCTCCACCATGCGCAGCACGAGGTCGGTCGCCCCGACCTTGAGCAGCATGGTGGTCTCGCTCATGTTCGAGTCACCCACGATCACGTGCAGCCGCCGGAAGCGCTCGGCGTCGGCGTGCGGCTCATCGCGGGTATTGATGATCGGCCGGGACCTGGTCGTCGCGGACGACACACCCTCCCAGATGTGCTCGGCCCGCTGACTGACGCAGTACACGGCGCCACGCGGGGTCTGGAGCACCTTGCCAGCCCCGCAGATGATCTGCCGGGTCACCAGGAACGGGATTAGCACGTCGGCCAGCCGGCCGAACTCGCCGTGGCGGCCGACAAGGTAGTTCTCGTGGCAGCCGTAGGAGTTGCCGGCCGAGTCGGTGTTGTTCTTGAACAGGTAGATGTCCCCGGCGATGCCTTCCTCGCGCAGCCGGGTGTCGGCGTCCACGAGCAGGCCTTCCAGGATGCGCTCGCCCGCCTTGTCGTGGGTGACGAGGTCGATCAGGCTGTCGCACTCCGGCGTCGCGTACTCGGGATGGCTACCCACGTCCAGGTACAGCCGGGCGCCGTTGCGCAGGAAGACATTGCTGCTGCGGCCCCACGAGACCACCCGGCGGAACAGGTACCTTGCCACTTCGTCCGGCGACAAGCGCCGCTGCCCGCGGAACGTGCAGGTGACGCCGTACTCGTTCTCCAGCCCGAAGATTCGCCTGTCCATTCGGTCCCAGCTACCAGTCCACGGCGATGTACTTGGTCTCGGTGTACTCCAGCAGACCTTCGTGCGCGCCCTCGCGACCCAGGCCAGACTGCTTCACTCCGCCGAACGGCGCGGCCGGGTCGGAGACGACGCCGCGGTTGATGCCGACCATGCCCGCCTCCAGCGCCTCCGCGATCCGCAGCGCGCGCCTCAGGTCGCCGCTGTACAGGTACGACACCAGCCCGTACTCGGTGTTGTTCGCCAGCGCGATCGCCTCGTCCTCGTCGGAGAACCTGACGATGGGTGCGACCGGTCCGAAAATCTCCTCGCTGAGGATGCCGGCCCCGGCCGGGACGCTGTCGAGCACGGTCGGCTCGTAGTAATACCCGATCCGGTCCGGGGCGTGTCCGCCGGTCAGTACCTTGGCCCCGTCGCCGGTAGCCGACTCGACCAGCTCGGCGACCTTAGTCCGCGTGTCGGCGTTCACCAGCGGCCCGAGATCGACGCCGTCCTGCAGGCCGGGGCCGACGCTGAGCGCCGCGAGCTTAGCCGCGAGCTTGGCCGCGAACTCGGTGGCCACCTGCTCGTGCACGTAGAAGCGGTTGGCCGCGGTGCACGCCTCACCGCCGTTGCGCATCTTGGCGAGGAACGCACCCTCCACGGCCGCGTCCACATCCGCATCCTCAAAGACCAGGAACGGGGCGTTGCCGCCAAGCTCCATCGAACAGTTGATCACGTAGTCGGCCGCCTGCTTGAGCAGCATCCGGCCCACCTCGGTCGACCCGGTGAAGGAGAGCTTGCGAACGCGCGGGTCAGCCAGGACCGCGTCGGTCAGCGGGCCGGGCTTGCGGGTGGGCAGCACGTTGACCACCCCGTCCGGCACGCCCGCCTCGGCGAGCAGGCCGGCCACCGCGAGCGCGGTCAGTGGCGTCTCCTTGGCCGGCTTGAGCACGACGGTGCAGCCGGCCGCCAGCGCCGGGCCGATCTTCCTGGTCGCCATCGCGGCCGGGAAGTTCCACGGCGTGATCATGAAGCTGACGCCGACAGGCTGGCGCTGCACCATGATCCGGTTGGCGCCAGCGGGCGCCACGGACAGGTGCCCGTCGATCCTGACGGCTTCCTCGGAGTACCAGCGGAAGAACTCGGCCGCATACAGGATCTCGCCGCGCGCGTCCCGCAGCGCCTTGCCGTTCTCCAGCACCATCAGCCGGGCCAGCTGCTCGGACCGCTGTGTCATCAGCTCGAAGGCCCGGCGCAGGCACTCGCCGCGCTGCCGCGGCGGCGTTGCGGCCCAGCCGGGCAGCGCTGCGGCCGCCGCATCCACGGCCGCCAGCCCGTCCTCCGGGCTAGCGTCGGCCACCTCGGTGATCGCGTTCTCGGTGGCCGGATTGATCACGGCCAGCGTCCCGGCGCGTCCGGATGACCACTGGCCACCGATGAGCAGGCCAGTCGGCGTGTCGATGCCAGTGATGTCCGCCAGGCCTGCTGTCACGCTGTCGGCTGCCACGCTGTCCTCCTGCCACGATGCGAGGACCGCCACCGCGCAGCCCTCAGCACGAGCCTACGCGCCGGTTGCATCGCCGCCGCCAGCTGAGCCATCGGCCGCTGAGCTGTCGGTACCTGAGCTGTCGGTACCTGGGCTGTCGGCAGGTGGCCCGTCAGCGGTCGCGGCGCCGTTGGCCGCCGCACTCGCGCTAGCCGAGACGGGCCTTGCCTCGGCGAGCAGCGCATCGAGGCGAGCGCCGGTCAGCCGACGGAATGCCCGATGTGGACGGTTACGCTCCAGCAGCGCGACCTCCAGCTGGTTGGCGGTGACTGGCTCGGCGCTGCCGTCACCCTGGCCAGCTAGCGCGGCGATCGCCAGCCCCATCGCCTCGGTCAGCGACATGGACTGCGAGTACCGCTCCTTGAGCACGGCCGCGACCTTGTCGGCCTGGCCGCCGACAACCACGAAGTCATGCTCGTCGGCGACCGAGCCCTCGAAGGTGATCCGGTAGATCTCGTCCTCGGCGGCGGTCTGCCCGACCTCGGCGACGACGATCTCCACCTCGTATGGCTTCGGACTGTCGGTGAACAGCGCGCCGAGCAGCTGCCCGTACCAGTCGGCCAGGCCGCGCGCGGTCACGTCGCGCCGGTCGTACTGGAAGCCGGTCATGTCCGCGTAGCGGACGCCAGCCTTGCGCAGGCTCTCGAACTCGTTGTAGCGGCCGACCGCGGCGAACGCGATCCGGTCGTACATCTCGCTGAACTTGCGCAGTGCGCGCGACGGGTTCGGCGCGACGAGCAGGATGCCGGCTTCGCACGTCATCACGACGCCGCTGCGGATCTGGGAGATGCGCTTGCGCGCGTAATCCGCCTTGTCCTTCATCACCTGCTCAGGTGACACGTAGAACGGCATCGACACCGGGGATGCTTCCTTACTCGAGTGGGGTGGCCAGGGGAACGAGGTCCGTCATCAGGACGCGGGCGACCGCAGCGGCGCGGGCGGCCCGTCCGGGTCCTGCATCCGCTCGGCGACGACGGCCTCGGCGTACCGCCCTGCCTGCTCGTCGCTCAGCCGGTTGTAGCCGTCAGCGGTGACTGTCGCGATGATCGGGTAGATCCGGCGTGACATGTCAGGGCCGCCAGTGCCCGAGTCGTCGTCGGCGGCGTCGTACAGCGCGTGCATCAGGACGAGCGCGACGTCCTCGGCGCTCATGCCGTCGCGGTAGAGCTTCTTCAGCGACCCGCGGGCGAAGACAGAGCCAGAGCCGATCGAATAGAACCGCTGCTCTTCGTACTTGCCCCCGGCCACATCGAAGCTGTAGATGCGACCCTGGCCGGTCTCCAGGTCGAACCCGGCCAGCAGCGGCACCGCTACCAGGCCCTGCATCGCCGCGCCGAGGTTCGACTTCACGAGCCCGGCCAGCCGGTTCGCCTTGCCCTCCAGCGACAGCATCCGGCCCTCGAGCTTCTCGTAGTGCTCGAGCTCGACGCTGAATAGCCGGAGCAGGTCGATGCCGATGCCGGCCACGCCGGCGATGCCAGCGCAGGAGAACTCATCGCTGCGGAACACCTTCTCGATGTCGCGCTGCGAGATCATGCTGCCCGACGTGGCGCGGCGGTCACCCGCCATCACCACGCCGCCGTCGCAGATGGCCGCGACGATCGTGGTGCCGTGCGTGATCTCAGGGCCGGGGCCGGCCGGCGTCGCGGACGAGTGGGCGTGCATGGCCCTCGGCAGCAACTCCGGCGCTGCCATCGTCAGGAAGTCGGTGAACGACGAAGATCCGGCGGCGAGGAACGCCGACGCCTGCCACCGTGCCTGGGGTTCAAAGCCGCCCACCGCGCAAATCCCTCCGGTCATCTGCCACCACCACTACTGTCGCCACCACCACCGGCGCCACCACCACCGGGAACACGTGAACGCCGGCGTACACCGGCGTCCCCGTTCCCGGAATTAAATCTGCTGCCGTTCTCCGACCCTAAGCCCGTGGGCGGCCGCGGCCGCCCACGGCGCGCTGGCTGGCGGTTACTCGCCGCCCTTCTGCACGTACGAGCGCACGAACTCCTCGGCATTTTCCTCGAGGCCTTCGTCGATCTCGTCCAGGATCGCGTCGACGTCGTCGGTCAGCTTGTCCTGCCGCTCCCTGACCTCATCGGCTTCCCTGACATCGGTGTCCTGCTCGTCCTCGGCCCGCCGCGGGACTTGCCGCTGACCGCCGGTGTCTTTCGTCGCCATGCCACAAACCTCCGTGCTCCGCGGTGGGGCCCGCGATCTCAACGCTATCCTCGCCTGCCAAACCGCGATCCAACCCTGACGCAATGCATCGGTATCACGACGAGACAACTCGTGGCCAGCTTAAACACACTGGCACAGGCGCCAGGCGCGCCGAATTAGCCCATTAAGTAGTAGATGCGACCTATTGCCCGGTCAGTGCCGCCACGAGCTTCGCGGCGGTCGCGCAGCTGTCGAGCAGGCGGCCCACATGCGCGCGCGTGCCGCGCAGCGGCTCAAGCGTGGGCACGCGCTGAAGCGACTCGCGACCAGGGATGTCGAAGATGACCGAATCCCACGACGCCGCCGCCACCGCCTCCGGATACTGGCGCAGGCACCGGCCGCGGAAGTACGCCCTGGTGTCCTCAGGGGGCTCATCCATCGCCGCGACGACATCGTCCTCGGCTACCAGCCGTGTCATCCGGCCGCGGCTGCACAGGCGGTTGTAGAGCCCGCGGTCTGGCCGCACGTCGGCGTACTGGAGGTCGACGAGCTCGAGCCGCGGGTGACCCCAGGCGAGGCCGTCCCTGGCGCGGTAGCCCTCCAGGATCTCCAGCTTGGCTACCCAGTCCAGCTCTCGCGCCAACTGCATCGGGTCGTCCGCCAGCCGCGTCAGCACGCTCTCCCAGCGCGCCAGCACGTCGCTAGTGACGTCGTCGACGTCCGTGCCGTACTTGTCCTCGCTGTACTTGCGGGCCAGCTCCATGTACTCCATCTGGAGCTGGACAGCGGTCATCTTGCGGCCATCGCGCAGCGTGACCAGGTGCCGCAGCGACGGGTCGTGCGAGATCGCGCGCAGTTCGGCGACCGGCGACTCGATTGCGAGGTCAGCGGCGAGGAACCTGTCCTCGATCATGGCGAGCACGAGCGCGGTGCTGCCGAGCTTGAGGTACGTGGAAATCTCGCTCAGGTTGGCGTCGCCGATGATGACGTGCAGCCGGCGATATTTGTCCGGGTCGGCGTGCGGCTCGTCGCGCGTGTTGATGATCGGCCGCTTGAGCGTCGTCTCCAGGCCGACTTCGACCTCGAAAAAGTCGGCGCGCTGGCTGATCTGGAAGCCGTCCTCGCGGCCGTCAGCGCCGAGACCAACGCGGCCCGCTCCGCACACCACCTGGCGCGATACGAAGAACGGCGTGAGGTGCCTGACGATGTCGGCGAACGGCGTCGATCGCGCCATCAGGTAGTTCTCGTGGCAGCCGTACGAGACGCCCTTATTGTCGGTGTTGTTCTTGTACAGCTGAATCGTCGGGCCACCAGGGGTCGCCGCCGCGCGAGCAGCAGCCTCGGCCATGACCCGCTCGCCCGCCTTGTCCCAGATGACCGCATCGAGAGGGTTCGTGCACTCGGGCGCTGAGTACTCCGGATGTGCGTGGTCCACGTAGAGCCGGGCGCCGTTCGTGAGGATCACGTTGGCCAGGCCGAGGTCCTCGTCGGTGAGCTGGGAGGAGTCCGCTGTCTCGGCGGCCAGGTCGAAGCCCCTGGCATCGCGCAGCGGATTTTCCTCCTCGAAGTCCCATCGGGCCCGGCGCGCTCGCGCCGCGGTGGCCGCCTGATAGGCGTTAACGACCTGCGAGGAACTCACCATGGCGTTCACGCCCGGCTGGCCGGGCACGGAAATGCCGTACTCGGTCTCGATGCCCATGACCCGGCGCGCGCTCATGCCTTAGAGCCTAATGCCGCACGCATAGACGGCGGCACGCCGCGCCTACTCAAGCCGATACAGCTCTGGGCGCTACAGGTACTGGCCAGTGTTGGACACGGTATCGATCGACCGGCCCGCCTCGGTACCGCTCTTGCCGGAGATGAGCGTGCGGATGTAGACGATCCGCTCGCCCTTCTTGCCGGAGATGCGGGCCCAGTCGTCGGGGTTGGTCGTGTTGGGCAGGTCCTCGTTCTCCTTGAACTCGTCGACGCACGCGGCGAGCAAGTGCTGCACGCGTATGCCCTTCTGCCCGGTCTCGAGGAATTCCTTGATGGCCATCTTTTTGGCCCGGTCGACGATGTTCTGGATCATCGCGCCGGAGTTGAAGTCCCGGAAGTACAGGACTTCCTTGTCGCCGTTGGCGTAGGTGACCTCGAGGAACCTGTTTTCCTCCGTCTCGGTGTACATCCGCTCGACCACGCGCTGGATCATCTCGGCCACCGTGGCGCCCGCGACCCCGCCGTGCTCGGCCAGGTCGTCGGGGTGCAGCGGCAGATCCTTGAGCACGTACTTGGAGAAGTTGTCCCGAGCCGCCTCGGCGTCCGGACGCTCGATCTTGATCTTCACGTCCAGCCGGCCGGGCCGCAGGATGGCGGGGTCGATCATGTCCTCGCGGTTGGACGCGCCGATCACGATGACGTTCTCCAGGCCCTCAACGCCGTCGATCTCGCTGAGTAGCTGGGGAACGATCGTGTTTTCCACGTCGCTGGACACGCCGGATCCGCGGGTGCGGAAGATGGAGTCCATCTCGTCGAAGAACACGATCACCGGCATGCCCTCGCTGGCCTTCTCCCTGGCCCGCTGGAACACCAGGCGGATGTGGCGCTCGGTCTCGCCGACGTACTTGTTCAGCAGCTCCGGGCCCTTGATGTTGAGGAAGAAGCTGCGCCGCTCCTTGCCCGGCGCGCCCGAGTCGGCCGGCTCAGGCTGGCCCGACTCCGCCGCGTCCCGCGCGGCGCGCGCCGCCACCTGCTTGGCCAGCGAGTTCGCGACGGCCTTGGCGATCAGCGTCTTGCCGCAGCCAGGCGGCCCGTACAGGAGCACGCCCTTCGGCGGCCGCAGCTGGTGCTCCTTGAACAGGTCGGCGTGCAGGTACGGCAGCTCGATCGCGTCCCGGATCTGCTCGATCTGCGGTCCGAGACCGCCGATCTCGGAGTAGGAGATGTCCGGGACTTCCTCCAGTATCAGCTCTTCGACCTCGGCCTTGGGGATCCGCTCGTAGACGTAGCCAGACCTGGGCTCGAGCAGCAGGGAGTCACCGGCCCGCAGCGTGTTGCCGCGCAGCGGCTCGGCGAGCCGGGCGATCCGCTCCTCGTCCGCGTGCGAGATAACGAGCGCGCGCTCGCCGTCTTCCAGGACCTCCTTGAGCATGACGACCTCGCCGACCGTCTCATAGCCCTGGGCGATGACGACGTTCAGCGCCTCGTTGAGCACGACCTCCTGGCCGGCCCGCAGCTCGTCCAGGTCGACGCTCGGGCTGACGCTGACGCGCATCTTGCGACCGCCGGTGAAGACGTCCGCCGTGCCGTCCTGCGCGGCCTGGAGGAAGACGCCGAAACCGCTCGGCGGCTGGGCCAGCCGGTCGACTTCTTCCTTGAGCGCAATGATCTGGTCGCGTGCCTCGCGCAGCGTGGCGGCGAGGCGCTCGTTCTGACCGTTGATGGACGCGAGGTTCGACTCCGCCTCGCGCAGTCGCTGCTCGAGCAGGTGCGTCTGCCGCGGCGAGTCGGCGAGCCGGCTGCGCAGTGCGGCGACCTCCTCTTCAAGGAAGGAGACCTGCGTGGTCAGGACTTTGACCTCGTCGTCGTGCCGCCCGGAGTGAACGCTGTCGTCACGAGAGGCCATGCCCCTCACCCCCTCCTGAGAGCTGAGTTACCTAGACCCTACCTATCCAAGGTCAATCCGTAACCAGGCAGCGGGCCTCGAGTCCGCATTCTGCGTTACGATCCGGAAAACTCGCAGCCTGCCTAGCTCGTTTCGCTCGCCACCCCGGTCGTTTCAGCCGCTTCGGCGGCCGCAGCCGCCTCGGCGCCCTTCGATGGCCGCCGCCGCCGCGGCGGCGCTGTGACGCCGTCGGCCAGTCGCCGGGCCGTGATGAGGAAGCCTGTGTGCCCCACCATACGGTGCTCGGGCCGCACCGCAAGCCCGTCGACGTGCCAGCCGCGCTGGAGAGTCTCCCAGGCGGCCGGTTCGGCGAAATTCCCCTGAGCGCGAACCGACTCGACAGTCCGCGCCAGCTGCGTCGTCGTCGCGACGTAGCAGCACAGCAGGCCGCCGGGGATCAGCATCGCCGCAGTCGCCGCCACGTGCTCCCACGGCGCGAGCATGTCGAGGACGACGCGATCGCGGCCGGTCAGCCCCGCCGGGTCGAGGTCGCCGACCACAAGCTGCCAGGCCGGATGCGGTCCGCCGAAGTACCTCTCGACGTTGGCCGCCGCGATCGCCGCGAAGTCGGGGCGGCGTTCGAATGACGTCAGTTTGCCAGCCTCCCCGATCGCCCGCAGCAGCCAGCACGACAGCGCGCCGGAGCCAGCCCCGGCCTCGACCACCCGGGCACCGGGAAAGACATCGGCCAGGCCGATGATCTGGGCTGCGTCCTTCGGGTACACCACGGCGGCGCCGCGGTCCATGGCGAGCGCGTAATCGGCGAGCAGCGGCCGGAACGCCACGTAGGGCGTGCCGCCCGCCGAGATCACCAGGCTGCCCTCCGGCTTGCCGATGAGATCGTCGTGCAGGAGCGCGCCGCGGTGGGTGTGGAACGACTTGCCCGCGGCCAGCACGAGCCGGTGCTGGCGGCCCTTGGGGTCGGTCAGCTGCACCTGATCGCCGGCCGCGAACGGGCCGCGGGGATGCGTGATCACTGGGCCAGGCTAGCGCCGCTGGTCAGGCCTTGGTGCCAGCGAACGCGTGGTCGAGGTCGGCCGTGGCGAGCACGCCGTAGACCTGGCCCGATGGCTCGACAAGCAAGTACTCCGACGCCGGAGCACGGCGGACCGCCTCGATCAGGTCCATGCCGGACAGGTCGGCAGACAAGATCATATCGGGGTCCAGCGTCCGGGCCAGCGAGCCAGCGTCGATCCACGGCCGCCGCTGCTCCGGGGTGGCGAGGACGGCGCCCTCGTTGACGATGGCGATGGGCTTGGCATCGTGATCGACCACCACCAGGGCCCTGGCCTGGGCGAGGTCGGCGCGCCTGATCGCCTCGGCGAGCGGCAGGTTCGGCGGGATTGGGATCGCCCGGCGCGCCAGCGCCCGCGCCTGGATCGCGGGCAGCCGCTCGCGCACCTTGGCGGACCGCAGCGCCTGCCCGGCACTCAGCCACATGAAGGCGGCGATGGCCACGATCCAGAGGCCATAGCCGCTCGCGAGGCCGAACTCGCTGCCTCGCCAGGCCACAACCAGCACGACCAGCGCGACGGCTATGATCCGGCCCGCCCAGGCGGCGAGCTGCGTCGAGTAGGCGCTCTTGCCGGTCAGCTTCCACAGCCCGGCGCGCAGCACCCGGCCGCCGTCGAGTGGCAGCCCCGGCAGCAGGTTGAAGACGCCGACCACGGCGTTGGCGAGGATCACGCGGTCGATGAGGACGCGCGGGATGCCGTGCAGGTTGAACAGGACGTTCACGCCGATGCCAATGCCCGCCAGTGCGATAGACATGGCCGGCCCGGCCGCCGAGACCAGGAACTCCTGGCCCGGCGTCGGCGGCTCCTGCTCGATCTCCGAAAAGCCGCCGAGCGGGTAGAGCAGTATCCGGCGCACCGGCAGCCCGAAGCCCCTGGCCACCACGCAGTGACTGAGCTCGTGCACTAGCACCGATAGGTAGAGGAGCACGACGAAGGCGACGGCGACGAGGTACCGGGGCACTGAGCCCTGGACCGTGCCAGGCAGCGTGTTGGAGTTCGAGTACAGCACGACGAGCACCCCGGCGACCACGAACCACCACGGCGAAATGTAGACCGGGATGCCCAGCGGCCGCGCGATGATGATGCCAAGCCGGAGGTTCTGCTGCGGGGGCCGCGGCTGGCCCGGCCCGCTGTCTTGCTGGGGGCCGCCTTGCTGCATTCCTGGTGCCACGGCACCGATGCTACGCGGCAAACCCACAGGCAACCTCACAGCGGGAACGGGGCCGTCTCAGCGCGCCGTCGCCCAGACGGCTACCTGCTGTCAGAGGTCTCCCCTAGTCTGCGAGCATGAGCGACACACTGGCCGAGCAGGCACCTCCAGACCCGGAGGCCGTGCCGCGAGGCCCGAGCCTGTCGCCCTCGCGGGCTGCAGACTTCATGACCTGCCCGCTGCTGTACCGCTTCCGCGTCGTCGACCGGCTGCCGGAGCCGCCGAGTCCGGCCGCGGCCCGCGGCACGCTGGTGCACGCCGTGCTCGAGCGGCTCTTCGACGAACCGGCTGCTGCTCGCACCCCGGCAGCCGCCCGCACCCTGCTGGCGCCCCAGTGGGACCGCCTGGTGGAGGCCGAGCCCGCGCTGGCCGACTTGTTCGCCGCCGAGCCCGAGCGCCAGGCCTGGATCGACGAGGCCGCGCAGATGCTGGACCGCTACTTCACGCTCGAGGATCCGACCAGGATCGAGCCGAGCTACCGCGAGATGTCGGTGACGACCCTGCTGGAGTCCGGTCTGACCCTGCGTGGCTACATCGACAGGCTGGATATCGCGCCTACCGGCGAGCTGCGCATCGTCGATTACAAGACCGGCGCTGCGCCGCGCGAAGAGTACGAGGCCAGGGCACTGTTCCAGATGAAGTTCTACGCCGTGGTGCTCTGGCGCACCCGGGGCACGATCCCGCGCGTACTGCAGCTCATCTACCTCGGCAACGGCGAGATCATGCGCTACGCCCCGGACGAGGCGGACCTGCTGGCCACCGAGCGCAAGATCAACGCGCTATGGCAGGCCATCGACCGGGCTCGGACATCCGGCGACTGGCGCCCGCACCAGAGCAGGCTCTGTGACTGGTGCTCCTACCAGGCGCTCTGCCCGGTCTTCGGCGGCACGCCGCCGCCCCTGCCGCCCCAGCCTGAGTTGACACCGCCGGAACTAGCACAGCCCGAGCTGGCGGCAGCTGACCTAGCCGCGCAGCTCCCCGTCCAGCGAGCCTAGTTCCCGCGGCGCGATCAGCGTCATGAGCAATTGGATCATCGGCTGCTGTCGTCTGCAGTAACAGAAAACGAGCGCCGCGGCGTCGCTTTGCACGCCGCACATTGCATTCAGCATGGCCGCAGCCTGCTCCCAAAGCGTTATCGCAGGTAGCTACCGGACACCCGCCTTAAACCAGTATAACTTTCCGATAAGGAGGCTTCAGATGAGACAGAATTGGTCACAAGTAGCCAAGCTCGGTGGTCGCACTGGGCTAGGGACGCTTGCCGCTGTCGCTGCGCTCGCGCTGGTCGCGGCCGGCTGCGGCACTAGCTCGAGCCCGTCTTCCAGTTCCAGCAGCGCCGCCACGGCAAACCACGCCGGCGGCGTATTCACCATCCTCGCAAACTCGGCCTTTGGCGTGGCCGACCCCGCGCAGAACTACACGCTGCAAGAGTGGCAGCTGCTGATTAACACCCATGATGGTCTGGTGGGCTTCGCCCACGTTGGCGGCCTGCCTGGCACCAAGATCGTGCCGGATCTGGCGACCTCCATTCCGACGCCGACCAACGGCGGGAAGACCTATACGTTCGACATCCGCCGCGGCATCAAGTTCTCCAACGGCCAGGTGCTGAAGCCGAGCGACTTTGTCACGACGTTCGAACGGCAGTTCACCGTGCCAGGCCCGACATCTTTCTACAGCGACTTCGTCGGCGCGAGCAGCTGCAGTACCAAGGGCTGCGACCTCAGCAAGGCTGGCGGGGTCGTCGCCAACGACTCGGCTTACACGCTGACCATTAACCTCACCGCGCCCGACCCGGAGCTGATGGACCAGCTATCGCTGCCGTTCGCCTACGCGGTCCCGGCCGGCACGTCAATGGCGCTGACCGGCAACAACGTGCCGCCCGGCACTGGCCCGTACATGTGGAAGTCCTACAACCCGAACACCGAGGCCGTGCTGGTCCGCAATCCGTACTTCAAGCAGTGGAGCGCGGTCGCGCAGCCGGCCGGCAACCCGAACGAGATCATCGAGAAGTACGGGCTGCCGGTCTCCGACGAGGTGACGGAAGTCGAGAACGGCCAGGCCAACGAGGTCTTCGACGGCGACCAGATCCCGTCCGACCAGCTCACGACGCTGAACAGCGCGCAGTACGCCGGCCAGGTACACGTCAACACGCTGACGGCGGACTGGTACATGGCGCTGAACACCACCCAGCCGCCGTTCAATAACCTGATGGCCCGCCAGGCCATCAACTACGCGGCCAACAGGACGGCGTACGTGAAGATCGCCGGCGGACCGTCGCTGGCGACCCCGGCCTGCCAGATCCTGCCGCCGAACTTCCCGTCCTACGTCCCGTACTGCCCGTACACCACCGGTTCGCAGACGACCTGGTCCGCGCCCGACATAGCCAAGGCACAGGCGCTGGTGAAGGCCTCAGGCACGGCCGGCGACAAGGTCGTGGTGAACGGCACTAACGACCAGGTGGGTACCGCGCTAGCCGAGCAAATGGTGGCCGACCTCGACGCGATCGGGTACAAGGCGAGCACCCAGCTGCTCACGGCAGCAGCCCAGTACCCGTTCGTGCAGAACTCGGCGAACTCGAGCAAGTGGAACGTCGCGTGGTCGGCCTGGTACCAGGACTACCCGGCCCCGTCGGACTTCCTCAACGTCCTGCTCGGCTGCGGCACCATCCACAAGAACAGCGACGCCAGCCCGAACATCGCCGCGTTCTGCGACCCGACCATCCAGACGCAGATCAACAAGGCTGAGTCCGTCGAGGCCACCGACCCGACGGAGGCAGCCTCCCTGTGGACGCAGGTGGACCACGAGGACACCCAGCAGGCGCCCTGGGTCGACCTGTACAACCCGAAGCAGATCGACTTCCTGTCCAAGAACGTGAATGGGTACGAGTGGAACCCGCAGTGGTACATCCTGATCGACCAGCTGTGGCTCTCGAAGTAGTCCCCGAGGGCCTGGGCGGCGCCCAGGCCCTCGCGGAGAGCACGGCATGGCTGCTGTAGCTGAGCAGACCACGTCCACGGCGTTGCGGCCGGCTGTCGCCAGCCGCAACCCGTGGGCGCTGGCCTGGCGCCGGCTTCGGTCCAACCGCATCGCGATGGCGGCTCTGGTCCTGTTCCTCCTGATCGTCGTGGTGTGCCTGGCTGCGCCGCTGTACGCGCATGACGTCGCGCACGTGGGCAATCCGCTCGTCCCGAACCTCAACGGCACGACCATCGTGGGCGGCCGGGTGGTACCGGTCATGCAGCAGGGCGGCGGTCTCCTGAAGCTAGGCGAGACCCCGATCGGGCCGACGTGGTCCGTGCACCACTACTTCCTCGGTGCCGACAACCTCGGCCGGGACGTCGCGGCGCTGTTGCTGTACGGCGGGCGCGCCTCGCTTCAGATCGGCGTGTGCGCGGCGATCCTGTGCAGCCTGATCGCCACTCTCGCCGCGCTGCTCGCCGGCTTCTTCGGCGGCCTCGTCGACTCGATCGTGTCCCGGCTGATGGACGTCATCTGGGCCTTCCCGGTCTACCTGCTCGCGATCTCGATCGCCACTGAGCTACTCACGCACTCCAACGGCGTCCGGGTCGGATTTCTCACCATCAGCGCGGCTAGCCTGTGGACGCCGACGGTCATCATCGGGCTGATCTTCGTGCCGTATGTCTACCGGCCGGTGCGCGGCCAGGTGCTGTCGGTCGTGAACAAGGAGTTCGTCGAGGCGGCGATCGCGCAAGGCGCCTCGAACATCCGGATCATCTTTTCCGACATCCTGCCGAACGTCGTGTCCACGGTCATCGTCCTGCTGCCGCTCATGATCGCGACAACCATCCTGACCGAATCGGCATTGTCGTACCTGTCGGTCGGCGTCCAGCCGCCGAACGTCAGCTGGGGCACGATCATCGCCGACGGGCAGGACCTGCTCTACACGCGTCCGTGGGTCTCGCTTGCGCCCGGCATCATGATCGTGCTCACTGTGCTGGCGCTCAACGTGCTCGGCGACGGCGTCCGCGACGCGCTGGACCCGCGCGCGAAGCTGAGGGTGCGGTAGCCGGTGCTGACTTTCATCGTGCGGCGCACGCTGTGGACTGTGCTCGTCATGTTCGTGATCACGGCCGTGGTGTTCATCATCTTCTTCAAGACGCCGGGCGTTGACCCGGCCCGTGCCATCGCCGGCCGCAACCCGAGTCCGCAGACGCTCGCCGAGGTCCGCGCGCAGTTCGGGCTTAACCGGCCGCTGGTCGTCCAGTACGGCCTGATGATGAAGCGGATCTTCGTCACGCGCAACCTCGTGTCCTACTCCGACCAGGGCGAGCTGGTCGTACCGGAAATCTTCGCGGCCGCGCCCGCCACCCTGTCACTGGTGTTCGGCGCATCGCTCATCTGGATCGTCATGGCCATCGCGATGGGCGTGGCGGCGGCCCGCCTCCGCGGCCGGATCTACGACCCGATCATGATGATCCTGGCGCTGATCGGCGTGTCAACGCCGGTGTTCTGGCTCGGCCAGGTCATCAACCTGATCACCCAGGGCAAGCTGCATACCAGCGTGTTCAGCTGGGTGCCGCCGCTCGGCTACACCTCGTTCACCACCAGCCCGGCGCTGTGGTTCGAGGGCCTGATCTTCCCGTGGATCACCCTGTCGATCTTGTACATCGGCTTCTACGCCAGGGTGCTGCGCGCCAACTTGCTGGAGATTCAGAGCGAGGACTACGTGCGCACGGCACGGGCCAAGGGCCTGTCCGAGCGGCGCGTCCTGATGCGGCACACGCTGCGCACGTCGCTGATCACCTTCGTCAGCCTCTTCGGCCTGGACTTCGGAGCGCTGGTCGGCGGCGGGGCGATCCTGACCGAGGTGGTCTTCGGCATCCACGGCGTGGGCTTCCTCACCTGGCAGGCACTGCAGAACCTCGACCTGCCGACCATCATGGCCGTGGTGATCTACGGCGGTTTCTTCATCGTCCTCGCGAACGCGCTCGTGGACATCGGCTATGCGTGGCTCGACCCGAGAGTGCGGCCCACCTGATGACAACTCCGCTGCTGGAGATCCGCGACCTGAAAGTGTCCTTCCGCACCGACGACGGCGTGGTCCAGGCCGTCGACGGCGTGTCGGCGACCCTGAACGAGGGCGAGACGCTGGGCATCGTTGGTGAGTCAGGATCCGGCAAGAGCGTCACGATGATGTCGGTCATGCGCCTGATCACGGACCCGAACGCCAAGTTCGAAGGCGAGGTGCTGTACAAGGGCACCAACCTGATGGCCATGTCTCAGGACGAGATCCGGTCGATCCGGGGCGCTGGCATCGGCATGATCTTCCAGGACCCGATGACCTCGCTGAACCCGGTGTACAAGGTTGGCTGGCAGATCGAGGAGCAGATCCGCGAGCACGAGAAGGTCAGCCGGAAGGCCGCGCGCGACCGCGCCATCGAGCTGCTCACGTCGGTGGGGATCCCCAACGCGCGCGAGCGCGTCGATGCTTACCCGCATCAGTTCTCCGGCGGCATGCGGCAGCGCGTCATGATCGCGATGGCCGTCTCCTGCAGCCCCGACGTCCTCATCGCCGACGAGCCGACCACAGCGCTGGACGTGACGATCCAGGCGCAGATCCTGAACCTCATCAAGAAGCTTCGGGAGGACTTCGGCACGGCCGTCGTGCTGATCACGCACGACATGGGGGTGGTGGCCGACATGGCCGACCGGATCGCCGTCATGTACGCCGGCAAGATCGTGGAGCAGGGCACCCAGCGCGAGCTGTTCTACGATCCGCAGCATCCCTACACCTGGGGACTGCTCGGCTCAATCGCCCGCCTCGACCGGCCGCGGCCGCGCCGGCTCGCGGCGATACCCGGCCTCCCCCCGTCGTTGCTGCACTTGCCGCCCGGCTGTGCCTTCGCCGACCGGTGCCCGCACCGGTTCGACCGCTGCGCGGAGCAGCCCGCGCTCCTGGACCGAGGCGGTGATGGTCATCTGGACGCCTGCCACCTGACCAGGCAGGAAAAGCAGGACGTGAGGGACGCGACGATTCACCCCGAGCTGGTCGAGGAGAGGCCGTGACAGACGACGCAGGCGCGGACCTGCCGCTGCTCGAAGCCGGCCCGGAGATCGCCGCCGGAGAGGTGCTGCTGCGCGCTGAGCACATCAAGAAGTACTTCCCGATCCGCAGTGGCGTCCTCATTCAGCGCGAGATCGCCCGCGTCCACGCGGTCGACGACGTCAGCTTCGAGCTGCGCGCGGGCGAGACCCTCGGCCTGGTCGGCGAGTCGGGCTGCGGCAAATCCACCCTGGCCCGGTGCATAGCCCGGCTGTACGACATCACCAGCGGATCGCTGGTATTCGAGGGCAACGACATCACGACGTACTCGCGCCGTCAGCTCCGGCCGGTCCGGCGTGATCTGCAGATGGTCTTCCAGGATCCATACGCCTCGCTGAACCCGCGCAAGCGCGTCGGCGCGATCATTTCCGATCCGCTGCGCATCCACAAGGCCGGCAACCGCGAGCAGATCCGCAAGCGGGTGCTGGATCTGCTGGACCTCGTCGGCCTGTCGTCTGAGCACATCAACCGGTATCCGCACGAGTTCTCCGGCGGTCAGCGGCAGCGCATCGGCGTTGCCCGCGCGCTGGCGCTCAAGCCGAAGCTCGTCATCGCCGACGAGCCGGTCTCGGCGCTCGACGTGTCAATCCGGGCCCAGGTCATCAACCTGCTCGACGACCTGCAGGACGAGCTTGGCCTGACCTACCTGTTCATTGCCCACGACCTCGGCGTGGTCCGGCACGTGTCCGACCGGATCGCCGTCATGTACCTGGGCAAGATCGTCGAGATCTCGCCGGCCGAGGAACTGTACGAGCGGCCCGTCCACCCCTACACCGAGGCGCTGCTGTCGGCGGTGCCGATCCCCGACCCTGACCTGTCTGCCGAGCGGCAGCAGATCGTGCTGGAAGGGGACGTCCCGAGCCCGATCTCGCCGCCGAGCGGCTGCCGGTTCCATCCGCGCTGCCGCTATGCCACGGACATCTGCAAGACAGAAGAGCCACCGCTGGCTCAGTACGGCAGCCTCGGTCACCTGGCCGCGTGCCACCATCCGCTGACTATGGGCCCGCAGGCAGGACTCACCGGGCCGTCGGCGGCACTGAACCTCACGCCCTTGCCTCCGGCCA
Organism: Streptosporangiaceae bacterium; assembly: GCA_035484155.1. Lineage (GTDB taxonomy): Bacteria > Actinomycetota > Actinomycetes > Streptosporangiales > Streptosporangiaceae > JAJYUU01. The sequence continues at coordinate 22,180 of DATHPF010000166.1, forward strand.
GGCTGGCGGCTAGGCCGGTCCAGCCGATTCCGCCCGAAATCCTCGGTACGCCGGGCGGCTAGCTGATGCCGTGGCGCTTCAGGATGTCCTGCACGTCGCTGAGGTCGTCGTCCTGATTGGCGGGCACTGCTGCCTTGCCGCGGGATTTGGTCACCGCCGCTGGGGACTTGCCGCCGCCCGGACGCCCGTCCTTCTTGTCCTTGCGGTGCTTGCGCCACCCGACGAACGGCAGCCCGCCCGAAACCAGGAACAGCACCACCGCGAGGGCGACCAGGATGACGCCAAGCCAGACGCCCGGGCCAGTGAAGACGAAGGACCCCGCGAACTGCACGATGGCCGAGACGATCCGGCCAATCAGGCCGAGAGCGTGGGTCAGCCAGGCAGCGATAGGTAGCAACGACCAGGCGATGCCGCGGATGCCGCTGCGGGCACCCTTCTTGCGCCACGCGATGCCGCTGAGGACAAGCCCGGCAAGCGTGACGAGCAGGAACACCGGACCGGCCCACGAGCTCGTGGCGAAACTGAGCCAGCTACTCACTGCCGCCTCCCCTCGCGGCCGCCCCGAAAGTGTGCGGCCTTAGGCATGACTAAGTTCATTGTCGCATATCAGAGCGCAAGCCCGGCCCGCGTCGCGAGCTGAGCGAGGGTCACGCCGGCCAGCGAGTCCAGCACCACCCGGCCGGGTTGCTCAGGCACCGGCACGACGCTCGGCACGGCCACGGTCCGGTAGCCGGCTGCCTCCGCCGCCCGCACGCCGTTCAGCGAGTCCTCCAGCGCGATGCACTGCCCGGGCTCGGCGCCGAGCTTGGCCGCAGCCAGCAGGTATCCTTCCGGGTCCGGCTTTGCGCGGGAGACATCCGCGGCGCAGACGACGACCGGGAACACGACGTCCAGCCTGGCCAGCACGGCATCGACGACCTCCGGCTCCGATGACGTCACGAGTGCATACGGCAGCCCGGCCGCCCGGACCTCCTCGACCAGCTCGACGACGCCGGGCAATACTGGCACTGGACCCGTAGTCAGCAGGCCAACCATGGCCTCAAGCAGCCAGCTGGCTACGGCGGCGGGCTCAGCCGGCCTCGTTCCCTTACTCAGCAGGTACGCCACGGTCGTCGCCATGGAACCCCCGACCAGCGCATCCTGGTCGCCGTGCGCCCAGCTGCCCCGCAAGCGCTTCATGACCACGCTCTCCGCCTCGAACCACAGCGGTTCGGAGTCCACGAGCAGGCCGTCCATATCGAACGTGACGGCCCGGAGCGGGCCGCCGGCCGCAGGCGTGTGGCCGGCAGTGTGGTCTCCAGATCGCGACATGATGAGCCCATCCTAGGGACCGCCTCTGGTTGACTACGAGAAGGCAGTCTTTTCTTGTCCCCCGGTTCAGGGCACATAGGCTTGACCTGAACGGGCACGGGCGTCCGGACTAAGGGAGGTGGCTGGCGATCGAGCTCGACGCTGTAGGCAAACTCACTTCGCCTGCACTCATCGCTGCCTTCGAGGGCTGGAACGACGCTGGCGAGGCCGCCAGCAGCGCCATCACGCAGCTGACCACGTCGTGGGACGCGAAGGCCATCGGCGAGATCGACCCCGAGGACTACTACGACTTCCAGGTCACCAGGCCGGTGATGGAAGTCTCCGACGGCCACGCCGAGGAGCTGGTCTGGCCGACGACCAGGCTGTCCATCGCCAGGCCACCCGAGGCCGGCCGTGACCTGATCCTGATGCACGGGATCGAGCCCAACATGCGCTGGCGCGGCTTCACGGCCGAGCTGGTCGGCGCGTTCACCGACCTCGGCGTCGAGCTGGTCATCCTGCTCGGCGCGCTGCTGGCCGACTCGCCGCATACCAGGCCGCTGCAGGTCACAGCCGCCACCTCGGGCGCGGAACTGGCCGCCCAGCTGCACGTCGAGCCGGTCGACTACAAGGGCCCCACCGGGATCGTGGGCGTGCTCCAGCAGGCGTGTGCGACGGCGGGCCTGCCGTCGGTCTCCCTGTGGGCGGCGGTTCCGCACTACGTGGCGCAGCCGCCGAGCCCGAAGGCCACGCTCGCGCTGCTGCGCAGCGTCGAGGACATTCTCGATATCTCCTTGCCGCTGGCCGACCTGCCGGCCGAAGCACGGGCCTGGGAACGCGGCGTCGACGAACTAGCCGAGCAGGATAGCGACGTGGCCGAGTACGTGCGCAGCCTCGAAGAAGCCAAGGACGCTACGGACCTGCCCGAAGCCAGCGGCGACGCGATCGCCAGGGAGTTCGAGCGTTACCTGCGCCGCCGCGGTGACCGGGGCGAGCACGGGGGCCGGAGCTAGATAGGCGGCCAGGGCACCGCCGGCCAGTCGGCCGGCGGCAGCGGGTGCACCTGATGTGCCAACAGCATTTCTACCCGCCTGGCCGTCGCGGCGACCTCTTGCCGGGTCAGCCAGCTGCCCAGCTCAGCGGTCAGGCTGCCGCCGCTGAGCAGGTCGCGTAGCCCGGCTAGCTTCGCCAGTGCTTCGCTGGTCAGCCGCTTGCCCCGCCACTGCCAGAGCACGGTGCGGAGCTTGTACTCCGAGCCGAAGCAGACACCGTGATCGCAGCCATAGAGCCCGCCGTCGGCAACTGGCAGCAGGTGGCCGATCTTGCGATCGGCATTGTTCACCACCGCGTCGAACACCGCCATCTGCCGCAGCCGGGGGTCATTACTGCGGGCCAGCTCGACCAGGTCGACTGTGTCGTCGGCATCGATCCACAGCTGGCACATGCCAGGTCCGAATGGGCCGTCCCGGTAAACCGTCGGCGGCACCACGTCGAAGCCGCCGGCCTTCGAGACCACGTACGCGGAAAGCTCCCGGCCAGCCAGCGTGCCATCGGGGAAATCCCATAGCGGCCGCTCGCCGGCGACTGGCTTGTAGACGCAGGCAGTCTCGGTACCGCCGGCGGTGATCGTGCAGTACATCGTCGCGTTCGAGGCGTCGACGAGGCGGCCCTTGACATCGAGGGTGCCGGTAGCGAGCAGGTCCAGGATGGCGGCCTCGTCGCCGGGGCTCGTCGGATGCCGCGGCGCGCCGCCTAGCCCGGTCGGCGCGCTCGCTGACTCGACGCTCGCCGGCGTAGGGGTAGCAGGGCGGCCGCCTCTGGCCCGCTGGTCGCGCCGTGCTCTCCTGCCCGGCGATTCCCTGCTGCCCGATGCATCCCTGTCTCTGCTGCCCGATGCATCCCTGCTGGCCGACGCTTCAGGCATGCCCGACCCGGTGGCCGTTCTGCCGCGGGCACACGTGGCCAGCCGGTTCGAGAGGCAGTCCGCACAGCGGGCAAGGCGGCCGGCCCTGCCCCACAACCTGGATGGCGCGCCGGGAGAACGCCCGCGCGG
>DATHPF010000167.1:0-3693 GCA_035484155.1 Streptosporangiaceae bacterium
GTCCTGGTCCCGGCAGCACGGGGGCGCCGCCGGGGTGTCACGGTGAGTGACGGAAGGTTCGACGGGCGGTGATGGCGCGGCGGTTCCGCGATGAGACGTAGCTCACTACTGGCGGGTAACAAATGAGACCCAGGTCACTACTCGTCGGCAATCAGGAGCCCGCAAACCCGGCGAACCGGACGCAACACAGTTCGCAGCGGCAGCCCCGCCCGGCTGGGCTCAGTGCGCAGGATGTGGACATCGCTGAGTGGAGCGGCCAGGCTTCGGATGGCGGCAGGCCTGGCTGGCCTGGAATCTGGAGAGTCGGCAGGTACGAATGGGCAGCGCGGCGCGGCCGGGTGCGACGCCATGACTGTTTACGTGCATAAGCTGCGAGGTCAGAGCAGAGCTTTCTTTGGCCGCACGGCGAGGTCCGATCCGTGGTTCGTCCTCACCGCCGACACTGACGAAGAGCTGCATGCCTTCGCTGCGAGCCTTGGTCTTACCCGCATCATGTTCCGCCCCGGCCGAGAGGCTCTACCCAAGCAGGAGCCCGTCGCCGGGCATTATGACGTGACGCTCGGCGAGCGCGATCGGGCGGTGGCGCTCGGAGCCCGGCCGATCACGCCGGAAGAAGCGGACAGGATGCTGCGTCAGGGCGGGGCCGGGCTGGGATAGCCACATCAGTAGGTCAAGCTCACGAGCATGGCTAGGCCGGCGGTTAATCACCGCATTCATTGCTGCCGAACCTTTCTTGTGGGCACGACACGCGCGCACAATAGAGCGGTGACAGATGGTCAATTCACAGGCGGGCAGTTCACAGGCGGGCAGGCGACAGAACCGTGCCCACAGTGCGGTAGCACAGCGGGCGTACATTCGATCGGCGAACTGGCCGCGCTTGCGCAGATGCAGCTCGACAAGCTGCAGGGCGGGATGCCCCAGCCGGGTGCCCCACAGCCAGGCGCCTCGCAGCAGGGCTGGAATGCCGAGCCTCAGGCCGGGCCGGCGCCCGGCTGGGCCGGCAATCCGCAGGCCGGGCCGCCGCCGGGCAGCGGCGGCTGGTTAGGCCGCAACAGGGGCTACGACGACAGCCCGGTTGATTCCATCGACCAGGCCATTGCGGACGTCGCGCTCGGCGCGGCAGCCCGGTTCATCGGCCGGGCCGTAGCCAAGCGCGTGCAGCGCACTGTCAGCGAACGTGTGATGCCGACGCTAGCTAACAACCAGCAGGCAATGCTGCGCCAGCAGATCGCCATTGCCGAGCAGCATCCCGACGTTCGCGCCTGCATGACCGACAAGGTGATCTTCCTGGCCGGCGGCAGCCGCGTGCTGCCGATGCCGAACCTCGCGACCCTCACCACCCAGCAAGCCGACGCGCTGGTCGCTCAGCTCGGCCAGGGCTGAGCTGGCCTGGGCTGGGCTCGTCAGGCTAGCTCGGCGAGCGCAGTCGCGAGCGGCTCAAGCACCGCGGCCGTGTGCGGCGGTCGCATGTGCACAATGGCCAGCTCCGCGCCGGCCTCGCCGAGCGCCGCGGCGCTCGCGGCTGTCTCCGCCGCGTCGCCGGTGTAGACCACGTGGGTGGACAGCAGGATCTCGGCCGGGTCCCGGCCGATATCGGCGCAGTGCTGGTACAGGACGTCCCTCGCGCGGCCGAACTGCTCGACCGTTCCGCCAACGAAGTTCCAGTGCTGCGCGAAGCGCGCAGCCGTACGGAGCGTGCGCTTCTCGCCGCTGCCGCCGATGCAGATCGGCGGGTGCGGCTGCTGCACGGGCTTGGGCTCGCACCGGGCTTCGGTCAGGTGGTAGTAGCTGCCGCTGAACGTGGTCGTTTCCTGCGACAGCAGCCCGACGAGCACCTCGCAGGCTTCCTCGAACCGGTCGCTGCGCTCGCGCGGCGAGCCAAGCTCGATGCCGTACGCCCCGGACTCCTCCTGATTCCAGCCAGCGCCGATGCCAAGCTCGAGCCGTCCGCCTGAGACGATGTCGAGAGTCGCCGCCATGTTGGCCAGGACCGCTGGGTGCCGGTAGTGGATGCCAGTAACTAGCGTGCCGAGCCGGACTCGCCGGGTCGCCTGCGCCAGTGCGGTGAGCGTGATCCAGCCTTCCAGGCAGGGACCCGCCGAGTCACCGACGATGGGATAGAAGTGATCGAACGTCCAGCCGGACTCGAACAGCTCGATGTCGTCGGCAGCGCGCCAGACGTCGAGCATGGCGTCCCAGGTGGTGTTCTGCGGTGCAGTCTTGAAGGCGAAGCGCATGCTCCACACGCTACAAACAAACGCTAGGAGAGCAGATGGCGGGTAACGCAAATGGCGCGTGACACCGTAGCGATCGTCGGCGGGTTCGTCGTGCCGATCACCGCCGAGCCCATCGACGGGGCGACGATCCTCATCCAGGGCGGCAAGATCGCAGCCATCGGAGTCGGCCTGGACATCCCTGCTGACGCGCGCGTGATCGACGCAGCCGGCCGCTGGGTGCTGCCCGGGTTCATCGAGGCGCACGGCCACGTTGGCGTCCACGAGGAGGGCGAAGGATGGGCGGGCTCGGATTCCAACGAGCTGACCGAGCCGGTTACCGCGCAGGTGCGCGCGGTCGATGCGATCAACCCGGCGGACCTCGGCTTCCGCGACGCCGTCTCCGGCGGCGTGCTGGCGGTCAACGTCAATCCGGGGTCCGGTAACCCGATCGGCGGCCAGACCTGCGCGCTCAAGTGCTGGGGCCGGACCGTCGACGAGATGCTGCTGCGCGCCCCCGCCGGGATGAAGTCAGCGCTCGGCGAGAATCCCAAGCGCGTCTACGGCGAGCGCAAGCAGTCGCCGAGCACGCGCCTTGGCACGGCGGCCGTGATCCGAGGCGCGCTCGTGGATGCGACGAACTACCTGGCTCGCCTCGACGCGGAGCAACGCAAGCCAGCGGCCGACCGCAAGCCGGTCGACCGAGACCTCAAGCTGGAGGCGCTCGGGATGGTGCTGCGACGCGAGATCCCGTGGCGCCAGCACTGTCATCGGGCCGACGACATCGCGACCGCGCTGCGCATCGCCGACGAGTTCGGCTACGACCTGGTCATCGACCACGGTACGGAGGCGCATCTGCTCGCCGACATCCTCGCCGCGAAGGACATCCCGGTGATCATCGGCCCGCTGTTCACGAGCAGGTCCAAGGTCGAGCTGCGCAACAGGTCGCTGGCCAATCCGGGCCGGCTGGCGGCCGCGGGCGTCACCATCGCGATCACGACCGACCATCCGGTCGTGCCCATCAACTTCCTCGCCCACCAGGCCGCACTGTCGGTCAAGCACGGCCTGGACCGGGATACGGCGCTGCGCGCCCTGACGATCAACCCGGCGCGCATCATCGGGATTGAGGACAGGCTCGGGTCCATCGAGGCCGGCAAGGACGCAGACCTGGTGATCTGGTCAGGCGACCCGCTCGACGTGCTCAGCCGGGTCACCCGCGCCCTGGTCGACGGCGAGGAGATCTACCGCTTCGAGGACGGCGAGGCGACCTTCGCCGAGCGCTAGGCGCCCAGCCGACCGCTAGTACTGCAGCCGCGGTAACCCGGTTGGCCCGATGCTAGCCCGCCGACAGACAGTAACGTTGCCGCCATGCCCCAGGACCATCCAGACCCGCAGGTCGTTCCGTATCTGCTGTATGCCGACGCCGGCGCGGCCATGGACTGGCTGATCAAGGTCTTCGCTTTCACCGAGCGGGCCCGCG
>DATHPF010000168.1:0-4894 GCA_035484155.1 Streptosporangiaceae bacterium
AGTTGGTCACTAGCCGGAGGCCTGGGCGCGATCTTTGTGGCGCTCTTCATTCTGGCCGTGACGGTGTTTGGCTCACTGGCGCGGGCTGGCCAACAGCGGGATCTCGCCGGCCGGATCGCTAGCTATGGCCCGCGGCATGGAGCCAGCCAGGCGAATGGCGAGCAAGGCACCGCCCACAAGGCCGGCAGCGTCGCGCTCGACGCGACTAAGCGGCTCATGAGTCCCGAGGCCCAGCAGCGCCTCGCCGGCCGCCTTGAGGTGGCGGCAGTGGCGCGCAAGCCTGCCGAATGGGTATTGCTCGGCAGCTGCGTGGCCGTTGTGATAGCGGCTGCAGTCAGCGTCCTCACCGGCAACGTCATCGTCGGTGTCCTGGTGGGAGCACTGGCCGGCTGGCTCGGCATGCGGATGCTGCTGAGTTTCCTGATCCGTCGGCGTCGCGGCGCATTCGCCGAGCAACTGCCGGACATGTTGCAGCTTCTGGCTAGCTCACTTCGGTCGGGTTTCTCGCTGCCGCAGGCCCTGGATGCGGTCGTGCGCGAGGCTGGCCAGCCCGCCGCCGGGGAGTTCGGTCGGGCCCTGGCGGAAGCCCGGCTTGGAGCCGACCTTGAGGACTGCCTAGAGACAATCGCGGATCGGATGGGTTCTGACGATCTGCGGTGGACGATCATGGCCATCCGGATTCAGCGCGGGATGGGCGGCAATCTTGCCGAGGTACTCACGACCACTGTGAGCACCATCAGGGAACGCGGATACCTTCGCCGCCAGGTGCAGGCGCTGAGTGCAGATGGCCGGTTGTCGGCCTACATCCTCATCGCACTGCCAGTGGTGATTGGCGCCTTCATGTTCGTCGCCAGGCCCTCGTATATGCGTCCGCTCTACACGACGCATGTGGGCGAGCTCATGCTCGTCGGTGCCATCGTGCTGGAGGCGATCGGCGCCGTGCTGATGCGCCAGATAATCAAGGTAGAGATCTGATGTTCGGTTCTGGGCTCCTTTACGGCGGGACGGCGGCGCTCGTACTCGCGGTCGTCGCGCTGGCAGTGGCGCTGATGCCGAAGCGCCGCGGGACACGCGGAGTGAGCCAGGCGCTAGCTGCGATCGACCGGCGGTACACCCGCGACAACCGGACCGGCGGCCGGACCGGCGGAGCCGGCCATCTCCAACTGCCCGACTGGCTGTCGGACGTGGCTGTCCGGCTGTCGCCCGGCTCCGTTCGCACCTCCCTGCAGCGCAGGCTGGATGTTGCGGGCAACCCGGAGGGCTGGACGCCGGACCGTGTGCTGGCGAGTAAGGCACTCTGTCTGGTCGTGCTCGGCTCGATCGGCGCTCTGCTCGCGCTGCGGCACCCGGCGCTGCTCGTCGTGACTGGCGGCGCTGGCGCGGCCGCGGGCTTCTTCCTGCCCGATGTGCTGGTCTACAACTCGGGGCTGAAGAGGCAGCAGCGGCTCGCGATCTCCTTGCCCGAGGGGTTGGACCTGCTCACTATCTGCGTCGAGGCTGGTCTCGGGTTCGATGCCGCCCTCGCGCAAGTCGCTCGCAACCTCAAAGGACCGCTGGCCGCCGAGTTCGCTCGCGTACTGCAGGAGATGCAGATCGGTAAATCACGTGCAGAGGCAATGCGGGCGCTGGCCGAACGCACGAGTTTGCCAGAGCTGCGGGCGTTCGTCTCGGCCCTGACCCAGTCCGCCGAGCTGGGGATCCCGGTTGCCAGTGTGCTGCGCGAGCAAGCCAAGGAAATGCGGGTGAGGCGCCGTCAGCGAGCCGAGGCGCAAGCCCAGAAGGTCCCGGTGAAGATGACGTTCCCGCTCATCGGCTGCATGCTCCCAGCTCTCTTCGTCGTCGTCGTGGGGGCAGGGATCATCGAGATCGCGCATTCGCTCTTTCACTTGCACTAGTAGGAGGTGTTGTGGCCGTACCGTTCAGGCGTCTCGACGTCGGCAGGCCGATGATGGTGCCGGCGTTCGCCGGGATCCTTGTTGCCGACGTGTTCAGCCTGGACGCCCGAAGCCGCACCGCCGCCCTGCTACCTGGCGTCTTCTGAAGCGAGTGCTAAATGTCATGTATTGCGAAATTCTGAGTGTACGCGGGACTTGGTTAGGAGTTGGGCCGTATGGGAAACGACGGAATCGGCGCGCCGCTGTCGCGGCGCGTGCCAGGTGAGGCTCGTCCAGGTCCTGGTCAACCGGTCAGGGCGGTCCTGCCGGAATCCGTGCTTAACCGCATGCAGGCCGCGATTGACGCCGAGCATGCGCATACGGAAGGAAGGCAGCCGGGCGAGCCTAATACTGAGCCGCTGCCGCGAGTGACCGGGTCCGGGTCGCCGGGCAAGCGTGGCGCGAAGCGGGCACCGAGCCCGTCCGGCGTGGTCCCGGACTTTGAGCCGCCCGCCGACCAGGCTGCCAATCCCGAAGGTGTGGCCAAGCCACCGCGAGCGGCCAGGTCACCGCGTGCCGACGAGCCACTGCGCGTCGCTAAGGCACTCCGCGCCACCGAGGCAGCTCGTGCTGACGAGGAACTGCGTGCTGCGGAGGAACTGCGTGCCGCTTCGGCGGCGCGGGTGCATGCGGCCGAGCCAGCGCCGGTGCGTGCCGCGGAGCCAGCGCCGGTGCGTGCCGCGGAGCCAGAGCCGCCGCGTGGAGCGGAGGCACCGCCCCCGGCGGAGCCGTCGATTTGGACGCAGCCACTGCGCGCCGCCGAGCCGCCGACCGCGAGGCGGCCGACGGTTACCGCGGCGTTTGAAACCGACCCTACGCCTGGGTCGATCGGCTGGCTGTGGCCCGACGAGACGGACGCGCGCGGCGGCGGTGGTGGTGGCCGCTGGCGGCCGCCGGGCAGGTCGACCGGAGGGGGCGGCTGGCGCTATCGCACGGCCACGCTGGTCGCCCTGGGAGCAGTTCTGCTCGCGGCCGCGGGCCTCGTCATCGGGCTGTCCCTGCGCTCCACGCCAGTCGCTGCAGCCGGGCACGCCGCGTCACGGGCCAAGACTGCTCCGCCGAGCACGAAGCCATCCGCGATGCCTGCGGCCACGCCAACTCCCGCTGCCAGCTCACCCCCGTCAGGTGGAGATCCTGGCACGCTCGCGGCTGACCGTACGGCGTCGGCGGCCTGGGTTAACCAGCAGGTCGCCGCAGGCACAGTCGTGGCGTGCGATATCCCGACCTGTGCCGCGCTGACGGCGACCGGGTTTCCCGCGGGCCAGGAGGTCCAGGTCGGCTTGAACTCGCAGTCGCTGTCGAACGCGACCGTCGTCGTCGTGACCCCGCAGCTCCACACACTCTTGAGCACGGTGAATCCCACCCTCGGCAACGATGTCGCGCCGGGGGCCCTGGCTAGCTTCGGCCAGGTCAGCGTTCGGGTGATCTATCCAGGTGGAGCGGCCGCCTACCAGGCGGCGCTCAGTCAGGACGTGCAGGCCCGGATACAGCTCGGTGAGCAGTTGCTGAACAGCGGGCGCGTCTCGGCCTCGGCTGTCGCCCAGAGCGAGCTCGCCGCGGGCGATGTCGACTCGCGCGTGCTGCTCGTGCTCCAGTCCCTGGCCGATCAGCAACCGATCGACGTCCTGGGGTTTGCCGACTCCGGTCCCGGCGCTGGGCCCGGCATCCCGTTCCGCGCGGTCGACCTGGCGGAGAGTGACCCAGCTTCCAGCCTGGCACGGCCGGCCTACCTTCAGTCGATCGTCGCGATCCTCCGCGCGCACGCCACGTTCCCTGTTTACACAAAGGGCGGGCCGGCGACGCTGGCCGACGGCCAGACTGCCATACAGATCGAGTACTCCGCGCCGAGCCCGCTCGGCCTGCTCGCGGCTTGATATCGGCTCAGCACGGCGGAAGGAGGCCCAACTGCCTGCAGGAATCGGAGGATGCGGTAAGGTGTACTACTACCAACGCTAGACGGTGCGTCTGGGCATGCGACCAGGGCAGGGAAATCAGTAGTGAGTCCGCGTAGACACCTCGTACTTATTATCACGTAGCGCGAAGCCCGCACGGGCGTCGCGCTACAACCTCTTTGCCACACGGCAGGGAGGTTTTTTGTTGGACTACCAAGCAAATGAGGAGCCTCCCGTGCAAGAGCTCACCGGAGCCCAGGCACTCGTCCGCAGTCTCGAGCAGCAGGGCGTTGAGGTGGTATTCGGGCTGCCCGGCGGCACGATCCTGCCGACCTACGACCCGCTGCTCTCATCGTCCCTGCGGCATGTACTGGTCCGGCACGAGCAGGGCGCGGGGCACGCTGCCGAGGGCTACGCGTGGGCGACGGGACGGCCAGGCGTGTGCATGGCGACCAGCGGGCCAGGGGCAACGAACCTGGTCACCGCCCTCTCCGACGCTTACATGGACTCGGTGCCGATGGTCGCTATCACCGGCCAGGTCGGCACCAGCCTCATCGGCACGGACGCGTTCCAGGAAGCCGACATCACCGGCATCACCCTGCCGATCACCAAGCACAACGAACTGGTGACCGAGGTGGAGCGGATCCCGGCGGCGGTCGCCGAGGCGTTCCACATCGCCACCACCGGGCGTCCCGGTCCGGTCCTCATCGATGTGCCGAAGGACATTCAGCAGGCCACCGGGCCGTGGCGGCTGGCAGACGGCGAGTGGCCGCCCGCCATGGACCTGCCCGGCTACCGGCTGCCCGGGCCGCCGGACCAGGCAGCGATCGAGGCGGACGCCGTGATGCTGTTGCAGGCTCGCCGGCCGGTCCTCTACGTTGGCGGCGGCGTGATCAAATCCGACTCGCACGCCGACCTGCTCCGGCTGGCCGAGCTCGCGCGGGCGCCGGTGACCACGACACTGATGGCCCGTGGCGCGTTCCCGGACCTGCACCCGCTGGCTCTTGGCATGCCGGGCATGCACGGCACGTACCCCGCCGTTGCTGCGCTGCAGGAGGCTGACGTCGT
>DATHPF010000169.1:0-19328 GCA_035484155.1 Streptosporangiaceae bacterium
AACGAGGTGCCGGCGGCCGGGTTCGCTACCGCACTAAGTGCCTGGCCTGGTGCCGTCACGCTGCTGACGATCGCCGAGGGCCGGGATGACATCGGCACTACGGTCAGCGCGTTCTGCCCAGTGTCCGCTGATCCGCCGACCGTACTGGTCTCGCTCCTGGCCTCCGGCTACCCGGCCGAGGTACTCGGACGGATCGACAGATTCGCCGTCACCCTGCTGTCGGCGACGCAGCGCGCGCTCGCAGGCCGGTTCGCAGCGGCGGGCCGGCCTGGTGCCCGGCTGCTACTCGGTAACGTGGCGCATGAGCGTGGCGAAGCGTCCGGCGCCCTGATCCCCGCTGGCGGGCTGGCCGCCTTCGAGTGCGAGGTAACCACGAGGGTTGCGGCGGCAGATCATGTCGTGTTTGTCGCTCATGTCCTCGCGGTGCCGTACGTGGCTGAGTCCGGCGAGCCGCTCATCCGCTTCCGGAGCGGCTACCTCCGCTAGGTACGGCATCGGCAATGTTCCGCCGTTGTAGCGGCAGTTACGCCATTTGCCTCTTATCGGCCCTCCCGATCGGAGCGTGTGCGCCGCCGCTTCGTCGGGTAGGTCCGTTGGCCGGGGAACCGACGGGGGGATTGTGCGCACTCGAGCCGTGCTGAATTCTGTGATCCGGCGACTGTCACGGGCGGCTGGTGACGTCGCCCCGGCCAAGGCGGACCAGGGGCCGCCGCCGGGTCCCGGAGCGGCGGAGCTGGCAGCGCAGGTCGCCGCTGCGCTGGTCGAGGCCGACGACGCGATCCGCACCAGCGAGCAGGAGCTGGGGTTTGCGACGGCGAAATTCGGGGCGCACGCAACGGCCCCGTTCACGGCCGCCCTGCTGTCGGCGCGAGCCGAGCAGAGCGCAGCCGTCAGGATCGCGCTGTTGCTCGACAAGGGCGCTCCGGAGGACGAGGCGAAGGCACAGGCTCACGCGCGGGACATCTGCGCGCACTGCGCGGCGGCTAGTCGCGTGCTCGACGAGCAGTCTGAGGCCTTCGACCAGCTACAGGATCTAGAGGCGCGCGCGCCGCGGCTGGCCGCCGAGGTGGACGCCCACGTGGCACAGCAGACAGCCCGGATCGCCCGCTCCGGGCGGATTCTGGAGCGGCTGGTGGCCAGGTACACGGCGGGTGCTGTGGCGGCCGTCATGATGAACCCCGATCAGGCGGCCGAGCGCCTTGAGTTCGCCGCCCGCAGTCTCGCCAGCGCCCGGCAGGACCTCGCGGACGGGCAACGGGGCCGCGCCGCCGTTTTGCTGCAGGCCGCCGAGGCCGGTGCCGATCAGGCCACGGACCTGCTCGACGCCGTCGAGCACATGGAGGCCGAGCTCACCCAGGCGGCTTCGGCGCTGCCGGGCGCGCTACGAGAGCTCACTGCCGAGATCGCCGAGGCAGCCGCGCTGCCAGCGGACCGCGCGCACGATGAGCGGGCGACGGTGGTGGCCAGGGCACAGGCAGTGGCCGACGAGATCCGCGCGCAGCAGGCAGCCGGCCCAGTCGACGCGCTCGCGGCGCTGCGCGATGTCCAGCAAGCCGATACGGCACTCGACAGCACTCTGGCGGTCATCCGGGCAGAGCCGGCCAGGCGCGAGCGGGCCACAGCCGTGCTGGATCAAGCCATGCTCGTGGCTCGCAGTTCGGTCACTGCCGCGGAGGACGGCATCAGGACCAGGCGCGGCGGCGTCGGCGCAGCGGCCCGGATCAGGCTGACGGAGGCGCAGCGGCATTTTCGGCAGGCGATCAGCAGCGCGCAAAACGATCCGGAGGCCGCGCTGGGTGAGGCTCAGCAGGCCGACGCCCTGGCGCTAGCTGCGAGGGCGCTCGCTGAGCAGGACGTCTCGAGATTCGACTACCAGCAGGTGGCGGGCTCCTGGCTGGTCGAGAGCACCGGGAGCGCCGGCGGGTCCGGCGGCCCGGTCGAGAGCGCGGTTCTTGGCGGCATCCTGATCGTCAGGCAGCAAGGCGGCGAGCGGTGCATCGGGCCGGCGAGCTTCGGCGGTACCGCGACCCGCGGCAGGCACCTCGGCCGCGACGAGAACACCGTCCCCGCTGGACTGTCGGCCAGTCGCTAACCAGGGAGAACCATGTCCAAGCACGGCATCATCGGCCGCGTCACCCAACTGGCCAGGGCGAACGTCGACGCGATCATCACGTCAGCGCAGGACCCGCAGCGGATGCTGGATCAGCTGATCGGGGCCTACACGACCAATGTGGCCGAGGCAGAGCAGGCCATCGTCCAGCTCACCGACAACCTTCGCCTCGCTGCTGACGATCAGCAGGAGGACGCCTGGGCAGTCGCGGCTTGGGGCAGGAAGGCGGAAGCTGCCAGTCAGGGCGCCGACGAGCTTCGCGCCGCCGGCGAGGCCGACGACGCCGACAGGTTCGACCATCTCGCCAGGGCGGCCCTGGGCCGGCAGATGATCGCCGAGAACGACGTCGAGATCGTCGAGCACATCATCACCGCGCAACATGAGTCCATTGACACTCTCAGCCACGGCGTCAGCCAGATGAAGAGCAAGCTGACCGGGCTGAAGCGCAGGCAGGACGCCTTGGCGCCAGGATCGGCCAGCACAGCATCGGCCACCACGGGCGTACCACTCCGGGGCGCGATCACCATGATCGAGATCATGGACCCGAGCAGCGAGGTCACGCTGTTCGAGGAGGAAGTGCGCCAGGCGGAAGCGCGATCGCGCGACGCCGCGGAATGGCCGGCGTCACCGCAGGACGCGCAGTTCCCCGCGCTGGACGACATGGACAAGGCGGCAATCGAGGAGCGGCTGAAGGCCGTGAAGGCGGGCCGGGCCATGGCGTCAGTTCAGGCCAAGGTGCGAGCGCAGGCACAGGATCAGCCGTTGAGGTAAGCGAGCACGGCCAGCACGCGGCGATTGTCGTCGTCGGAGGGTGCCAGGTCGAGTTTGGTGAAGATGCTGGTGCTGTGCTTGCTCACTGCCTTCTCGGTCACGAACAGCCGCTGCGCGATGGCGCTGTTGGACCGGCCCTCGGCCATCAGCCCGAGTACCTCGCGCTCCCTGGCCGACAGCCGGGCCAGCGGTTCCTCCCTGGCCCGGCGGCCGAGCAGCTTCGCCACGACCTCGCTGTCCATGACGGTGCCGCCAGCCGCGACCGTGCGTACCGCGTCGACAAACTGATCGTCGTTGAACACGCGGTCCTTGAGCAGGTACCCGACGCCGCCGGCCCGGTCCGCGAGTAGCTCGCGCGCGTACAACTGCTCGACATACTGGGACAGCACGAGCACCGGCAGGCCCGGCACTGCCCGCCGGGCCTCCAGCGCCATCCGCAGCCCGTCATCGGTGAACGTCGGCGGCAGGCGGACGTCCACGATCGCCACGTCCGGCCGTTCGCCGACAAGCGCCCGCAACAGGCCCGGCGCGTCGGCGACTGCCGCCGCGATCTCGAACTCGTGCGCTTCGAGCAGCCGGACCAGGCCGTCCCTCAGCAGGAAGAGGTCTTCGGCGACGACAACGCGCACGGCACCTCCATCGCTACGATCGTCGGCCCGCCGGCCAGGCTGCCGACGACCAGGATCCCGTCAAACGTAGCGAGTCGCCTCGCCGCAGTGCGGCGCATCATGCGAGCTCGCGAAGACGCCCCCGTGGAGTCCTCGCGCCTCAGTCACGCGTGTACGGATGACGGCGGCGACTGCCTCGCCAGAGCTAACGGTGCCGCAGCGCGGCTATCCACGCGATAGACGCGCACCCACTTTCGCGGGTAGGGCTACCCCTACTAGCGTCGCCGCCCGGCCAGACGCCAGCGCGGCCCAGGCGGCGTCACATCAGCGCCAGCGCGGGGCTGCCCGTTCCCCCGCTCGCCACACCGCGGCGATCAGCGGCACGCCGGGCCGGTAAGCGAGGTAAGAGTGCGACGGCGCGTCGAGCATGATCAGATCGGCCCGTGCCCCGACGCCCAGGTGGCCGATGTCGGTGCGGCGCAAGGCGTGCGCTCCGCCCGCTGTAGCAGCCCAGACCGCCTCCGCCGTGGTCATGTGCATCTCGCGAACGGCGAGCGCGACGCACAGCGGCATGCTGGAGGTGTAACACGAGCCGGGATTGCAGTCCGACGCGATCGCCACGGTCACGCCGGCGGCCAGCAGCCGCCGCGCGTCCGGATACGGCTGCCGGGTCGAGAACTCGACCGCCGGCAGCAGCGTCGCGACGGTCCCGCCGGATGAGGCCAGCGCGTCGACGTCGGCATCGGAGAGGAACGTGCAATGGTCGGCTGATGCCGCCTCCGCCTCGACGGCAACCTGTACGCCAGGGCCCGGTCCTAGCTGGTTCGCGTGGACACGCGCCTGGAGTCCCACCCCCTCTCCGGCCCGCAGCACCGCCCGCGCCTCGTCAGCCCCGAACGCGCCCTGCTCGCAAAAGACGTCCACCCACCTGGCGTACGGCGCGCACGCGGCCAGCATGTCGCCGCACACTAGGTCGACGTAACCAGCCGGGTCGTGCTCGAACTCCGGCGCCAGGACGTGCGCCCCGAGGTAGGTCACTTCTGGCGTGAGCGCGGCGGCCAGCGCGACAGACCTCGCCTCGTCCGGCACCGTCAGCCCGTATCCCGACTTGCACTCGAACGTGGTCGTTCCCTGCGCCAGCATCTCCGCCGCAAGCCGGTCCAGGTTCGCGCGTAGCTCGGTGTCGCTCGCCGCTCTGGTCGCCGCCACGGTGCTGCGGATCCCGCCCGCACTGTAGGGCAGCCCCGCCATTCTGGCTGCGAACTCCTCCCCCCGCTCCCCGGCGAATACCAGGTGCGCGTGCGAGTCGACGAACCCGGGCAGGACCGCCCGGCCACCCGCATCGACGACCTCGTCGGCCGCCGGCGCCTGCGACACCGGCCCTGTCCAGGCCACCAGCCCCGCGTCCAGGACCACCGCCGCATCCCGGATCACGTCGAACGGCCCGGGCGAGGCGACGCTGACAGCATCGCGCGGCGCGTTGGTGACAAGCTCACCGATGTTGGTGATCAGCAGGCTCACCTGCGCATCGTGCCACAGCGCCCGGTAGCTCGGGTGGGCGGCTTGGCTGGCCCCGGCCCCAGGCGGCCGGGTGATTCCGCCGGGCTAGCGGCCCCGCAGGCACTCCTGGCGCTGGCTGAGTGGCAGCTGAGAACTCGTTCAAGCCAGCGGAACGACATCGCCCGGAGACCGTATACCGATGCCAAAATCGACAGAAGCGATCGCCGCGCCAGGTAACCTTCCCTCCGACAACCCTGGTCGGCTGCGGCGCGCTAGGCGCGACGCCGGCAGCGCGGGCCGCACCTCATCGGCTGGACGGAGGTCAGATGTCGCACGGGGCAAGCCGCCGTGATTCTGGTGACTTCGACCCACGCCGCTACCGCCGCAGCGAGGCAGCGGGCGGCCGGTCCGGGACCAGGTCAGCGCCGCGCGGCTCAGCCGGCGGCAGGCCAGCTCCGCGCGGTCCGGCAGGCCGGCCGCCGCCCCCCGGCGGCAGGCGGGGCGTCGGGCGGGCCCGCGATCGCTGGCGGCGGCAGCGGTGGCAGGCCAAGGCCGGCTACATCCTGGCCTCATTGGTCGCGGTCGTCGCGGTCGCGGCCGGGCTCGGCGGTTTCGCCGTGTACCGCCAGCTGGACGGCAACATCACCAAGGTTAATGTCGGGGACCTGAGCGGCCGTGCCACCTACGGAGTCCAGAACATCCTCGTGCTCGGCTCGCAGACACGGCTCGGGCAGCGGGGCAACTTCGGTTACGACGCGACCCCTGGCGTGAGCAACTCAGACAACCTTCTGCTGATCCACCTGGACCCGAGTCACACTCACGCGATCGTGCTGTCGATCCCGCGGGACACGTTCGTCTACCAGCCGGCCTGCCAAGAACGGCCGTACGTCGGCACCGGCGTGTGGCCGGCCCAGCAGTACCCGCCAGGCGCGATCATCGACGGCGCGCTCAACATCGGCGGCGCTACCTGCGCGGTGCAGACCGTCGAGGCCCTGACGGGCATCAAGCTGGACCACTTCGTGGAGTTCAACTTCAACTCCTTCCGCACCATGGTGGGCCAGCTCGGCGGGGTCGAGGTGTGCGTTCCGCCCGGTCCTGGCTACCACGACACGGCCACGAACCTGAACCTCAGTCCCGGCAAGCACCTGCTCGACTACGGTCAGGCGTTGCAGTATGTGCGGGACCGGCACGGCGTCGGCGACGGTGCCGACGCCGGCGGCGACCTGCCCAGGATCGAGCTTCAGCAGGCGTTCATCTCCTCGGTGGTGCAGAAGGTCAACTCCACTGGGCTGCTCACCGACATCCCCAGCTTGCTGGGCATCGCCGACACGGCTACCAGGGCCCTGACGGTCGATCAGGGCCTCGGGTCGACGACCTCGCTCCTGCGGCTGGCCGAATCAATGGCCCACCTGAAGTCGAGGAACGTGACGCTTATCACGATGCCCTCGACCATGGACACCTTCGACTACCCGACCTACGACGAGCACCTGATGACGGTGCAGCCGCAGGACGATGTGCTGTTCCAGATGATCAGGACCGACCAGGCGTGGCAAGGCGGGCTTCCCACGCAGCCCAATGCCAGCGTTCAGGTGCACGTGCTGAACGCCACCGGGCAGCCTGGGCTCGCCGCCAAAACCAGGGCCAGCCTGCGCCAGCTTGGCTTCGACGTCGTCAGCGTGGGGGACGCCCCGTACTCCTCGACGACCACGGTCGACTACGCGGGCGAGGCTCAGGCCGACAGCGCCTACACGCTCATGACGGCGCTGCACACCTTCCCGGCCGGCCAGAACACGCTGGCCGAGCCCGCCTCGCAGATCGGCACCCCAGGACCGGTCACGCTGATCCTGGGCGCCGACTTCGCCGGGGTGAATCCTCCCCCGACGCCCAGTCCGGCCAAGAGCGGAAAGCCAGGCAGCATCTCGGCGACCGCCGGTCAGACCAACCCGGGCGGCCTTCAGACACGCAACGCTGCCGCGAGCATCTGCTCGGGGCTGCCGCCGGCCAACCCCGGCGGCGGGTAACGACCGCTACGCCTCGCGGCCAGGAGCCCAGCACAGTCGCCCAGCACAGTAGCTCAGTGCAGTACGGCCGCGATGGCTGCCGACAGCCGGCCAGGTACGTCGGCCACCAGCACGTGGCGGCCGTCGGTGACGACATCCCGTCCGCCGACGACGAGGCTCGTGACATCAGCCGTAGTCGCGGCGAAGATCACCGACTCCAGCGCGGTGGCCTGGCTCCCGCCTGCGGTGCGAGGCGTATCGAGCGCCACCGTGACGAAATCGGCTAGCGCGCCCGCCGCGAGCTCGCCTGCGTCCGCCCAGCCGAGGCTCGCATGGCCGGCTGCGGTGGCCGCCGTGGCGAGCTCGACCGCGGTGAAGTGACCGCGCTCCTGGCTCGCGAGCCGCTCACCAAGCTCGACTCGGCGGGCCTCCTCCAGCAGGTCGATGACAGCGTGGCTATCGCTGCCAAGGGTGAGCATGCTGCCGGCGTCGGCCAGTTCCCTGGCCGGGCCGATGCCGTCAGCTAGGTCGGCCTCCGTCGTGGGACAGAAGCAGACGTGACACCGGCCGCCGCCGAGCAGATCGACATCGCTGCCGGTCAGGTGCGTCGCATGGACAGCTGTGCTGCGCGGCCCGAGGGCCCCGGCCTGCGATAGCACCTCGGCCGGCGTGGCTCGGTAGGCCGCCAGGCAGGCGCGGTTCTCGGCGACCTGCTCGGACAGGTGGGCGTGCAGCGGCACCCCGTACCGGTGCGACCACGCGACCACACCATGCATCTGGGCCAGCGGGACCGCGCGGACGGAGTGGATCGCGGCTCCGGCTCTGACGGCCGGACCGAGCCCGCCGCCAGCCGCCGGGCCGAGCAAGTCGACCCTCGCGGCCCACGCCTCGGAATCCCCGTCACCGAATCGCAGCTGCGGCCCTTCGAGCGGCTGGTACCTGCCGCCAGCCGATAGGCCACCGGACAGGTAGCACGTGTCCAGCAGCGTGATCCGGATCCCGGCCCGCCCGGCTGCCTCGATCAGCACCCGGCCTAGCTCGTTGGGATCCGCATACCGTGTCCCGCCCCGGCCGTGATGCAGGTAGTGGAACTCGCCGACGCAGCTGACGCCGGCGAGCGCCATTTCCGCGTAGACGGCCGTCGCGAGGGCGAGGTAGCTGCCTGGATCGAGCCGGTCCGCGACCTCGTACATCCGCTCCCGCCAGGTCCAGAAGGTGCCGCGCGATGCCTGAGTGATGCCGCGCAGCGCCCGGTGGAACGCGTGCGAGTGAGCGTTGGCGAGACCGGGCATCGTGAGGCCGTGCAGCCGTGCCGCGGCGGCCGGCGGCTGCGACACGTCGGGCGTCACTCGCACCAGCCGCTCGCCGTCCGCCTCGATCAGCACGTCGGTGCGCAGGCCAAGGGCCGGCGACCAGGCGAGGTCAGCGAGCCACGTGCGTACGTTCGCCGGGCTGGCATTGGCGTCCGTGACCGGGCTGGTCACCGCGCCGCCAGATCGGCGAGCACCGCCGCCAGCGCAGCGACCCCGGCCTCGCAGTCCGCCATCTCGGCGTGCTCCGCCGGTGAGTGCGAGACGCCGGTCGGGTTGCGCACGAAGAGCATGGCGGTGGGGATCCGGGCGGCGAGGACGCCTGCGTCGTGACCTGCCCCGGTCGGAAGCACCGGCGCCGCGAAGCCAGCCGCCGCCAGCACGCCGACGAGCCGGTCACGCAACCCGGCGTCGAAGCTCACCAGCGGCGTCACCGACTCCCGCCGCCTGCTGGCAATGACGTTATGCTCGCTCGCGGCAGCCTGCGCTGCAGCCCACACATCGGTCACGAGCTGCTCCAGCACCGCCTCGCTCGGCGCCCTGGCATCAAGCCAGGCGTGCACTGACGAGCTGATCGCGTTGGCCGCGCCCGGCTCGGCCGTCACCTTGCCGAAGGTCGCGAGCGCTCCGCACCGCGCGGCGGCGACGCGAGCGGCAAGGACCGTCGCGGCAAAGGGAAGCATCGGGTCCCGCCGGTCGGCCAGCCTGGTGGTCCCGGCATGATCGGCCCGGCCGGCGAAATCCAGCCGCCAGCGGCCGTGCGGCCAGATCCCTTCGGCCACACCGATAGGCGCGCCCAGGCCAGCCAGGGCGCTGCCCTGCTCGATGTGCAGCTCGACGTAGGCGCCGATCCCGGCCAGCAGTTCCTCGTCTGCCCCGAGCGCATCCGGATCGCGCCCAGCCGCGCGCATGGCCTCAACCAGGCTGATCCCGTCCTGATCGCGGAGCTCCCTGGCGACAGCCGGGCCGACGGCGCCGGTCAGCAGGCGGCTGCCGAGACACGCCACGCCGAATCGGGCGCCCTCCTCCTCGGTGAACGCCGCCACCCCGATCGGCCTGGCTGGCTGGAATCCGGCGCCGCGCAGCTGCCCGAGCGCAGCGAAGGCGGATACGACCCCGAGCGGCCCGTCGAATGCACCGCCGTCCGGCACGGAATCCAGATGGCTGCCGGTGACGACGGCCGAGCGGACGCCGCCGCCTGGCCGTCCCCACCACGCCCACAGGTTGCCGTTGCGGTCGCAGTCGGTCCGCAGGCCGAGCGCGTTTGCGGTCCGCGCGAACCAGGCACGGCAGGCCGCATCGGCGGTGGTCCAGGAGTACCGCCGGTAGCCGCCGGTCAGCTCGGCGCGGCCGATCCCGACCAGCTCCGCCCACAGCTCAGC
Organism: Streptosporangiaceae bacterium; assembly: GCA_035484155.1. Classification (GTDB taxonomy): domain Bacteria; phylum Actinomycetota; class Actinomycetes; order Streptosporangiales; family Streptosporangiaceae; genus JAJYUU01. The sequence goes on from DATHPF010000169.1 coordinate 9,682, forward strand.
GAACGTCATCTGCAATCTCCCGAGGGCTTGGCCGAGTGCGCCCGGGCTGCTGGTCCGGCCACGGCGTCGTTAGGTTACTTCGGCATCGGTATGCGGACGCCGCGTTCCGCGGCGATCTCGTCCGCCCTGTCGTAGCCAGCGTCGGCATGCCTGATCACGCCCATGCCGGGATCGTTGGTCAGCACCCGCTCGAGCTTCTGCCCGGCGAGCGCCGTGCCGTCGGCGACGCAAACCTGCCCGGCGTGGATAGATCGGCCGATCCCGACCCCGCCACCGTGGTGGATGCTGACCCAGGATGCACCGGAGGAGGTGCTCACTAGCGCGTTCAGCAGCGGCCAGTCGGCGATCGCGTCACTGCCGTCCGCCATCGCCTCAGTCTCCCGGTACGGCGACGCCACCGAGCCGCAGTCCAGGTGATCGCGGCCGATCACGATCGGTGCCTGCACCTCGCCCCGTGCCACCATCTCGTTGAACCGCAATCCAGCGAGGTGCCGCTCGCCATAGCCAAGCCAGCAGATCCGGGCCGGCAAGCCCTGGAAATGCACCTTCTCCCGCGCCATCGTGATCCAGCGGGCGAGTGCCTCGTTTTGCGGGAACTCCTCGAGCATCGCGGCGTCCGTAGCGGCAATGTCAGCCGGATCGCCGGACAGTGCGGCCCACCGGAACGGGCCCCTGCCTTCGCAGAACAGGGGCCTGATGTAGGCGGGCACGAAGCCGGGAAAGGCGAACGCGCGCTCGTATCCGGCCAGCTCCGCTTCGCCGCGGATCGAGTTGCCGTAGTCGAAGACTTCGGCGCCGGCATCCTGGAAGCCAACCATGGCCCGCACGTGCTCGGCCATCGACTCGCGCGCCCGGACGGTGAACCCGGCCGGGTCTTCCGCCCGGAGCGCGGCCATGTCCTCGAAGGCGACGCCCTTGGGCAGGTAGCTGAGCGGGTCGTGGGCCGAGGTCTGGTCTGTCACGACGTTGATCGGGGCGCCCATCCGCAGCAGCTGCGGCACGAGCTCGGCGGCGTTGCCGAGCAGCCCGATGGACAGCGGCTGGCCGGCTCCGGCCGCCTCGACGGCGCGACGAACGGCGTCATCGACATCGTCAGCTTCGACATCCAGGTAGCCGTGCTCGATGCGGCGGCTGATCCGTGACGGGTCGCAGTCGATGCATAGCGCCACGCCGCCGTTCATGGTCACCGCTAGCGGCTGGGCGCCGCCCATGCCGCCGAGTCCAGCGGTCAGCGTGATCGTCCCGGTCAGCGAGCCGCCGAAGCGCTTGGCGGCCACCGCGGCGAACGTCTCGTAGGTGCCTTGCAGGATGCCCTGCGTGCCGATGTAGATCCACGACCCCGCCGTCATCTGCCCGAACATTGTCAGCCCGGCGGCCTCCAGGCGGCGGAACTCCTCCCAGGTCGCCCACTGCGGCACCAGGTTGGAGTTCGCGATCAGCACACGCGGCGCCCACTCGTGCGTGCGGAAGATGCCGACCGGCTTGCCGGACTGGACCAGTAGCGTCTCGTCATCCTCCAGGTCGCGCAAGGACGACACGATGCCGTCGAACGCGGCCCAGCTGCGAGCGGCGCGGCCCGATCCGCCGTAGACGATCAGCTGATCAGGATGCTCGGCCACCTCGGGATCCAGGTTGTTCATCAGCATCCGCATGGCGGCCTCCTGCGGCCAGCCCTTGCAGCTCAGCGTGGTGCCGCGGGGCGCGCGCACCGGCCGGGCTCCGGCTACCTGCGGCAGATCGGTCATCTCGCGCTCCTCGATAGGCAGGCCATCATCATCCATCGCCGCCCACAATATTGACCCTGCCCGGTCCGCGGGATCGCGGACCGGGCAGGGTGATTCTGCGTTGTGCTGGGTGCTATGGCCAGCCGAGTTTAATTCGGCAGGCCGTTGGCCTTCAGCCAGGCCGTCGCGACAGCCTGGTAGCTCTCGTGATTGACGATGACCGCCGTGTCGATCTGAAGCAGGTCAGCCGTGGTGAGCTTGGCCGAGATCGCATTCAGCGTGTCAATGATCGTCGAGGTCATGGCCGGCTTGTAGACCAGCGGTGTCACGTTCTGCGCCGCGAAGTTGAACTTCGGGTCAGTCAGCGACACCAGATGATCGCTGATGATCTGGGGCGTCGTGGTGAACACGTCCGCGGCCTGCACCTTGCCCGAGGTGAGAGCCGCTAGCGTGATCGGGCCCGACTCGTCCAGCGGGTCGAAGCTCTTGAACACGACACCGTAGGTCTTCTGGAGCCCCTTCAGTCCGTCGGACCTGGTCGGGAACTCCGGCGGGCCGCCGAAGACCATCGTGCCCGCGATCGGCTTCAGGTCGGCGATGGACGTCAGGTTGTGCGCCTTGGCGAACGCCTGGGTGACGGTCACCGAGTCGCTGTCCTGGGCCGACGCTGAGTTCAGGATCTCCATGGTCGGTGGCAGCCCGGCCGTGAGCGCCGCATTCACCTCTGTGGTCGTGGAGGCAGTGCTCGACGGGCTGACGGAGACCGTCAGCAGCGTGCCGTTGTACTCGGGGATGATCGAGACGGCACCCTTCTTGATCTCCGGGTAGTAGACCTCCCGAGACCCGATGTTGAACTTGTCGGTGACCTTGACGCCCTTGGCCGCCAGGGCGGTCGAGTAGATCTGCGCGAGCAGCTCATTCTCCGGGAAGTTCGCCGATCCGATGACAACGGTCCCCTTGGCTGAGCTTGCACCGAGCGGATTGCTCGGCTTTGACGGGCTCGAACTGCCGCAGGCGGCCAGCGCGAGCGACGCTGTCACGGCGAGGCCGAGGGCAGCGCCCCGCTTCAGCGTCGAACTGCTTGCGAACATGATATTTCCTTCCAGTCCTGTAGGAAAGACACTCTATCGTGAGGATCGGACCTGTTCGCGCAGGCCCGCCGGGACGACAAGCCGGCGCAGGCCAACGAAGATGACCTGGACGGCAAGCGCGAGCACGACGATCACTGCGGCGCCTCCGGCAACCTCGCCGTAGTTGTTAGCCGCCAGCCCGTCGATGATGTAGCGGCCGAGCCCGCCAAGACCTATCTCGGCTGCGATCGTCGCGGTGGCGACGACGAAGATGGCGGCGGTGCGCAGGCCGAGCATGATGAGCGGGATGGCCACCGGCACTTCCACTCGCCAGAGCACCTGCCATGGGGTCATCCCCATGCCGCGGGCCGCGTCCTTCAGGTCGGGATCCACGCCAGCTATGCCCTCGTACGTATTGACGAGGATGGCCGGGATCGCCAGCACGACCAGCGGTATGAGCCACGTCAGCGGCGAGAAACCTAGCAGCACCACCATCAGGATCAGCAGCCCAAGCGTCGGGATGGCACGCCAGACGTTGGCGACGTTGATGGCCGCGAAGCCGCCGCGGTTGAAATGACCGATCAGCATTCCGATCGGCAGCGCGATGGCCGCGGCGATCAGCAGCGACAGGATCGTGTACTCCAGGTGCTGTAGCACCCGGATCGGGATGCCATCGGGCCCGCTCCACTGCGCGGGCGATTTGAGCCAGTCGACGGCGAAGGTCAGGAAGCCCATGTCAGCTGACCCCGACGGCAGGCGGGAACGGCGTGACGATTGGCCTCGCCGCGGCCCGGCGGCCCCGTGTCCAGGGCGTGAGCAGCATACGCAGCGAGACCAGGATCAGGTCGCAGATCAGCGCGAGCGCGATGGTCAGGGCGATGCCCACGTAGATCTCGGTCGGGAAGGAGCGCTGCAGGCCATCGATGAAGAAGTAGCCGAGGCTGCTGACCCCGATCAGCTGTCCGACGCTGGCCAGGCTGATGCTCGAGACGACAGCTACGCGCATCCCCGCGATGATGACCGGCACGGCGAGCGGCAGCTCGACCTGGACCAGGCGGCGGAGCTGGGTGAAGCCCATCGCGGTCGCGGCCTGCCGGACGGACTCGTCAACCCCGCGCAGGCCGTCCACGACCGAGGGGATCAGGATGCACAGCGAAAACAGCGAGAGCGGAATGATCACGGTCAGGTTGCCCAGGCCGGTGTAGTCGATCAGCACCACGAACAGGGCTAGCGACGGCAGCGCGTAGATAGCGCTGGTCAGCGACAGCACCGGCGGGTACAGCCAGCGCCGCGCGACGCAGGCGATCCCCACCGGCACCGCGATGACCAGGCCGATCAGCGGCGGCACGAGCCCGAGCAGCGCGTTGTCGAGCGTGTACTGCCAGATCAGCGTCCAGTTCTGCGGTATCCAGGACCAGACCATGTCAGCCCGCCCCCGGTGCCTGGCCCGGCGCGAGCGCAGCACCTCGATCGGCGGCATCCTCGGCAGTCCTGATGGCATCCCGGAGGCGCTCGTAGCTCGTGGTGCCGAGCACCCGGCCAGCCGCGTCGACGGCAACGGCCCGCTCGGTCCTGGACAAGATCGTCGCGTCGAGTGCCGCGCGCAATGAGTCTGTGTCGGGCCGGAACGTGTGCCCAACCTGCGCCAGCGGCACGTCTGCGAGCGTCGACGCCGGCCGCATGCCTTCTAGGTCGGCCAGTGACGCCCAGCCGAGCGGCACGCCCTGCTCGCTGGTCACCAGCAGCCACGGCTCGCCTTCCTGCTTGGCCGTCGTGATGGCGTCGCTCACCTGAGTCGATGCTGGCAGCACCGTGCGATCGGCAAGACCAAGGTCAGCCGCGGGGAAGAACGATAGCCGCCTGATCCCGCGGTCGAACCCGACGAAGTCCCGGACATAGTCGTCCGCGGGCGCGCCGAGCAGCCGCTCAGGCGAAGCCACCTGCGCCAGGTGGCCGCCGGGGCGGAACACTGCGACCAGATCTCCGACCTTGATTGCTTCCTCCACGTCGTGGGTCACGAGCACAACGGTCTTGTGCAGCTCTGCCTGGAGCCGAATCAGCTCATCTTGCAATGAGGCTCTGACAATCGGATCGACCGCGCTGAACGGCTCGTCCATCAGCAGCACCGGCGGATCGGCGGCCAGGGCCCTGGCCACACCGACGCGCTGCTGCTGGCCACCCGAGAGCTGGTGCGGGTACCGCTTCGCCATCGTGGCCGCGTCCAGGCCGACCAACTGCATGAGGTCACGAGCCCGTTCCCTGGCCTTGCGTTTGTCGGTACCGGTCAGCATCGGCACGGTCGCGATATTGTCCTCGATCGTGCGGTGCGGGAACAGGCCTGTCTGCTGGATCACATAACCAATGCCGCGGCGCAGTACGGACGGGTTGGCGTCCTGCACGTCCTTGCCGTCGAGCAGAATCCGGCCCGACGTCGGCTCCACGAGCCGGTTGATCATCCGTAGCGATGTGGTCTTGCCGCAGCCGCTGGGTCCGACCAGTACTGCGATCTTTCCGCCGGGGATCTCCAGATCGAGGGAGTCAACCGCAACCGTGCCGTCCGGATAGCGCTTGGTCACGCCCTCAAAGGTGATCACTGCGCTTGGCCTCCGTGATGGGGAACGCGCGCGGATTCGCACCTTTGGGCGGTGCGCAAGCGCAGGACGCCGGCCGCGTCTACGAGACCGGGCCTGAGGCCAGCAAATCGCCTCAGTGAGGGTCAGCGTAGCCCGAAGCGACGTCGTGCAGGCGTTTCGACACAAGGCCGTTACCTATTAATTCGGTAGGTAACCAGGCTCGCGGCTGGCCCGCGTGCCCAGGTTGTCGGGCTTAGCAGCGATAATGGGCTGTGCAGCGGCGCAGGGTGTCGACCAGCGATGATCATGCGGACATGCACCAGCACCGGGACGTGTCGGGTGGCTGGCTGCGGCCCGCGGTGTTCGGCGCCATGGACGGCCTGGTCACCAATGTCTCGCTGATCGCCGGGGTCGGCGGCGGCGGCCTGGCGCAAAAGACCATCGTGCTGACCGGGCTCGCCGGGCTCGCGGCTGGCGCGTTCAGCATGGCCGCGGGCGAGTTCGTCTCAGTCTCATCGCAGAACGAGCTGGTCGCCGCCGAGGTCGAGAAAGAGCGATACGAGCTCGAGCACAACCCGCACGGCGAGCAGGTCGAGCTCGCGGCGCTGTATAAGTTGCGCGGCGTCGATCCCGATCTGGCCGACGAGGTCGCGCGCCAGCTGTCGCGGCAGCCGGAGGAGGCGCTGCGCATCCACGTCCGCGAGGAACTCGGCGTGGACCACCAGGACCTGCCGTCGCCGGTCATTGCGGCGGGCGCGTCGCTGGCCACGTTCGCGGTCGGCGCGCTGATCCCGCTGTTGCCGTACCTGCTCGGCTTCTCCTCACTGGCCGCAGCCCTCATCCTGGCGGCCGTCGCGGCCTTCGTCGGCGGCGGCCTGGTCGCCAAGATCACCGACCGGCCGTTCTGGCGCGGTGCGCTGCGCCAGCTGACCCTCGCCGCAGTCGCGGCCGCCCTCACCTACGGGATCGGCAGCCTGGTAGGCGGGCGGCTCTAGCGGCCGGCCCGTGCCAGCCGGCTCTAGCGGCCGGCCCGTACCGGCCGGCCCTGGGCGGCTACCAGGACTCGGTCGCGTACTCCTCGCTCGTGTTGCCGTCGGCCAGCAATTCCATGTCGGCGTCGACCATCATGGCGACCAGTTCCTCGAACCCGATCTTGGGCTCCCAGCCGAGCTCATCGCGTGCCTTCGACGCATCCGCGCACAGCCGGTCCACCTCGGCGGGCCGGATGAACGCCGCGTCTGTCACGACGTGGTCATGCCAGTCCAGGCCGGCCGCGCGGAACGCATGATCCACCAGCGTCTCCACCGAATGCGTCACGCCAGTGCCGATGACGTAATCGGCCGGCGAGTCCTGAGCCAGCATCAGTTGCATGGCCCGGACGTAGTCGCCGGCGAAGCCCCAGTCCCGGCTCGCGCTCAGGTTGCCGAGGCGCAGCTGCCGCTCGTAGCCCAGCTTGATCTTGGCGACGCCGAGCGAGACCTTCCTGGTGACGAACTCGGCCCCGCGCCGGGGTGACTCGTGATTGAACATGATCCCCGAGACCGCGAACATCCCGTAGGACTCACGGTAGTTCTGCGTCAGGAAATGGCCGTACACCTTCGCCACGCCATACGGGCTGCGCGGGTGGAACGACGTCTGCTCGTTCTGCGGAGACTCCGTCACCTGGCCGAACATCTCCGACGTCGACGCCTGGTAGAACCGGATCTGGCTGCCGCCGGGGCTACGCGACGCGCTGATGCCGCTGCAGACCCGGATGGCCTCCAGTACCCGCAGGACGCCAAGTCCGGTGACCTCACCGGTCAGCTCGGCTTGCTGCCAGGACATCGGCACGTACGAAATGGCTGCGAGGTTGTAGACCTCGTCTGGCTGCACGCGCTCGACAGCGGCGATGAGGCTGCCCTGATCCAGCAGGTCGCCGCGGATCAGCCGGACGTCCCCGAGGCGCTGACGCAGATGGCGCACCCGCGGATTGGCCTGGCCGCGGACCATTCCCCAGACCTCATATCCCATATCGACCAGGTGCTCAGCCAGGTAGGAACCGTCCTGCCCGGTGATCCCGGTGATCAGCGCACGTCGTGTCAGGGGAGCCTCCGTGTAAAGCCTTCGTCGCGGCAGCTTACAGACACCGCACTGCTGCAGGACAGGCCAACGGCTTACGAGTGGGGTGTAACCGCATTCAAGTTAACCGCTTGGTATGGTTCGCTCCCGAGGGGGGTCACGCGGGTCGCCCGTCGTGGGGAGCCAGTGGCGAACGAGGAGGCGCGAACCTGCGTGAGCACCGCACCAGCGTCAGACGCGGGCGTTCCGCTCCGTGTCTGCCTGCTCTCCTACCGTAGCAAGCCCCATTGCGGCGGGCAGGGCATCTACCTGCGCCACTTGTCCCGCGAACTTGCCGCACTCGGCCATCATGTCGAGGTCTACTCGGGCCAGCCGTACCCGGAGCTGGAACCGGGGCCGTCGCTGATCGAGCTGCCGAGCCTGGATCTGTATCGCGATGACGACCCGTTCCGCACGCCGCATCTGCGCGAGTACCGGGACTGGATCGACGTGCTCGAGGTGGCCGGCATGTGGACCGCCTACTTCCCCGAGCCGCTGACCTTTAGCCTGCGGGCATTGCGCGCGCTGCGGCCGCGCGTGCACGACTTCGACGTGGTGCACGACAACCAGGTGCTCGCCTACGGGAACCTCGCGATCGCCAGGCTCGGGCTGCCCGTCGTGACGAGCATTCATCACCCGATCAGCGTGGACCGGCGGATCGAGCTGGCGGCTGCACGCGGGCTGCGCAAGATCCCCAAGTGGCGCTGGTACTCCTTCGTGGGCATGCAGGGCCGCGTGGCCAGGCGGATCGGATCCGTACTGACAGGGTCGGAGTCGTCGAAGGCCGACATCCTGCGCGACTTCAAGGTCCCGGCCGACAACGTCAAGGTGATCCCGCTCGGCGTCGACACCAGGCTGTTTTACCCGCGGCCGGCCCCCCGGATCCCCGGCCGGATCGTCGCCGTCGCCAGCGCGGACTCCCCCGTCAAGGGCGTCGCCACACTGCTCCGCGCCTTCGCCAAGCTCAGCACCGAGCGGACTGTCTCGCTCACGCTCGTCAGCAAGCTCGTCCCCGACGGCCCGACGCAGCGGCTGCTCGGCGAGCTGTCCCTCACCGACAAGGTGCAGTTCGTGAGCGGCATCACCGACACCGAGCTCGCCGAGCTCGTGGCGAGCGCCGAGATCGCGGTCGTGCCATCTTTGTATGAGGGTTTCTCGCTGCCCGCCGTCGAGCACATGGCGTCCGGCACGCCGCTAGTCGCGAGCCGCACCGGCGCGCTGCCCGAGGTCACCGGAGACGCGGCGCTGCTGGTGACGCCGGGCGACGCCGAGGAGCTGTGCGCCGCGCTGCGCACGCTGCACGACTCGCCGGCGGAGCGCGACCGGCTCTCGCAGGCGGCTCTGGCCAGGGTCGCCGAGCGGTTCACGTGGCAAGCGGTGGCCAGGGCGACGGTAGCGCAGTACCGCCAGGCGATTGCGGCCTCCGGCCGCCCGGCACCAGCGCAGGCGACGGCGGAGGCGGTCACGCCATGCTGACCGTGGACTTCAGCCGACTGTTCATTCGTCCGGGAACGAAGGTGCTCGACCTCGGGTGCGGCGCCGGCAGGCACGCGTTCGAGGCCGCCCGCCGCGGCGCCGAAGTGGTCGCGCTCGACATGGACCGCGCCGAGCTCGAGCGGGTCGCGGCTATCGCCACGGCGATGGCCGACGCCGGCGAGATCGGTGCCCCGGCATCGATCACTACGTCGGTCGGCGACGCGACCCAGATGCCGTTCGGTGCCGACTCGTTCGATATCGTGATCGCGGCCGAGGTCATGGAGCACATCCCGGCCGACCAGGCCGCGATGAACGAAGTCGCCAGGGTGCTGCGGCCGGGCGGACTCGCGGCGGTCACCGTCCCGGCCTGGCTGCCCGAGCGCATCTGCTGGCTGCTGTCCGACGACTATCACAACGTGCCCGGCGGGCATATCCGCATCTTCACGCGCCAGGAGCTGGAGACCAAGCTCGCCAGGGCCGGCTTGGACGTCGGCGGCCATCACCACGCGCACGCGCTGCACTCGCCGTACTGGTGGCTGAAGTGCGCGGTCGGCGTGCACGACGACGACCACCCGCTGGCCAGCGCCTATCACAAGCTGCTGGTCTGGGACATCATGCGCAAGCCGGCGGCCACGCAGCTAGCCGACCGGGCGCTGAACCCGATGATCGGCAAGAGCCTGGTCGTCTACGCGACCAAGCCGGCCGCG
>DATHPF010000170.1:0-38980 GCA_035484155.1 Streptosporangiaceae bacterium
CTGGCCTGCGCGGGCCTCGGGCGCTGGAGGAACTCGCGGCCCTGCTTATCTCGACGGGCGAGCTGACTACTGACGACCTGCGGCGACTTCCGCCGCCCGAGACTGCCGCCGCCGTCCAGATCGGGGCGCTGAGCCCGCCCGCGCTGAGGCCGCCAGCTGTGCCTGATTCACCAGCGACTAGGCCGCCGGCGCCCGATACAACGGCGACTAACCCACCAGCGTCTTGACGGCAGCGGTCAGCTCGGTCAGCGCCCTCTTAGCGTCGGCGAAGTACATGCTCGTCTTCGGGTCCACGTACAGCTCGTTATCGATGCCCGCGTAGCCGTGGCCCATGGACCGCTTGATCACGATGATGCTCTTGGCCTGGTCGACGTCCAGGATCGGCATGCCGGAGATCGCGGTGCCAGCTCGGCGCGCAGCCGGGTTGGTGACGTCGTTCGCGCCGATGACCAGCGCGACGTCTGTCCGCGCGAACTCGGGATTGATCTCGTCCATCTCCTTGAGCTGCGGGTAGGGCACGTTGGCCTCGGCGAGCAGCACGTTCATGTGGCCCGGCATCCGGCCCGCGACCGGGTGAATCGCGTAACTGACGTCGATACCACGCGACTCCAGCACGTCGGCCAGCGCCGCGACCTCGTGCTGCGCCTGGGCCGCGGCCAGCCCGTAGCCGGGCACGATGATGACCTTCGAGGCATACGCGAGCTGGATCGCCGCGTCGTCGGCCGCGATCGACTTCACGTCGCCGCCGGGGCCGCCAGCTAGCGCCGCGACCGAGTCGCCAGTGCCGAAACCGCCGACGATGATGTTGCGGATCGAGCGGTTCATCGCGTCGGCCATCAGCTTGGTCAGAATGCCACCGGATGCGCCGACGAGCGCACCGGCGATGATGAGCGCCCAGTTCCCGATGACGAAGCCGGCCATGGCCACGGCCGTGCCGGTGAAGGCGTTCAGCAGCGAGATCACGACCGGCATGTCGGCGCCGCCGATCGGCATCACCATCGAGACGCCGAACGCGAGCGCAGCCACCATCACGACGACCAGCAGCCAGACGCTGGGTGAGGCGATCAGATAGGCGCCGATGCCCAGCGCGACGACCGCGAGCAGCAGGTTCACGATCCGCGCACCGGGGAACGTGACCGGCGCGGACGTAATGACGCCCTGGAGCTTGCCGGCCGCGATGAGCGAGCCGGAGAACGTCACCGCTCCGATGATGACGTCTAGCAGCGTCGTGACCGAGGTCGTCGCGGATGCCCTTGCGCCGGCCTGCATGTAGTCGTGGAGGCCAACCAAGAGAGCAGCGCCGCCGCCGACCGCGTTGAACATGCTGACCAGCTGCGGCATGGCCGTCATCTGAACGGTCCTGGCCGAGTACAGGCCCGCCGCGCCGCCCACCAGAGCACCCGCGATCAGCACCAGCCACCCGGTCGTGCTGATCAGGTCGCCGTGGATGATGAACGCCAGCGTCGCGAGGACCGCCGTGATCATGCCCCCGGTAGAGACCTGGTTGCCACGGCGTGCGGTGGCAGGGGTGTTCATCAGGTGCAGACCGAAGACGAAGCAGGACGCGGCCAGGACATAGATCAGCTGGATGACCCAGTCGAACGTGCTCATGCGGCCGGTCCCTTGCCGTTCGCGCTCGGCGCGATCGGTGTGACGTCTACTGTCGGCAGGACGGGGCGCCGCCGGAACATCTTCAGCATGCGGCCGGTCACCACGTAACCGCCGACGACGTTCGCCGCGGCGAACGCGGCCGCCAGGAAAGCGATCACGTAGCCGATCGTGTTATGCGCCGTCACCGCGATGAGCATCGCCCCGACCAGCACGATGCCGTGGATCGAGTTCGCGGCCGACATCAGCGGCGTATGCAAGGTGGCCGGCACCTTGCTGATGACCTCGAAGCCCACCCACAGGCTGAGCACGAAGATGGTGACGTCAACCAGCAGAGCCGGGTACGACATCGTCGGCCCCTCCTTCCAACGGCACGGGCGGTGGCGCAGCTTCGGGAAGCGGAGATTTACGCAGCGCCGGATGGACGATCTCGCCGCCGGAGGTGATGACGACTCCGGCTTGCAGCTCGTCCTCCGGATCAAACGCGAGCGCGCCATCCTTGATGAGGTATAGCAGCAGCGCGCTGACGTTGCGGGCGTACATAGCCGAAGCGGCGGCGGGCATGCTGGACGGCAGCGCGGATGCGCCGACGATGGTCACGCCGTGCTCGGTGACGATCGTCTGGCCGGGGACCGAGCCGGCGACGTTGCCGCCCAGAGCGCTAGCACCCATGTCGACGATGACCGATCCCGCCGTCATCTCCTTGAGCGCGTCCTCGGTGACCAGCAGCGGCGGCCGCCGCCCCGGCACCTGCGCGGTGGTAATGATCACGTCGTGCCTGGCGATGTGGTCCGCCAGTTCCTGCTGCTGCGCGACTCGCTCGTCGTCAGTCAGCGCGCGGGCGTAGCCGCCTTCACCGGAGGCAGGCCCGACCGCAGCGAGCTCGATAAAGGTCGCCCCGACAGACTCCGCCTCGGTCCGCGTCTCGGGCCTGACGTCGTAGGCGCTGACGAGAGCACCCAGCCGGCGCGCGGTGCCGATGGCCTGGAGGCCGGCCACGCCGACCCCGAGCACGAGTACCTTGGCAGGCCGCGCGGTGCCAGCCGCAGTGATCAGCAGCGGGAAGAATCGGCCGTACTCGGCCGCCGCAACGAGTGCTGCCTTATACCCGGCGATGTTGGCCTGGGATGACAGTGCATCCATCGGCTGGGCTCTCGGCAGCGTCCGCGGGATCATGTCCATGCTGAGCGCCGTCACGCCGGCCTCGGCCAGCGACTGCGTCAGCTCTGGCTCGGTCAGCGGTGACAGCAGGCCGAGCACGGCCTGGCCGGGCCGCAGCGCGGCGATCGTCGCCGCATCGGGCCTGCCGACCATCACCACGACGTCGCCGTCGAGCGCGGCCGCGCGACTCACGACACTGGCGCCCGCCTCGGCGTAAGCATCATCGGTCGCCCAGGCGCTGTCGCCAGCGCCTGACTCGACGAGCATCTCCAGGCCAGCCGCGCGGAGCTTGACGACGGCTTCGGGCACCAGCGCTACCCGGCGCTCGCCTGGCGCGGTCTCCTTGACCACGGATACCTTCATGAACAGACCTCGCTCGGTGGCCAGGGGCTCAGGCACGACCTATCTCGGGCGGCCGCACGCTTAAGTATGGACCGTACCGGTAAGTCGACTGGGCGTGGTGTTCGCATGCCAGCCGAGGCGGTAGGCGCCGGAGCCTGCTGGGTATGGTGTCGGTGCGCTCAGTATTACCAATCAGGGGGATGCGCTAGCCAACGGGCGCGCTTAGTCAGGGATGCACTAGCCAAGGGGATGGGATGGCCGACTTTTCGCCGTCGCACAGCGGCAGCGCACTGTCGGCCCAGCTGGCGGAAGCCCGCAGGCGAATGGCTGCGCTCGACCTGCCGCGCCCGCTGGCGGCGAGGCTGCACCGGCAGTTCATCGCCGTCTGCGATGCCGTCAAGGCGGCCGGGGCCGACGAGGCATGCGGGGAGCGGCGACTGGCCGCTTTCCTCACGGCCCTGGAGCAAGCCGCGGCCAAGATTCCCGGATATGGAAATCGTCAGGATAATTCGTAATTCGGGCCAGCAGGAAATCTGCCGCGTGTTCTGCATACCGGCCGCCGACACGCCGCCTTTCCTGCCACGGTATTTGTGCGATGTCGCCGGATCCCTTAATTTCAGGGCCATCAGAGGTCGCGAGCACGGCATTTGTGTCCGCGCGACCTCCCACACGGGGGAAACGCAGGAGTGAGGACATGAACAAGCGCGACCTGATCGACGCAATCTCAAGCCAAATCGGGGACAAGAAGACCGCGACCGAGGCGGTCAACGCCGTACTCGACACCATCCAGAAAACGGTCGCCAGAGGCGACAAGGTCGCCATCACCGGCTTCGGGGTGTTCGAGAAGCAGGTCCGGCCAGCGCGCACTGCGCGCAACCCGGCGACCGGTGCTGCCGTAAAGGTGCCCAAGACCTCGGTGCCCAAGTTCCGGGCGGGCGCGGACTTCAAGGCGATGGTCAACGCGAAGAGGCGCTGACCTGACACACGCTCGCCAGATCTAACCGAACTCGGCGGGCCCGGCCTGGCCAGGCGGTGCCTGGCCAGGCGGTGTCCGTTCGGATGCTGCCTGGTCGCGGCAGCGCCGGCGCAGTCGCAGTGCCAGTGACAACTCGGCCACGGTCACGATGACCAGCGGCGGAAGCGTCTGCCACGCCCACCTGAGCGGTGCGCCGGTCGCGGCGACATAGGAATACGAAAACAGCAGGATCAGCGCCGCGGTTGCCAGGCCGCACAGCGCCGCGCGGCGCTGGGTATGCCGCCGGCGTACGCGCAGGGCGGCCGCCGTCGCGGGACCCGCGACGAAAACGCAGGCGAACGTGGCGCTCACGGCCGCCTGGCCGATGACGTGGCCAGCAGTCGCGTGACTGGCAGTGGCCTTGATCAGGGTGGCTAGCAGGGCCGTTGCTGCCACCCAGGTAGCGACGACCGCTACCAGCCAGACCACTCCGACGGGCATGGCGAGCCGCGGCTTCACCCGTTCCCCCCGATCATGAGCCCCGTTGCCGAAATCGCGAGCGGATGGTCCTGTTAGCGCAGCCCCCGGCGCTTTTTCAGCGCGGTCTGCAGCAGCCTGTCTATGAGCTGGGGGAACGGCATTCCGCTTACTTCCCACATCTTCTGGAAATACGACGCCGGTGATAGGCCCGGCATGGTGTTGATTTCGTTAATGAGGACCTGGCCGTCCCTGGTATAGAAGAAGTCGACTCTGGCCAGGCCCTCGCACGACACCGCGTCAAATGCCGCCGCGCCTAGCCGGCGGATCTCCTGGATTGCGCTGTCAGGGATCGGCGCCGGAATCGCCATCCCGCTAGCAGAATCCAGGTACTTGGCCTCGAAGTCCCAGAATTCCTCGCCGCCCTCGACGAGTAGCTGGCCGGGGAGGCTGGTGTCCGGCGGCGCGCCGTCGATGCCCTCGAGCACCGAGACCTCGATCTCGGCGCCTTCGATCGCCCCCTCGACCAGCACCTTGGGGTCGTACTGGCGGGCGAGCGCGATCGCGTCGTGCAGCTGCGCCATGTCATGCGCCTTGGACGTACCGATGCTTGAGCCGCCGCGAGCCGGCTTGACGAACAGCGGCCAGCCGAGATCGGCGATGTCGTCGAGCACCCGCTTGGCCTCGACCGAGAGCATGTCCGGCGACTCGGTCACTGGCCAATCGCGCTCCCTGACCACGACGTAAGGCCCCACCGGCAGGCCCTTCGCCTTGAAGATCAGGTTCATGTACTCCTTGTCCATGCTGACCGCGCTGGCCAGCACCCCAGCCCCGACGTAGGGCACCCCGGCCATCTCGAGCAGGCCCTGGATGGTGCCATCCTCGCCGTACGGGCCGTGGAGCACCGGCAGGACGACGTCGACCTCGCCGAAGAGATGCGGGATCTGCGCGGGCGCGCTCGCCAGCAGGCCGCCGGCCACCAGGTCGGCGCTGCCCGACCACGGGACCAGCGGGGAGCCGGTTTCGGCCACTGACTCGACAGTGGGCAGCTTGCCGTCGCTGATCGCGAGGCGCTCGGGCGCGTCGGCAACCTGCACCCAGCTGCCGTCGGTCGTGATGCCGACCGGGATCACCTCATAACGCGACCGGTCGATAGACCCGAGCATGTTGCCGCCGCCCATGCAGGACACCTGGTGCTCCGGCCCGCGACCGCCGAACACGACCGCGACCTTGATCTTGCGCTGCTCGCTCACGAACTTCTCCTCCAGTCCCCGTCCACTCGCGCCCGTCGGGTGGTGCCATTGGATTACATGCCGTAACGCTCTGGTTTGGCCGATCTGCTCGCGAGCAGCAGCACGGCCTGCCCGACCTCCAGCCCCTCGTGGATGACCCCAGACATCACCTCGGTGATCGGCATTTCCACGTCGTGCGCGCGGGCAAGCTGGAGCACCGAATCCGCCGACTTGACGCCTTCGACAGTCTGGGAGGTCCCGGCGAGCACGTCGGCCAGCGGCATGCCGCGGCCGAGCTTCTCGCCGAACGCCCGGTTCCTGGCTAGTGGCGAACTACAGCTCGCCATCAGGTCGCCCATGCCAGCTAGGCCGGCGAACGTGTGCTGATCCGCACCCAGCGCCGCGCCTAGCCTGGCGATCTCGGCCAGGCCCCTGGTGATGAGCATGGCCCTGGTGTTGTCGCCCAGGCCCATGCCGACAGCGATGCCGACAGCGATCGCGATGACGTTCTTGACCGCGCCGCCCAGCTCGCAGCCGACCACGTCCGGATTCGTGTAAGGCCGGAAGTAACCGGTGTGACAAGCCTTCTGGAGCTGGTCGGCAACGGCCAGGTCGGCGCAGGCCACCACGGTCGCGCAATACTGCCTGGCCGCGATCTCCGGCGCGAGGTTGGGCCCGGAGATCACCGCGATCCGGTCCGGACTGGCACCGGTGATCTCCGCGATGACCTGACTCATCCGGTCGCCGGTGCCGACTTCGATGCCTTTCATGAGGCTGACAAGCAGCGCGCCAGGTGGCAGCACGTCGAGCCAGTCGGTCAGGTGGGCGCGCAGCGTCTGGGCCGGCACGGCGAGCAGCACGAGCTCGGCGCCTGCCAGCGCCTCGGCCGGGTCCGCGGTGGCATGCAGCGTGGCAGGCAGCGCGATGCCGGGCAGGTAATCGGGCGACTCGTGCCGTGCATTGATGTGCCGGGCAAGCTCGGGCCGGCGGCACCAGAGTGTGACCGGGGTACCCGCGTCGCTGAGCACCTGGGCGAACGTGGTGCCCCACGCTCCGGCGCCCAGCACCGCAGCTCTCACGAGGCTGCGCTCCGCCTGCGAGTCCCGGCCCGGGATTCGCCGCCGTCACGGTCCGCGGGTACGGTCACTGGCCGGTGGTCCCAGCCGCTGGTCCCTCACCAGCCGAGTCCGTGCCGCTCGCTTCCTGGAGCGTCCGCATATCCTGGCGGAACTTCCGGCGCGCGACCGCCGGATGGTAGAACTCGGCTGGCGGAGTAAGCCCCCGCAGGCCGCCAAGCTGTGCGGTGACCTCGGTCATGATCTTGTCGGTCGCCGCCCTGAGGACCCGGTTAGTGAGCGGCTGGCCGGCGAACTCGGATAGGTCGACCGGCGGGCCGGCCACGACCTGCACGGTCTTGCGGGGCAGCAGCTTCGGCACGAACTTGCCGTACGGCAGGATCCGCTGCGCGCCCCAGTGCGCGATAGGCACCACGGGGATGTTGGACTCCAGCGCGAGCCGTGCCACGCCGGTCTTCGACACCATGGGCCACTGCTCGGGATCCCTCGTCACCGTGGCTTCGGGGTAGAAGATCACGCAGGCGTCGTTCTTCGCGGCCAGCTCGGCGGCCTGCTTCAAAACGAGGGCGGCGTCGGCCTGACCGCGGTAGACCGGCAGCTGGCCGAGCTTCCTAATGATCGTGCCGATCACCGGGATGGAGAACAGCGAGGACTTGGCGAGGAACACCGGATAGCGCCGGGCGCTGTCGGCAAACAGGGAGATCGCGAAGATGTCCATGTACGACAGATGGTTGGCGGCCAGGATCGTCGGACCGGTCGCCGGGATGTGCTCCTGACCGCTCCAGTCGAGCCGCATCATCATCCGGATGCCGGGCCGCAGAATGATCTTGGAGAAGTTCCGCCAGGCGCCCGAGTAGCTGCCGTCAGCCGGCTTGCGCGCCTTCTTGCCTGCCATCGCTTCCCTCCGGGCCCCGCGGCCGCCACATGGCCGTGGCGCCCTGGTGTGCCTCAGTCTGTCCGGTCCCGCGTTGCCGTGTCGAGGCGTCGCGGGAGGATCGTCTGCATGGCACCCGACGTCCACCCCGAGACGACCCGACCGGTCACGCTGACCTGGTCCCTAGTAATCCCCGTCAAAGTACTTGCCCAGGCCAAATCGAGACTCACCGGGCTAGCCGGCCAGCGCAGGGCCGAGTTCGCGCTCGCGATGGCCGCTGACACCGTGTCGGCGGCCGTCCGGGCTGACACAGTCGCGGCGGTCCTGGTGGTCACCGATGACCCGGACGTCACCCACATCGCCGCCAGCCTCGGCGCTGTCGTGCTGGCGGACACGCCCGGCGCGGGCCTGAACGAGGCGTTCAGGCACGGGGCCGCCTATTCCGGCGACCGGTGGCCGGACCGCGGCCGGGCCGGCCTGGCCGGCGACCTGCCGGCGGTCCGGCCAGCCGAGCTGACCGCAGCGCTGGGGGCAGCGGCTCGGCTGGGGACGGCGTTCGTGCCCGATGCGGACGGAACGGGGACGACCTTGTACACCGCCGTACCGGGTGCGCGGTTTAGCCCGCAGTTCGGCCCGGCGTCACGCGACCGGCACCTGGCGACCGGCGCGGTTGAGATCGGAACTGGTTTGCCTGGGCTGCGCAGGGACGTGGACACCATCGGCGATCTGCGGGATGCGGCGAAGATCGGACTCGGCCCGCGGACAGCGCAACTGGTCGCCGCCGAGTCATGGATGTGAAATTACTGCGCCCAGAGCGACAGTAACTTCACATCCATAACCTGGCTCCTGCCAGCTGGCAGGACGAACCTTTTCGGTAATAGCAGCCTAAATATGCACGATCGGGCAGGTGAGCGTCCTGGTGATGCCGGCCACGCCCTGGATCTGGGCGACGACCAGGCGGCCAAGGTCATCCACGTTGTCCGATTCGGCCCGGACGATCACGTCGTACGGCCCGGTAACGTCGTCAGCCTGAGTGACGCCGCTAATCTGCGCGATAGCGAGAGCTACCTCGGCTGCCTTCCCGACCTCGGTCTGGACGAGAATGTACGCCTGCACCATGTCGCCCTCCACGGTCGTGGTTGTCACGGCAACGCTACCGTAGGAGCGTGCTCGGATGAGCAGTGGCTGGAGGCCGTCATTACCGTCGCCGATATCGGTGAGTTCGGACTGATAGCGGCCATCCAGGCGGTGCTGCCGCCGGACCCGGCCGCTGTCGTCGGTGTCGGCGACGATGCAGCGGTGCTCCGCGTGCCCGGCGGCCGGGTCGTCGCGAGCACGGACTTGCTGGTCGACGGCAGGCATTTCCGCCGCGATTGGTCGAGCCCGCAAGACATTGGCGCGAAAGCCGCGGCCCAGAACCTCGCCGATATCGCCGCGATGGGCGCGGTGCCGACAGCGCTGCTGTTCGGGCTGGCCATTCCAGGCGACGTCGCCGTGGCCTGGGTCCTGGATGTCGCCAAGGGCATGGCGGCTGAAGCAGGCCGGGCCGGAGCGGCCATTGCCGGCGGCGACATCACCAGCGCGGACGCCATCATGCTGGCCATTACGGCCCTCGGCCACCTGGCTGGCAGCGAGCCGGTGACCAGGGGCGGGGCCCGGGCCAGCGACGCGCTGGCGATCAGCGGCCCGGTCGGCCGTTCGGCGGCCGGGCTCGCACTGCTCCAGGCGGGCATTACCGACGACGGGGCCGGCCTAGTCGAGGCGCATCGGCGGCCGCAGCCGGACTACCGGGCAGGTCCGCAGGCAGCAACGGCCGGAGCGACCGCGATGATCGACGTCAGTGACGGTCTGGTGGCCGATGTCGGACACCTGGCGGCGGCCAGCGGCGTACGCCTCGAGCTGCGCACGACGAGCCTGCCCGGCGTTGCCGACCTGCAGGCGGCGGCCACCAGGCTCGGAGCCGACTGGCTCGAATGGGCCCTAGCGGGCGGCGAGGATCATGCGCTCGCGGCCACGTTCCCGGCTGAACAGGATGTGCCGCCCGGGTGGACGGTGATCGGATCAGCCAGCCCCGGAGGCGGCGTCCTGGTCGATGGACAGCCCTGGAACGGGGCTGCTGGCTGGGATCATTTTCGGACGCCGAGCTCGAAACGGGCCAGTCGGCCACAGGTCGCTCCTTAAGTACTGGCCGATCACGCCCGCGCTTGATATAACGCCCTTGATGCCACGCCATCGCAGAGAGCGCGTGCCCCGGCACAGGGCGCGACGGCCGCTCGGTAATCCGACGCGCCGCGCCCGGGTGTCGGCTGCCATGGATTCGGCCAAGACGACGGCCGCTGCGTCTCCCGCGGGCGAACGGGTGGACGCGGGGGAGACTCTGCCGTTCACCGCACTGCGGGGTCGCGCGCTTCGGGCGGGTCTGCTCGGCACCGGGCGACTGGCGACCAAGCCTGGCCCCATGGCCGGCGCTGTGCGGGGAGTGATCGTGGCGCCATGGTTCGCGGCGGCGACCGGGCTGGTCGTGGCTGCCGGGCTCTGGATCTACTCGCCGCATGCCGAGCTCAAGTTCCCGCCCAGCGCTGGCGGGGTGGTGCGGTGCGGGGTGAACGGCTGCGGGGCCGTGCCCGGCCAAGACGATGGCGCGCTGACGTCAACCACGCCCCAGCCCATCCAGCACTCGGCCGCTACCCAGGCCGAGGGTGCGCGCATACTGCCAACGGCTGGATTGACGTTCTCGTACTCGGTGCTCGATTCCGCCGCGGGCAAGTTCGCGGTGCTGATTACCGTGACGGGGAAGCGCCTCCCGCACTTGTGGCAGCTCAGCTTCACCTTGCCGAGCGATCAGATCAGCGCTGTCTTCGGGGCTGACTGGCATCCGTCTGGCAGCGATGGCGGCACGGCTAGCGGGCCGGTCGTCGCAGTGACCGGGCAAGATCCATCGCCGGAAGCTAGCGGCGGCAGCCAGGCCTTCGGTGCCGGTCGGCACGCCATCCGCATCCTGGTCCTGGGGGAGGGCACGCCGGTGGCGCCGAGCAGCTGTTCCTTCAAAGCGGCGACCTGCACTTTCTCTTACATCAGCCGCTCCTAGTCCACGGCAAAGCCGCTGATCAGCGCTCGCAGCGTCGCCGCTACGGCGTCTCGCGTGGCGGCTGGCTCCGGTGAGCTGGCGATGAGCAGGCCAGCCCGGGTAAGCGCGCCGAGCAGCAAACGGGCCAGCGTGGGGGGATCGTCGACGCGCAGGGCGCCGGCCGCGTTAGCGGCCTCGAGCGCGGCGACAGTGGCCGCGTAGGCGTATCGCTCGTCTAGCTCAGTGAACCTGGCGAGGCCGAGCACGGCCGGGGCGTCGGTGATGATGATCCGCTGTACCTCGGGCTCGAGGACTTTGTCCAGGAATGCCCCGAACCCGGCGGCGAGCAGCTCGACGGCGTCCGCAGCACCGGCGGCGGCCGCCATCGACGCGGCCAGCAGGTCGGCGTGGACCTGCTCGAATACCGCCTCGAACACCGCTGCCTTGGTCGGGAAGTGGTGGTAGAGCGCGCCGGTCGTCACCCGCGCGACCCTGGCGATGTCGTCGACCGACGTCGCTGCAAACCCGCTGGTGCCGAACAGCTGGCGCCCGGCGGCCACGAGGGCGGCCCTGGTCTGGGCTACCTGCTCGGCGCGCAGCGAAGCGCGCGGATCGGTCCCCGTGTCTCTGGGCGCCGCGTCGCCGGTTACTGGGCTGTCGGTCATCCCCACTGTGTAGCTCACCTCGCGACGTTGCGCACATCGGGTGCTAGTGAGATAGTGACACTATCTGAAGGAGCCAACATATCTTACGGAGGGTGGCAATGTCAGAAGCTATCGAAGCGATCAACGCCGACCGTACGGCCCTGCTGGATATCGCGCGCGGGCTTACCGCCGAGCAATGGCAAGCGCCGTCGGGTTGCGCGGGCTGGCGCGTGCAGGACGTCGTCGCGCATCTGGGCAACCTGTTCTGGCTGGTGGTGGACCCGGCCACGCTGCCTGACACGGCCGGGCTACCGACCGAGGCCGCACAGGAGGCGGCAGTGGAGGCGCGCCGCGACTGGTCGGCAGCCGAGGTGCTCGCCGACTACGAGACCGTCAGTAAGACCGCCCTGGACCGGCTCTCCGAGCTCGCCGGCCTGGACGGCGAGCTGCCGCTCGGCGATCTGGGTACCTACCGGCTGGCGATGCTGCCGAGCGCGTACAGCTTCGACCACTACACCCACATCAGGGCCGACCTGTTCGCCCCGCGCGGGCCGCTCACCAGCGAGCCGCCGCCGTCGGACGAGCTGCGCCTCGGGTCGGCCCTGGACTGGGTCGAGGCGGCCCTGCCGCAGCAGAACGCGGCGGCCGCTAGCGCCTGCACGCTCGAACTCCAGGTGACCGGCACCGGATCAGCCGGTACCGGATCAGCCGGCCCGGGGGCCCGGCTGATCAGCTTCGGGCATGGCCAGGCGATGGCGACGATCCGCTCGGACGGGCCGGCCCTGATCCGCTGGATCACCCAGCGTGGGACGTGGCCGGAGCTCGGCGTCGATGCGACCGGTGACGCCGCCGCCCTCGCTGCCGCCAGGACGCTCAAGGTGTTCTGACCGCGGGCCTAGCGGGCGGCTGACCGTAGGCTGGGCGGCATGATGCCCGCGCCGCCCCGTGTCCTTGCCATCGCCGGCTCCGACTCTGGCGGCGGCGCTGGCATCCAGGCCGACCTGAAGACGATGCTGGCCCTCGGCGTGCACGGCATGACCGTCATCTGCGCGGTGACCGCGCAGAACTCGGTGGGCGTGCAGGGCTACTGGGAACTGCCCCCCGAAGCGGTCAAGGCCCAGCTCGACTCCGTGCTCGGCGACATCGGCGCGCAGGCAATCAAGACGGGCATGCTGGCGTCTCCTGTGCTGGTCGGTACCGTGTGTGACGCCCTGGCCGAGGTCGCGGCGCCAGTGGTGGTCGACCCGGTCGCCATATCCAAGCACGGGGACAGCCTGCTGTCGGCCGGCACGCTAGAGGCGGTCAGGGACCGGCTGCTCCCGCTCGCGACCGTGGTGACACCGAACCTGCTCGAAGCGGAGCTGCTGACGGGCATGACGATCACCGACGAGGGCCACATGCTCGCGGCTGCCGCGAAGATCAACGCGATGGGGCCGCAGTGGGTCCTGGTGAAGGGCGGGCACTTGCCCGGCAGCCCGGTCGACCTGCTCTTCGATGGCACGCAGGTGATCCGGTTCGGAGGCGAGCGGATCGACAGCGTTCACACCCACGGGACCGGCTGCACGCTGGCGTCAGCCATCGCGTCCAGGCTAGCCCTCGGCGACGATGTGCCCAGCGCGGTCAAGGCCGCGAAGGCATACGTTACTGGCGCGATCGGGGCCGGCTTCCCGCTCGGCGCGGGGATCGGGCCAGTCGATCACGGCTGGCGCATGCGCGCCGGAGTCAGCAACGCCGGAGCCAGCAGCAGTGACTGCTAGCGGGTGACCTTGCCTGCCTTGATGCAGGAGGTGCAGACGTTCAGGTGCCGCGGCGTCTTGCCGACCATTGCGCGTACGCGCTGAATGTTCGGGTTCCAGCGGCGCGGGGTGCGGCGGTGCGAGTGCGACACGTTGTTGCCGAAGCCCGGCCTCTTGCCGCACACATCGCAGACGGAAGCCACGGGATCGCTCCTGTTGGGAAGGGTGATCAGACAGGTTCCTGGCGGGCCCTAGCCACACCAGTCGCTGAAGGATATCCGACGAACGGTTGGAGCGCGAGCCGGGACCCGCTGCACGCCAGTCCGCTGACGGTGATGCGCCCTATCCTGGCGGGGTGAGGACCGTCGTCGCACGCACGGTAGCCGCCACCACGGGAGCCGCCAGCATGGGAGCCGCCAGCATGGAGAGCGGACATGGCTGTCCTGGCTGACCCGCTCCGGCTGGTCATCGGGGGCAAGGCCGCCAAGCGGCTTGGCTCGGCACTTGACCTGCAGACGGTAGGGGCCCTGCTGAGCTACTACCCGCGCCGGTATGACAAGCGCGGCGAGCTGACTGACCTGGCAAGCCTGCGGGAGGGCGAGTACGTCACGGTTCAGGCCGAGGTCGCCTCCGTCTCGGTGCGCAAGATGCGTAACCGGCCAGGGTCGATCTTCGAGGCGGTCGTGACCGACGGGCGCGGCCGGCTGACGCTGACCTTCTTTGGTCACGGGCGGCAGACCTGGCGCGAGACCGAGCTCAGCCCTGGCGTCCGCGGGCTGTTCTCTGGCCAGGTGTCCAGCTTCCAGGGCAAGCGGCAGCTGACCCATCCGGAGTACGAGCTCCTCGGGGCCGGCCAGGCCGGGGCGCGCGCGGCCGAGTTCGCCGCCGAGCTGATCCCGGTCTACCGGGCGAGTGCCCAGGTACCGTCCTGGAAGATTGCCGACTCGGAGCGGATCGCGCTTGACGTGCTTGACGTGCCCGACGACCCGCTGCCCGCGCAAGTCCGCCGCCGGCACAGCCTGGTCGGCTTCGCCGACGCGCTGCGCGGTATCCACCGGCCCGTCGACGAAGCGGACATGTACCGGTCCAGGGCGCGGCTGAAGTGGGACGAGGCGTTCGCCCTCCAGGTGCTGCTGGCCCAGCGAAGGCTGGCCGCCGCCAGCTACAGCGCCATCGCGCGCCCGCCGGTGACTGGCGGGTTGCTGGCCGCGTTCGACGCGAGCCTGCCCTTCGAGCTGACGGTCGGGCAGCAGCTGGCGGGCGCGACCATCGCCGACGACCTGGCGCGCGAGCATCCCATGCACCGGCTGCTGCAAGGCGAGGTCGGCTCGGGCAAGACCGTCATCGCACTGCGGGCCATGCTGCAGGTAGTCGACGCGGCCGGGCAGGCGGTACTGCTGGCGCCCACTGAGGTGCTCGCGCAGCAGCATCTCCGCTCGATCTCCAGCCTCCTCGGGCCGCTGGCCATGGCCGGCCAGCTCGGCGGTGCCGAGCACGCCACGAGGCTGACGCTCCTGACGGGCTCGCTCGGCGCGGCCGCCCGCCGCAAGGCGCTGCTGGACGCCGCGTCAGGCCAGGCCGGCATCGTCATCGGCACGCACGCGCTGCTGGAGGACCGGGTGCAGTTCGCCGACCTCGGGCTGGTCGTCATCGACGAGCAGCACAGGTTCGGCGTCGAGCAGCGGGACGCGCTGCGCGACAAGGCGGGGGACGGCCGGCCGCACATGCTCGTGATGACCGCGACGCCGATCCCGCGCACCGTGGCTATGACGGTCTTCGGTGACCTCGACGTGTCCACCCTCACCGAGCTGCCGGCCGGGCGATCGCCGATCGCGACGCACGTCGTCCCAGTGGCGGAGCGACCGCATTACCTGGCCAGGACCTGGGAGCGGATCAGGGAAGAGGTCGCCGCAGGCCGGCAGGCGTACGTCGTCTGCCCGCGGATCGGCGGTGATGGGCCACCTGATGCTGAGGATGCGAGCGCTGACCCCGACGACGAGGACGGTCAGGGGCCGCCGCGACCGCCGGTCGCAGTGCTCGACCTAGCCGACGAGCTCGTCGGCGGACCGCTGGCGGGCCTCCGCGTCGGCATCTTGCACGGCAGGCTGCCGGCCGAGGAGAAGGAGAAGGTCATGCTCGCCTTCGCCGACGGTCTGCTGGATGTACTGGTGACCACCACCGTGATCGAGGTCGGCGTGGACGTGCCGAACGCGGTAGTGATGGTGATCATGGATGCCGACAGGTTTGGTGTCTCCCAGCTGCACCAGCTGCGCGGCCGAGTTGGCCGTGGCAGTAATCCAGGCTTGTGCCTACTGGTGACCGAGGCTCCGGAGGCCGCGCCGGCCAGAGAGCGGCTGGACGCCGTGGCCAGCACGCTGGACGGATTCGTCCTGTCCAGGCTCGACCTGGTCCAGCGGCGGGAAGGCGACGTGCTCGGGACCGCGCAGGCTGGCCGCAAGTCCAGCCTGCGGCTGCTGCGGCTGCTCGAGGACGAGGACCTGATCGCCCAGGCACGCGAGGAGGCCACGGCCCTCGTGGCAGCCGATCCGGCTCTTGCTGACGCACCCGGGCTCGCTGCGGCCGTCCGGGAGCTCATCGACGTGGAACGATCGACGTTCCTGGAAAAGGCGTGACCAGGCTCATCGCCGGCGCCGCCGGGGGACGCCGGCTGGCCACCACGTCGGGACGCGCGACCAGGCCGACCAGCGACCGGACCAGAGAAGGCCTGTTCTCGACGGTGGAAGCGATCCGGGCCGGCCTGCGCGGAGCGGCCGTGCTCGACTTGTACGCCGGATCTGGCGCCGTCGGGCTGGAGGCCTTGTCCCGCGGCGCCGCTGACGTGCTGCTCGTCGAGTCCGACAGCCGCGCTGCCCAGGTGATCCGGCAGAACATCGCCCTTGTCGGGCTGCCGGGCGCGCGGCTGGTCACCGACCGGGTCGAGCGCGTACTGCGCCGCGGCCCGGATGGCGCACCGCGGGATTTCGTCTTCGCCGATCCGCCGTATGCGGTGAGCGACATCGAGGTCGGCCAGGTCCTCGCGGCGCTGCTGGAGCAGGGCTGGCTCGCCCCTGGCGCGCTGGTCGCACTCGAGCGGTCGACCCGGTCCGGGCCGCCGACCTGGCCGCTAGGTTACGAATATGACCGATCCCGCCGATACGGCGAGGCAACGCTCTGGTACGGTCTCGCCGCAGGTGCACCAACCTGCTGCGATACCCCGACGGGAGAGTGAACCCGATTGCGGCGCGTAGTCTGCCCAGGCTCATTTGATCCGGTGACAAACGGGCATATCGACATTATTTCCCGCGCCGCGCAGCTCTATGACGAGGTCGTCGTCGCCGTGGCGCAGAACCCGAGCAAGACGACGCTATTCACCGCCTCGGAGCGGGTCGAGCTCATCCGAGACGCGACGAAGCAGCTGGAGAACGTGCGCGTCGACCGGTTCGAGGGCCTGACCGTCGACTTCTGCCGCGATAACGACATCTCCGCGATCGTGAAAGGCCTCCGGGCCGTCACCGACTTCGACTACGAGATGCAGATGGCACAGATGAACTACAACCAGGCCGGCGTGGAAACGCTGTTCATGACCACGAACCCGCTGTACGCGTTCCTGTCCTCGAGCCTGGTCAAGGATTTCGCCAAGTTCGGCGGGGATGTCAGCGGGCTGGTCCCACCGCCTGTGCTAGACCGGCTGACCAGCCGCCTGAACGAGGCCTGAGGCCAGCCGACCGGGTCTCCCTGGCTGCGCGGCCGCACGCCCGAGCCATCGGATTGCACGGCCGAGTTGGGATCGCCGGCGTCCGGCCGGTAAGGTTAGTGCACACCTTGCCACGACTGTTGTCCGCTATGCCGCGAAGCTGACCCGACCGCCATGCCACATTCTTCGACCAAGCACCCCAAGGGGCTTGATTCCCGTAACCCGCTGGTCTTCGACACTCGAGATCTCGGGCCGGGAACTGCGCGTACGCTGACCCGGGCGGTTCCAGCCCCAGATCACATGGGCGTTGAGCTGGCCAGGGTCCCGGCGGGAGCTGAGCTTGAGCTCGACGTCCAGCTTGAGGGCGTCGCTGAGGGTGTGCTGGTGACCGCTACCGTGAGCGGGCCGCTGGTGGGTGAGTGCGCACGGTGCCTGGAGCCGTTCACCTCTGTGATCAAGGTGCGCTTCCAGGAACTGTTCACGCTCGGCGGCGACGCCGAGCTAGCGGACGGCCCGGACGCGGACAGCTACCGGCTCGATGCAAGCGGTCTGCTGGACATTGAGCCGGCATTGCGCGACGCTATCGTGCTCGAGCTACCGCTCTCGCCCTTGTGCGAGGACGGCTGCCCCGGCCTGTGCGCGGAGTGCGGGGTTCGGCTGGCCGAGGCGGAGCCCGGTCACGGGCATGAGCAGCGTGGCACCATGTGGGCGGCGCTGAAGGACTTTCAGCCGGAGCGGTCAGATGCCGCGCCGGGACAGGCAAAGGAGCAGTGAAGTGGCAGTACCCAAGCGCAAGATGTCGCGCAGCAATACCAGGTCGCGGCGTGCGCAGTGGAAGGCAACCGCACCGCAGCTCATGGCCTGCCCGAACTGCCGCGAGCCCAAGCTCCCGCACACGGCCTGCCCCACGTGCGGCACCTACAACAGGCGCCAGGTCATCACGCCTTCCTGATCATGCCGTTAGGCGCAGACGCAATGCAGGGGGGCGCTGCGGGAAGGGGCGGGTCGGTGACTGACTCAGCTGCTGACAGGCTGGCCGGATCCGCGAGCAGGCCAGCCGGACAGAACGACGGTCTCCTGGCCGCCCTTGGCGTGCCAGTCGGGGCTGAGTTGCTCGACCGTGCCCTCATGCACCGCTCCTATGCCTATGAGAACGGCGGACTGCCGACGAACGAGCGGCTGGAGTTCCTAGGCGACTCGGTGCTCGGCCTCATCGTGACCGACACGCTCTTCCGCTCCTACCCCGACCTGCCTGAGGGGCAGCTCGCCAAGCTGCGGGCTGCGGTAGTCAACATGCGCGCGCTGGCGGGCGTCGCCCGCGGGCTCGATCTTGGCTCCTACGTCTGGCTGGGCAAAGGCGAGGAAGGTACTGGCGGCCGGGACAAGTCCTCCATCCTGGCCGACACGCTGGAGGCCGTGATCGGCGCCGTCTATCTCGACCAGGGCCTGGCGGCCGCCGACGGGCTCGTGCACCGGTTGTTCGACGCAGTGATCGCCAGGTCCGCGCGACTTGGCGCTGGCCTGGACTGGAAGACCTCGCTGCAGGAGCTGACGGCCGCCGAGATCCTCGGCGTGCCCGAGTACCACGTCGAGGAGAGCGGTCCCGACCACCAGAAGACCTTCCGCGCGTTCGTCCGGATCGGCGCCCAGACCTATGGCGAGGGCGCGGGCCGGTCGAAGAAAGAAGCTGAGCAGCAGGCCGCCGAGGCCGCCTGGAACGCGATCAGCGAAGGTCTTGCCAGCGCCGTCGCCGACCCGGCGCCGAGCGAGCCAGTCGTCGGCCAGGCACCTGCCAGCAGCGCCGACGCGGCCGCGAACGGCGCAGCTGGCGGGAGCTAGCTCGTGCCTGAGCTGCCCGAGGTCGAGGTCGTCCGTCGTGGGCTCGACCAGTTCGTGGTCGGTCGCCGGATCCAGACCGTCGAGGTCTTCCACCCCCGGGCTATCCGGCGGCACGTCGGCGGCCAGGCGGACTTCATCGCCAGGCTGGCCGGCCGGACCTTCGACGGGGCCAGGCGGCGCGGCAAGTACCTGTGGCTCCCGGTAGGCGAGGATGCGCTGCTCGCGCACCTGGGCATGAGCGGTCAGCTGCTCGTAGGCCCGGCAGACGCGCCGCTGTCGCCGCACGTACGGGTCCGCTTCACGTTTGACGACGGCGGCGCCGACCTCCGCTTCACCGATCAGCGGACGTTCGGCCACCTCCTCGTCTCGCCGGACGGTGCTCAGCTGCCGTCCGAGATCGCGCACATTGCCCCCGACCCGCTCGAGGACGCCTTCGACCTGGCCTGGCTCACCTCCCGGATGCGCACCAGGCGGACCGGCCTCAAACGGGCGCTGCTCGATCAGTCGCTGGTCAGCGGCATCGGCAACATCTACGCCGACGAGTCGCTCTGGCGAGTCAAGCTGCACTACGCCCGCGGCGCGGACCGGCTGAAGCCCGGTCAGGTGGCCGGGCTCATGGACGCTGTGGTCGAGGTGTTCACCGAGGCACTGAAGGACGGCGGCACCAGCTTCGACAGCCTGTATGTCAACGTCAACGGCGAGAGCGGCTACTTCGACCGGTCGCTGAACGTGTACGGGCGCGCGGGTGAACCGTGCCCGCGCTGCGGGACCCTGATCCGGCGCGACCCGTTCATGAACCGGTCGTCCTATTACTGCCCGTTCTGCCAGCGCCGACCGCGCAATGGCCGGTGGTGAGGTGCCCGGTGCGGTACGGCTGACCGCGTGGGTGACCGGGCGCGTGCAGGGAGTCGGGTTCCGCTGGTGGGTGCGGTCCAACGCGCTCGAGCTCGGCCTGGCTGGCTTTGCGGAGAACCTGGCGGACGGCCGGGTCAAGATCGTCGCAGAAGGAGACGAGGTCAGCTGTCAGGAACTACTCGGCCGGGTGGAGGACGACAGCGGCCGTGGCCCGAATTCCGTCCGGCCTGGCCGAGTCACGGGAGTTGCGTACCGATGGGCATTGGCGACCGGCGGGATGCCGGGCTTTACCGAGCGTTGATCGGCCGACGCCTCTCGCCTGGTGGATTGCGCCGGTGGGCGGTGACTCGTTGGGCGGCTTCCGGTGGGCCTGTGACCTGCATGATCGCCAAACTTGACCGAATACCCTTGACGGTGGGACCATAGAAGTGTTAACCAGCGCGCAGCCATGTCCGGCGTCTGCGTGCACGCCCACTCTGGTCACTCAGTGTGGAGGACCTTAAACAATGGCAAAGGCTCTACTAGGCCACGTCGGCGGGCCGGATCCCCGCATGGTCTCAGAGATGCGCCGCTTGCAGCAACGAGTACGCGACCTGGAAGCTGAGCTTGCCCGGCTTCAGGACGAAAACGATGTGCTAGTCGCTTCGGTCGGCCATGACCTGCTAATTCCGGTTCGCGAGCCTGCGCTCACCTAATCGAGCGCCGGGGCCACAACAAACCGTACGGTGAGGGACGCTGTTAGCGTCCCTCTTCGGTTTTCCGGCCTCCAGCTACGGGGCCCTTTGCCGGCTGCCCGGTCGAATGCGCGGGGTCGGCGCCTGCTCGCGGTAAGGTGCTGGCGACGGTGGCCGCACGCCATGGCATGCTTCGCGGGCCTGTGGCCAGTGGCTGGGGAGGAGTCCGCAGGTGTACCTGAAGACCCTCACCCTGCGCGGATTCAAGTCGTTCGCGTCCGCGACGACGCTCAAGTTCGAGCCCGGCATTACATGCATCGTGGGCCCGAACGGCTCAGGCAAATCGAACGTCGTGGACGCGTTCTCCTGGGTGATGGGCGAGCAGGGGGTCAAGCCGCTGCGCGGCGGCAAGATGGAAGACGTCGTCTTCGCCGGCACGTCTGGCCGCCCGGCACTTGGCCGGGCTGAGGTCACGCTCACTATCGACAACAGCGACGGCGCGCTGCCCATTGACTACTCCGAGGTGACGATCAGCCGCCTGCTCTTTCGGTCTGGGCAGAGTGAGTATGCGATCAACGGCGACCAGTGCCGGCTTCTTGACATCGCCGAGCTGCTGTCCGACACCGGCCTCGGCCGGGAGATGCACGTCATTGTCGGCCAGGGGCAGCTGGACGACGTACTCAACGCAGGGCCGGACGCGCGCCGCGCTCTCATTGAGGAAGCGGCTGGCGTACTCAAGCACCGCCGTCGCAAGGAGAAGGCGGTCCGCAAGCTCGACGCCATGCAGGCCAACCTCACCCGGCTCGTCGACCTCACCGCCGAGCTCGGCCGCCGGCTGAAGCCGCTTGGCCGCCAGGCCGAGATCGCGCGCCGGGCCGTCGTGATCCAGGCGGACCTGCGCGACGCGAAGCTGCGACTGCTGGCCGACGACTACGTCACGCTCGCCGCGGAGCTCACCCAAGATCAGAACGACGAGGCGGCCGCGGTTCAGGTGCGGGCCGCGCTGGAGCTCACGCTCGCGCAGGCGAGAGAGACAGAGGCCGAGCTCGAGACCGCCGCACAGCAGCATGCGCCGCGGCTGGCGGCGGCGCAGGACGCGTTCTTCGCACTGTCAGCACTTGCCGAGCGCATGCGCGGGATCCAGGGCCTCGCGGCCGAGCGCCATCGGCACCTGTCCGCGCCGGAACCGCAGCGAGCGGGCCGCGATCCCGATGAGCTGGAGCAGGAAGCCGCCCAGCTGCGAGCCCAGGAACAGGAACTAGCTGATCGGCTCGCGGAGGCGCGCCAGCAGCTGACCGCCGCGGTCGCTAGCCGGACGCTGGCCGAGGCCGCGCTGGCCGACAACGAGCGGCGGCTGGCCGCGGACGCCAAGGCGGCTGCGCAGCGCGCCGACCGGCTGGCCCGGCTGCGCAGCCAGGTCGAGTCCGCGACGTCCCGCGTCACGGCGGCGCAGGAGGAAGCCGGGCGGCTGGCCGAGGCACAAGCCCAGGCCCGCGCCAGGGCCGAGCAAGCCCAGGTCGAGTACGCGGCCCTGCAGGA
This sequence comes from Streptosporangiaceae bacterium, assembly GCA_035484155.1. Classification (GTDB taxonomy): domain Bacteria; phylum Actinomycetota; class Actinomycetes; order Streptosporangiales; family Streptosporangiaceae; genus JAJYUU01. Next base: position 21,774 of record DATHPF010000170.1, read on the forward strand.
TCTGATGTCGGGCCGGGAGGATGGCCGGGCGGACCTGACGGCGGCGCAGGAGCGTGCGGCCGCGGCACTGGCGGCGGCGTCGGCGACTGTGGCCGAGCTGCGCAAGGCCGAGCACGCTGCCAGCGACCAGCGGGCTGGACTCCGGGCCAGGGCACAGGCGCTGGCCGAGGCCGTCACCAGCGGCGCCGACGCATCCGAGGTACTGCTCGCCGGGCCCGGCGCCTTCAGCGGCGTGCTCGGGCCGCTCGCGCACCTGCTGACCGTGCAAGACGGCGCGCAGGAAGCGATCGCGGCCGCGCTTGGCGCGGCGGCTGGCTCCGTGGTGGTCGCCGGCCTGGACTCGGCCGTGGACATCCTGACGGCGCTTCGCGACCAGGACGCTGGCCGGGCCGGGCTGGTGATCGCCGCTCATGGCAATGGCCAGCCACTCGTCACGGCGGCTGGCCGGCTGCCCGCTGACCTCGCAGGTCTGGCGGCGGAGGCCGGAATCGGCCACGTTACCCATGCTCTGGATCTTGTTAGTGCACCGGCGGAGCTTGGCGGCGCGGTCGCGGAACTGCTCGGTGACGTCGTGGTGGTTGGGGACCTTGCCGATGCCGTCCGGGTGCTGCGCGCGCAGCCGGGACTGCGAGTCGTGACGACTGACGGCGACGTCCTCGGCGCGCACTGGGCGCGCGGCGGCGCGGCCGCCGGGCAGAGTCTGCTCAGCCTGCGGGCAGCGGCGAGCGAGGCCGCATCGCAAGTCGGCGACGCTGACCAGCGGTGCCTTCGGGCCGAGCGGAGGCTCGCGGCGGCGCTGGAAGACGAGGACCAGGCGCGGCAGGTGCTGGCCGAGATGGCCGCGGCGCTCCAGCACGCCGACGCGGCCGCGGCCGAGACGTCGGGCAAGCTCGGCTCGCTCGCGGGCCGCGCGAGGGCGGCCAGGGACGAGACGGGGCGCCTCACGGCCGCCATCGCCGCCGCCGAGAAGTCCCGCCAGCAGAGTCTGGCCCAGGTCGCTGAGGCCGAGGCAAGGCTGGCCGAGCAGGAGGCGGCGGACCCCGCAGGGACGACCACGCCTGAGACGAGCGCGGCTGGGGCGAACGCGGACGCCGGGCCGGCCGACCGCCAGCAGCTCGCCGACGCGGCGGTCGCGGCGCGGGGCGCCGAGATGGAAGCCAGGCTGGAGGTGCGCACCGTCGAGGAGCGGCAGCGTGCGATCTCCGGCCGCGGCGACGCGCTAATTTCCGCCGCCATCGCCGAGCGACAGGCTACGGCGCGGGCCCTGGCGCGGGCGGAGCGCCGCGCCGCCGGGGCGGTGGTCGCGAGCGCCGTGGCCTCGGGCGCGAGGATCGTGCTGACCAGGATCGAGCAATCGGCGGCCGCGGCCGATGCCGACCGGCAGCAGGCCGAGGAAGCGCACAAGGGCAGAGACGGCGAGCTCAAGGCGGTCCGGGCCAGGATCAGGGACGTCTCTGACGAGCTGGAGAAGGTCGTCGACAGCGCGCACGGCGCGCAGATCGCCAGGGCCACCCGGCAGCTGCAGCTCGAGCAGATCGCCGCGCGGGCCCTGGCGGAATTCGCCACCGAGTCCGATGTGCTCGTCGCCGAATACGGCCCTGATGTCCTCGTGCCAGGCGCGGACGAGGGTCGGCTCGCGGTCGCGTATGACCGGGAGGCGCAAGAGCGGCGTGCCCAGCACGCGCAGCGCCAACTCGACCAGCTCGGCAGGGTGAACCCGCTGGCGCTCGAGGAGTTCGCCGCGCTCGAGGAGCGGCACGCGTTCCTCGTCGCCCAGCTTGAGGACCTGAAGAAGACCCGCCGCGACCTGCTGACCGTGATCAGGGAGGTCGACGAGCGCGTGCAGCAGGTGTTCACGTCGGCCTACGCCGACATCGCGCGCGAATTCGAGGTGATCATCGCCAGGCTGTTCCCCGGTGGCGACGGCAGCCTGGTGCTGACCGAACCGGACGACATGCTGAGCTCGGGCATCGACATCGAGGCCAGGCCGCCTGGCAAGAAGGTCAAGCGCTTGTCGCTGCTGTCCGGTGGAGAGCGGTCGCTGACGGCCATCGCCTTCCTGGTGGCCATCTTCAAGGCCAGGCCGTCGCCGTTCTACGTGCTCGACGAGGTCGAGGCGGCCCTGGACGACACCAACCTCCAGCGGCTGCTGGAGATCCTGGCCGAACTGCGGGATGTGTCCCAGCTCATTGTCGTGACCCACCAGAAGCGGACCATGGAAGTCGCGGACACCCTGTACGGGATCAGCATGCGCGGCGATGGCGTGTCCGCCGTCATCAGCCAGCGACTCCGGGAGCGCGAGACCGTCTAGCGGCTCCCGGCGCTGGGGGCCGGCCTGGCCGGTGCATCGCCGGTGGTCTGACACACTGGTTGCGCCATGGTTGAAGATCTCATCATTGCTGTCGCCGTCGTTGTCGCTGGCGGCGGCGCCGCAGGCCTCACCTCGTTCGTACGCTCACGCCGCAAGTCGCTGCCGCCAGGCGGTCAAGGCAACTCAGGCGGCGGCGTCGGCACGCTCGAGCGCGGCGACGACGCCGCCGGTACCGGCACGCTCGCCCCGCCTGAGCCCGCCGCGCCGACTGCGCCGCCTGACGTCATCGTCCCGCCAGACATCGCGGAAGTCCCCGGCGTCGTCGTCGAGCGCCCGCCACCGTCGGCGGGACGCCTGGCACGGCTGCGCAGCAGGCTCGCGCGGTCGCAGTCAGCGATGGGCTCGGTGCTGCTCAACCTCATCTCGTCGGGCAAGCTCGACGAGCAGGCCTGGGAGGACATCGAGGACACGCTCATCAGCGCCGACATGGGTGTCGGCCCGGCCCGCGAGCTGGTCGAGAAGCTGAAGACCGAGGTCAAGGTCGTCGGCACGCAGGACCCGGCCGAGGTCAAGGCGCTGCTGCGAGCCGAGCTGATCGCCATGATCAACCCCGACATGGACCGGACCCTGCGCCTGGCCAGGCATGGCGACAGGCCGTCGGTGGTACTCGTGGTCGGTGTGAACGGCACGGGCAAGACCACTACCTGCGGCAAGCTGGCCCGGGTACTGGTCGGCGATGGCAAGACTGTCGTGCTCGGCGCTGCCGACACCTTCCGCGCCGCGGCCGCCGACCAGCTCCAGACCTGGGGCGACCGCGTGGGTGCGCAGGTTGTCCGCTCGGACAAAGAAGGCGCCGACCCGGCGAGCGTGGCGTTCGAGGCCGTCAACGTGGGCATTCAGCAGGGCGTCGACACCGTGATCGTCGACACGGCTGGCCGCCTGCACACCAAGGCTGGCCTGATGGACGAGCTTGGCAAGATCAAGCGCGTGATCGAGAAGCACGGCACCGTCGACGAGGTGCTGCTCGTTCTGGACGCTGTCACTGGCCAGAATGGCCTGCGGCAGGCGCGCGTCTTCGCCGAGGTTGTCGACATCACCGGGATCATCCTGACCAAGCTCGACGGGACTGCGAAGGGTGGCATCGTCATCCAGGTCCAGCGCGAGCTTGGCGTGCCGGTCAAGATGGTGGGGCTCGGCGAGGGTCCCGACGACCTGGCGTACTTCGATCCCGGCGTTTTCGTCGACGCGATCCTCGGCTAGCGCCTGCGCGTGCATGGCCGGATACCGCAAGCGTCTAGGTCCGGCCCGGCGTCAATTCGCCAAGGCCCCGTGACATTGCACGGTGAAATTGCACGGTGACATTGCACGGCTAGCGTTATTGCACGGGTCCTGCGAAAGTTAGCAGTGTCGATGCCCGATCAATGGCCTTCTTTCCGTTACACGCCTGCCATTCGGCAAATGCCTGACTCATTACGCTTCCGGCCCTATGCTGAGCAAAAGCGCCGACCGGCTAGGAGCTGGCGGCGGCCGGATCAGCTCATGCGCTGCAATGCGAGCCGCTGGGCCAGGAATCGGATGGGAGTTTGTTGTATCCCTGGCGCACTGGACGCTGACTGCGATGTCACGCCGATCCGATTCCGCGCAGTCCAGCACGCTGTCCGCGCCCGACGGGAGTCTGGCTAGCCAGGCTGCCTCTGACCGCAGGACGTTACCGTGGTGGCGGCTGCGGACCTGGCGTAAGGACCTCGACGCGCTGACCAGGCTTCGCGACGGCCTGCAGGACATGGATTTTGACGACCCGGCAGAGGCGGCCGAGGCCCCGTCAGGCGAGATGCCGAATCCGCCAAGTCCCGCCGGTGCTGGGCCGGATGGTGCTGGGCCGGATGGTGCTGGGCTTGATAGTGCTGGGCCTGCCGTCGCCGATCCAGCCATCGTCGCCATCAGGGACACGTTCGTTCACGTGGTCAACGCGGGAGACGAGGCCGTCGGCTACTTCTACGCGTGGCTCTTCCTGCGGCGGCCGGGTCTGCGTGAGCTTTTTCCGCCCGCCATGGACGAGCAGCGCGACCGGCTGTTCAGGGCGCTCGGGCGCATCGTGGAGAGCCTGAGCACACCGGAGGAGATGGCGCGCTACCTGAGCCAGCTGGGACGGGATCACCGCAAGTACGGCGTCAGTCCCGACATGTACGACGCTGTGGGTGAGGCCCTCATCGCGACGCTGCGGGCGTTCGCCGGGTCGGCCTTCACCAGCGAAGCCGAGGCTGCCTGGACTCAGACGTTCGCGGCCGCGGCGGCGCTGATGATCCGGGCGGCGGAGGAGGACGCGCTTGTCGCGCCCGCTTACTGGACGGCCGAGGTCACCCAGGTGGACCGGCTGGCTGGCGACATCGCCATCGTTACCGTTGCGCCCGACCGCGTGCTGCCGTACGAGCCCGGCCAGCACCTGACGCTCCAGACGTCGCGGTGGCCGCACGTCTGGCGGCCGTATTCGATAGCCTGCCGGCCGCGCGAGGACGGCCTGATCACCCTGCATGTCAAGGCCATCCCCGGCGGCTGGGTCAGCCGGACGCTCGTGCACCACACCAAGGTCGGCGACGAGCTGATCCTCGGCCCGGCCTTGGGCACGATGACGCTCGCGCCAGCCGGTCGCCGGGACCTGCTGTGCATCGCGGGAGGCACCGGCCTGGCGCCGATCAAGGCGATCGTCGAGCAGGCGGTGCGCGAGTCAGCGTCGACGCCGCGCCAGATCTACCTGTTCTACGGGGCCCGCAACCGCGAGCAGCTCTACGACCTCAAGGACCTGTGGCGACTGGCCGATGCTTATCACGGCTTCCAGCTCGCGCCGGTGACGTCGGACGATCCGGCATTCGACGGCATGCAGGGCAACGTCGGCAGGGTAGCGGCCCGGTACATGCCGCACCGCGACTGCGAAGCCTACGTCGCGGGGCCAGCCGATATGGTGCGCGAGAGCATCCGCGCGCTGACCAGGGCTGGGATACCGCGCGACCGGGTTCACTACGACGACGCGCTACTAGCTGCGCGCGGGTCAGCCGGGCAGCTCGCCGCATCCCCGCGCCGGTAGAAGTTCGGCGACTGATCGAAGTCCTCGTAGTAGCGGTGGAACACGGCAGTTGCCGACGAGGCCGTCGGCGGAACGATCCAGGTCCAGTCCGCCGGGCAGGCCCGGCCCTGGCGCTCCTCTAACTCCAGGTGCTTGAGGAACCGGACGGACTCGGTGTGGTGATCGGTGATCGTGACCCCGGCTGACTCGAAGGAGTGGATGACGGCGAGGTTAAGCTCCGTCAGTGCCCGGTCCTTCCACAGGTTGCGGTCGCTGCCGGTGCGCAGGCCCATCCGCTCGGCGATCCTGGGCAGCTCGTTGTACCTCCCTACATCGCCAAGGTCACGCGAACCGACCTCGGTGCACATGTACCAGCCGTTGAATGGCGCCGCCGGATAGCAGATGCCGCCTGCCACCAGGTGCATGTCGCTGATCACCGGCACGGCGTACCAGCGCAGCCCGAGGTCAGCGAACCAGCTGAAGTCGGGATGCTGCACGGGCACCTCGAGCACGGCGTCGGACGGCAGCTCGTGCCATGTCGGCGGCTTGGCCGCAGCCTGGATGAGCACCGGCAGCACGTCGAACCGGCCTGGCCGGTCCGGCCCTGGCCAGCCGAGCTGGCGGGCCATCCGGGTCTGGCCGAGGTTCGCCGGGTCACCGGTGACGGTCCCGCTGACGTCCTGGTGCCCGGCGTAGCGGACTAACTGGGAGCTCAGGATGCGCGGGCCCGGCCGGGCTGGAGCGTCGGGCGCGAACACGGTGATCAACGGCCTGACCCGGCCGCCGTTGGTCGCGGCTCGGAGGTGAGCGACGCACTCGGCCGCGATGTCAGCCGCCGCGGTGATGTGCCGCCGGTCGCGTACGCGCAGGCTCCGCCAGTACAGCCGGCCGATGCAGCGCGAGCTGTTGCGCCACGCGACCTGCGCGGCGAACGTCAGCTCCGCCTCCGTGTGGCGGTAGGTCCCGGTGGCCGCGACTTCGCGTCGTATCTGACTCATTCGCTCCGCCGGCGAGCCAGCGGCTGGATTCTCGGCGTGGAATAAGGCAACGAAATTCGCTGCCTCCGCTAAAAGCCCATCATCCCCGGCCGGACCCTCGGCGCAATCCGCGGACGCTGGCTGTAATGCCGGACTTGCTGCGCCAGATACCCGTTCATCCGAATCTAAGAGATAGCGGCCCTCGCTTAGATCCACCAGCCGCCTCCACGCCACGCTATGTCAGATAATCTCGCCATCAAGAACGCTACGTGGCACTCTTAGGCCCGACAAGACCGCAATTTTCTCGTGCGTCTTTTGCTATGCCGATAAGGTCTCAGGCGCACGTATGCGAAATGCGAGACAGCTACTGGCCGGCCCGCACGTGACCAGCGGCGCTCGAGACGATGGGCACCCGTAAGAGGCGGCTGGGAGCCCGTCAGCGCGGCCGCTGGGCGGCCCAGAAGTCAGCGGTGCGTGGAGGCCGCCGCTCACCCGATAGCCTTGAAGCAGAAAATCAGGTGGGAGGACGGCAGCCCGACGTGTTCGAGACACTTTCCGATCGGCTAACTCAGGTCTTCACCTCGCTGCGCGGTCGCGGGCGGCTGTCCCAGGCAGACATCGACGCCACCTGCCGGGAGATCCGGATCGCCCTGCTCGAGGCGGACGTCGCCCTCCCGGTGGTCAGGGACTTCATCGCCAAGGTGCGGGAACGGGCCAGCGGAGCCGAGGTCTCCGAGTCGCTCAATCCGGCGCAGCAGGTCATCAAGATCGTTAACGAAGAGCTGATCGAGATCCTGGGCGGCGAGGCCAGGCGGCTGCGCTTCGCCAAGGTGCCCCCGACCGTGATCATGCTGGCCGGTCTCCAGGGCTCAGGTAAGACGACACTGGCCGGCAAGCTGGCGCTGTGGCTGAAGTCGCAGGGCAACACCCCGCTGCTGGTCGCGGCCGACCTCCAGCGGCCCAATGCCGTCCAGCAGCTCGAGATTCTCGGCCAGCGGGCCGGGGTGCCGGTGTTCGCGCCATTCCCTGGCAGCGGCGTCGGTGATCCGGTCCACGCCGCCAATCTCGGCATCGCCGAGGCGCAGCGCAAGCTGCACAACGTTGTGATCATCGACACCGCCGGACGCCTTGGCATCGACGAGGACATGATGCGGCAGGCGGCCGACATCAGGGACGCTGTCGATCCGGACGAGATCCTGTTCGTGGTCGACGCGATGATCGGCCAGGACGCCGTGCAGACGGCGCAGGCGTTCCTGGATGGCGTCGGCTATGACGGCGTCGTCCTGACCAAGCTCGACGGCGATGCCCGCGGTGGCGCGGCGCTGTCAATCAGGCAGCTGACCGGCAAGCCGGTCATGTTCGCCTCGACGGGGGAGAAGCTCGAGGACTTCGATGTCTTTCACCCCGACCGGATGGCTTCACGAATCCTGGACCTCGGTGACGTCCTCAGCCTGATCGAGCAAGCCGAGCGCACGTTTGATCAGGACCAGGCTGCCGCAATGGCGGGCAAGCTTACTTCTGGCGAGGCCTTCACGCTCGAGGACTTTGTCGAGCAACTCGCGATGGTCCGCAAGCTCGGACCGATCGGCAACCTGCTGGGGATGCTGCCCGGAGCCGCCCAGAACCGTGAGGCGCTCAGCCAGGTCAGCGACAAAGACCTGGATCGCGCCGCCGCGATAGTCAGCTCGATGACGGTCGAGGAGCGGCGCAACCCAAAGATCATCAACGGGTCGCGGCGGGCGCGGATCGCCAAGGGCTCCGGTGTCACGGTCGGCGAGGTCAACCAGCTGATCGTCCGGTTCCAAGAGGGCCAGAAGATGATGCGGCAGATGATGGGCAGCATGCCTGGCATGGGCCCGCGGCGGCAGAGCAAGACGCGCGGCAAGGCGAAGAAGAAGGGCAAGGGCGGCGGCCGCCCAGCTGGCGCCAACCGCAGCCCGCAGAGCGTGCGGCCGGCCCTGGAGCAGCAGCCGGGCCTAGATCCGGCTGCCCTCGGCCAGGGCGCCGCCGGCAATGGGAACGCGGCCAGCCCGGCGGCGCTCCCTGGCTTCGGCGCGCTGCCTGGCCTTGGCGGTGACAATGCCTTCAAGCTGCCGGTGCAGCCCGGCGCCTTCGGGTCTGGGCAGCCCAACTTGCCGCCTGGTTTCCGCGGTCGGCCGGGCAAGAAGGGCCGCTAGCACACGCCCCTCGTCGGTCCGACGAGCCTCTTGATTACGCTCTGGCGGGCACGTCTGGCAGAATGTCAACGCTATGCTCGGTCGCGCGAGGCCCTCTCTAACTCGCCTAGCCGGCACCCATCTGGGCAGCGGCACGTCCGGTCCTCACCTGGACGGCGACCTGCCCGACACCAATTTGCTGGGAGAAGACCACAGCCGTGGCTGTCAAGATCAAGCTGAAGCGCCTGGGCAAGATCCGCGCGCCGTATTACCGCATCGTCATCGCCGACTCCCGCACCAAGCGAGACGGTCGCGCGATCGAGGAGATCGGCAAGTACCACCCGAAGGCCGAGCCGTCGTTTATCGAGGTGAACTCCGAGCGGGCCCAGCACTGGCTGTCCGTCGGCGCACAGCCGACCGACCCGGTCCGCAAGCTCCTCGAGATCACCGGCGACTGGCAGAAGTTCAAGGGCCTGCCAGGCGCTGAGGGCACCCTGCGCACCGCCGAGCCCAGGGCCGACCGCAAGGTGGCGTTCGCCGCGGCGGTCGCCGAGACGCTGACGGAGAGCGGCGCGAAGTCCAAGCCGAAGGCCAGGACGGACGCCAAGGCTGCCGACGCCAAGGCCGCCGACGCCAAGAGCGACGCCAAGGCCGCCGACGCCAAGAGCGACGCCAAGCCGGAGAAGGCCGAGAAGGCCGAGAAGGCCGAGAAGGCCGAGAAGCCAGCCAAGCCCAAGCCGGCCGCGAAGCCGGACGAGCCGGCGGACCCGGCGGCGGACCCGGCGGCGGAGGCAGACGCGGCCGCGACGGCTGAGGCTAAGGCCGAGGCCATCGCCGAGGTGGCGGCCGATAGCGCTGACGACGACAGCGCTGCTACCGAGAGCACCGAGAGCACTGGCGACGCGGATGGCAGCGGAGCCTGACATGCTCGAGGAGGCCCTGGAGCACCTGGTCAAGGGCATAGTCGAGCATCCGGACGACGTCCAGGTTGGCAGCCGTGGCCTGCGCCGCGGGCGCGTGCTTGAGGTGCGCGTGCATCCGGACGACCTGGGCAAGGTCATCGGCCGGGGCGGACGAACCGCCAGGGCCCTGCGGACGGTGGTCGGCTCGCTGGCCGGCAACAACTACGTCCGCGTTGACCTGCTGGATGCCGACGAGGTCCGCTAGCCGCCATGCAGCTGGTAGTCGGCCGAATCTCGAGGCCGCACGGACTTCAGGGCGAGCTCGCCGTCGAGGTCCGGACCGACGATCCTGAGCTGAGGCTCGCCCAGGGGACCGTACTGGCGACCGACCCGGCGACGGCCGGCCCGCTGACGGTGCAGCGCACCCGCTGGCACTCCGGCCGGCTCCTGGTGACTTTCAATGGCATTCAGGACCGGAACGGGGCCGACGACCTCCGCGGCGTCCTTCTCCTCGTGGACGCGGAGCAACTCGAGGACATCGTCGATCCGGACGAGTTCCGCGATCATCAGCTGATCGGCCTGGCAGTCGTCACCACTGACGGCGAGCAGGTCGGCGATGTCTCCGATGTCCTGCATCACGGCCAGGATCTGCTGGTGGTGGCGGGCACTGGCAAGCGGGCCGGCACGGAGATCATGATTCCGTTCGTGTCGGCCATCGTGCCCGAGGTCGACGTGGCCGGGGGTGTGGTGCGGATCGATCCGCCACCTGGCCTGCTGGACCCGGAGGCGGCTCTCTAGCGGAGGCCCAAGGTGCGGATCGACATCATCACGATCTTCCCCGAGTACTTCGCTCCGCTGACTGTCTCGCTCATCGGCAAGGCGGCCCAGCGGGGTGACATCACGTTCGCGGTGCACGATCTGCGGAGCTGGACGCATGACGTCCATCACACCGTGGACGACTCGCCGTTCGGCGGCGGGCCTGGAATGGTGATGAAGCCGGAGCCCTGGGGCGATGCGCTGGACTCGGTGGCGGCGCGAGGCAGCGATCCCCTGCTGGTGATTCCGACGCCCGCCGGCGTGCCGTTCACTCAGCAGCACGCGGCCAGGTATGCCAGCGAGCCGTGGCTGATTTTTGCCTGCGGCCGATACGAAGGGATCGACGGGCGGGTAGCCGAGGAGGCACGGTCGCGGATGCGGGTCGAGGAGGTCAGCATCGGCGACTACGTGCTCGCCGGTGGCGAACCGGCCGTGCTGGTCATGACCGAGGCCGTAGCCCGGCTGCTGCCAGGCGTACTCGGCAACGCCGCATCGGCGGCCGACGACTCCTTCGGCTTTGACGGCGGCTCGTCCGGCGGCCCGATGGCTGGCCTGGTCGAAGGGCCTGCCTATACGCGGCCGCGAGTCTGGCGGGATCGCGAGGTGCCGCCTGTGCTCCTGTCCGGTGACCACGGCGCGATCGCCGGCTGGCGACGGGACATGGCGCTGCGCCGGACTGCGCAGAACCGGCCCGACCTCGTCGCCCGGCTGCTGGCGGCCGGCCAGGATCAGTCTGGCGGGCAGGCCGCTGAGCTGCCTGGACGCCTCAGTGATCATGATCGTGATGTGCTAAGTCGGGCTGGCTTTCCGATCAGCGGCAAAGATGTGGCACACTAAAAGGCACTGCCCCGCCGCTGGCTGAGCCGCCGGGGGGCTGCCGGGTGCCTGCCTGGCACACAAACCGATCCAGCGCGTCGCAGGCGTGCGCTGATGACTGACTTGAGGAAACCGCAGCGATGCACACCGCGATTGCCGAGCTTGAGCAGGCACAGATCCGATCCGACATTCCCGGCTTCCGGCCTGGTGACACCCTCAAGGTGCACGTCAACGTCACGGAAGGCAACCGATCGCGGATCCAGGTCTTCCAGGGCGTCGTGATCCGCCGGCAAGGCGGCGGCGCTCGCGAGACCTTCACCGTTCGCAAGGTCAGCTACGGCGTCGGAGTGGAGCGCACCTTCCCGGTGCACACGCCGGCGATCGACAAGATCGAAGTTGTCACCCGCGGCCGGGTCCGGCGCGCGAAGCTGTACTACCTGCGCTCGCTGCGCGGCAAGGCCGCCAGGATCCGTGAGCGGCGCGAGACCACGCCCGCTAAGTAGGTCGCCTGGTGCCGGGCCGGCGACGTGCTCGCTGGCCTGGTCATTCCGCCCACCCCCGGTGGCGGCCTGTCGGGATGGTCGGTAAGCCCGCCGGTGCCACCTCAGCCCCTCGCGCAAAGGTAACGCGAATGCCTGGTGCCACCGGTGCCGACAGTGCCCGTGCGGGCAGCAGTGGTGTTTGCGGTAATGCGAGTCATGCCTGATGGCAGACATCGATCCGCTCGGGCCCGAGCCGGAAACGGTCGCCGCTGACAGCGCGGACAAGCCCGCACCGCCGAGCGGGCCCGCCGCGCCCAGCCGCCCGAGGCACTCACTCTGGCGTGAACTGCCTGTCCTGATCATCGTGGCCCTCGTGATCGCGATGCTGATCAAGACCTTCGTGGTCCAGGCCTTCGTCATCCCGACCGGATCGATGCAGAACACCCTGGCTCTCCAGGACAAGGTCCTGGTGAACAAGCTCGTCTACCACGTGCGGTCGATCCATCCTGGTGACATCGTCGTCTTCGACGGGAGCGGCAGCTGGAATGCCGCGGCACCGGCGTCCAGCACCAGCGCCGATCCGCTGGCACGCGCCTATGACGACACGGTGCGCAAGCTCTTCGACTCGATCGGCGGTCTGTTCGGCACGCCGATCGGGCAGACGGACTATGTGAAGCGGGTCATCGGCGTGCCCGGTGATCACGTCGTGTGCTGCAATGCCAGCGGCCTCATCACGGTGAACGGCGTGCCGCTGCATGAGCAGTCTTACCTGTATCCGGGCGACCAGTCGGACAGCGCCCCGCTCGGCATCCCAGCCAGGTTCAATGTCACGGTCCCGGCCGGTTACCTGTGGGTGCTCGGCGACCACCGGAGCATCTCCGACGACTCGCGCGGCCACGAGGCCGACCCGGGCAACGGCATGATCCCCGAGGACGAGGTGATCGGGCGGGCATTCCTCATCATCTGGCCGCCTAGCCAGTGGCGGGTCCTGCCCATCCCGGCGACTTTCAAGCAGCCCGGCATCACGAGTGATGCAGGCGCGGCGGCCGCTGTACCCAGCTCGGCCCCGGCCGCTGCCGAGCTTCTCCGCGGGGTTTCAGTCCGGCCAGTCGCCCCGTACGTGCCGTCGGCGGCGGGAGTAACGGCCACGTTCCCGGTCTGGTGGTTGTCGAGGCGGATCAGAGCACGGAGCAGCCGACCCAGCGAGCGCGGTCGCCGGTGACTGGATGGCCGGAGGCCTGCCCGGCAGGCTGGCTCGCGGCTGGAGGCGCAGCCCTGGCGGCGGGGATAGGCTCTCATCGATGATGAATGACGATCAGGGCAGCCCGGATCGGCTTGCCCAGGGGCCCGCATCCCCGGATCTGACCAGCAGCACAGACCGGGGCGGTCAGCCGGGGGGGTATCGGGGCGCTTACGCTGCCGGCACGTCAGCCGCAGCACAGCCGCCTGTCGACGAGCCCATGACCGGTGTTCTCGGGGCTCCGCTGCCTGACTCGCCGCCAGCTAGCCCGCCCGACGGGCAGGCTCCGCCCGCCGGAACCGCTCAGAAGCCCGGTGGCACTGAGAAGCCCGGTGCCATTGAGAAGCCCGGTGCCACTAAGAAGCGGAGCCGCGCGACCTGGCGCGAGTTGCCCATCCTGATCATCGTGGCGCTGACCATCGCGCTGGTCATCAAGACGTTCGTGGTGCAGCCGTTCTTCATCCCGTCGTCTTCGATGGAAAACACGCTGATGATCGGCGACAAGGTGCTCGTCAATAAGCTCGTCTATCATTTCCGCAGCGTTCAGCCGGGCGACATCATCGTCTTCAACGGCGTGGGTTCCTGGGACCCCGCGGCGCCGCCTACCAGGCCGACCTCAGATCCGCTGGTGCGTGCGTACGACGCGACGCTCAAGCCGCTGTTTCACTCCATCGCTGGCCTGTTCGGGACGCCGGTCGGCCAGACGGACTACATCAAGCGCGTAATCGGCGTGCCGGGCGACGACGTCGCCTGCTGTACGGCCGGCCTGGTCACCGTCAATGGCGTGCCGTTGCATGAGTCGTCTTATCTGTATCCAGGCGCGGCTCCGTCGCAGATCCACTTCAACAAGATCGTGCCGCCTGGCCGGCTGTGGGTCATGGGTGACAACCGGCAGATTTCGGACGACTCGCGCCTGCGGCAGTTCGATCCCGGCGGCGGCACCATCCCCATCAGCCAGGTCGTCGGGCGGGCCTTCGTGATCGTGTGGCCGCCTAGCCACTGGCGGATCCTGCCAATCCCGTCGACGTTCAGCCAGCCAGGCGTCAGCAAGTCAGCGGCCGCGGCGTCTGGGCAGCCGTCCGCGCCCGACGCAGCGCAGGACGCCGCGGCACAGCGGCTGCTCGGGACGAAGGTCCAGCCGGAAGCGCCGTACCTGCCGCTCGCCGCCGGGTTCGCCGGCGCCGTGCCGCTGACCTGGCTGCAACGCCGGGTGCGGAGTCGGCTAACGCGCAGGCCGCGGACGGGCCGCGGCCTGCGGCATCGGTGACGGCTGTGGGCGCTCAGCAGCGTCGGGCGGCGAGCGCGCAGCGGGGTCGCGTGCCGGGCCCGCCGCAGGGGCGGCCCATCGGCTACACGCCCAGGCGCGACGTCGGACTCAGCGGATACGAGCGAGTCCTCGCGCGAGCAGGTCTGGCTCCAATAGCAGGCGTTGACGAAGCTGGACGCGGTGCGTGCGCCGGGCCCCTGGTCGTGGCCGCCGTCATGCTGAAGCCGTCCAAGATCGCCAAGATGACCGAGCTGGCGGATTCGAAAGCACTGACTGCGCAGGCGCGCAATGTCGCATATAGCCAGATAATGGACGCGGCGCTCGACTGGAGCGTGGTCATCATCCCCGCGGCGGAGATCGACCGCGTCGGCCTGCACGTGTGCAACGTGGCGGGGATGCGCCGGGCACTGGCCGGGCTGGGCAGGACGCCAGGTTACGTGCTCACGGACGGGTTCCCGGTCCGCGGGCTCCCGGCCCCGGCGCTTGCGATGTGGAAGGGCGACCAGGTCGCCGCCTGCGTCGCGGCGGCCTCGATAATCGCCAAGGTGACCAGGGACGCGCTGATGTGCGAATTGCACCTGCGGTTCCCGGACTACGGATTCTCCCGGCATAAGGGATATTCGACCCGTAGCCACATGCGTGCGCTGGATTCGCACGGCCCTTGCCCCGAGCACCGGAAGTCCTTCGTGAACGTTCGCGGGCGCATGCCTGCCGATCTGGGTGCTGCCGGTCCAGATGACCTGCTCGAGCTAGGACCTGACGGCCTGCTCGAGCCTGGGCCTGACGGACTGCTGGAGCCTGGGCCAGGCGGCCTGCTCGAGCCTGGCACGGTCGAGCCGGGGGCCGTGGCGGGGAGCCTGGGCGAGCCTGGCGCGGCTGGCGCGGAACCCGCCTCCGACGATGCATGGCCTAGCCCGGTCAGCCCGGCTTGTCCGGACCCCAGTCCGCACAACTCAGAGGCGGCGAACTCGTGCTACCCGTCTGGCACTGGGCAGAATGGCCCTATCGTTGACATCATCGAAGAGCATGGCTGGCCGACGGCAGGCATCGCGGCAGTGGCCCGCGGCGCCTGATCGGAGGGGAGAAGATGAGCGCGGAGGATCTCGAAAAGTACGAGACCGAGATGGAGCTCCAGCTCTATCGGGAGTACCGCGATGTCGTTGGCCTGTTCACGCACGTGGTGGAGACCGAGCGCCGGTTCTACCTCACCAACCAGGTCGAGCTGAATGTGCGCCAGGCGGACAACGGCGAGGTCTTCTTCGAGGTCACCATGCAGGACGCGTGGGTATGGGACATGTACCGGCCTGCGCGTTTTGTCAAAAATGTTCGGGTCGTCACGTTTAAGGACGTGAACGTCGAGGAACTCGCCAAGAGTGACCTGGAGATCCCCGACCCCAAGTAAGCCTATGGCGAACTGGGTTCGTTTGGCCCACGGCTAACTGACACCCCATTAGCTAGCCCGATAGCGGGCCATGCCGCCGGGGTCGGCCTGCCGCCGCGATCGCGGCGAAGGATTCGGCCTGGGCTGTGTCAGACCTTTCGGGATCATGACCGTCGTCGCACTGTCGGCCTAAGGTTGCCACCGAGCGGTCGGTTTTGCCCGTTTTTGCCATCTCAGGCCGTCGGCTTGCGCCCGGACTCTGGCCTCGGCTCGAGATGGCGAATCCGTGCCTAGATCCGCCGGATTGTGGCAGGCGCTGCCGACAGTTGCGGCGGTGTCTCCACGACCGCGTTACGTCCATGCTCTGCCGTCCACAGGGCACTGCAGCGCGGCGCGGGTAGCACCTGGGCTCCGGCAACGTTGCGTGCCGGAGGTGGTGCGCATGAACGCCAAGGACGCGCTTGGCCAGCAGGGTGAGCAGTTAGCGGCGAGATTCCTGGCCGAGGCCGGGCTGCTGATACTCGATCGGAACTGGCGCTGCAAGCACGGTGAGATCGACATCGTCGCCCTTGACGGCCGGACGCTGGTCATCTGTGAGGTCAAGACTCGCTCGGGGCTGAGGTTCGGGTCGCCGATCGAGGCGATTACGCGCCAGAAAGCCTGGCGGCTGCGGAAGCTGGCCGTGCTCTGGGTCAACGCACACGGGCTGATCTTCGGGGAGATCAGGATCGACGCCGTTGGTGTCTTGCGCGTCGCGTCGGGCGACTTCACCCTCGAGCACGTTCGCGGGGTGGGTTAGATGGCGCTTGCCCGCACCTATGCGATGGCGCTGGCTGGCGTTCGCGGCCATGTCGTCGAAGTCGAGGCTGACATCGAGAACGGGCTAGTGGCCCTGCTGCTCGTCGGCCTGCCGGACACGGCGCTGCGCGAAGCCAGGGACCGGATCCGGTCGGCGATCATCAACAGCCACCACGCCTGGCCGCAGCGCCGCATCACCGTCGGGCTGTCGCCTGCCAGCCTGCCCAAGCGCGGCAGCGGCTTCGACGCTGCGATCGCCGTAGCGATTCTGTCGGCGGACGGCTCAGTGCCTAAGGATCGGCTGGCCGGCACGGTGTTCCTCGGTGAGCTCGGCTTGGATGGCAGGCTCCGGCCGGTGCCGGGTGTCCTGCCGTGCACCGCAGCGGCCGCGGCCGCCGGATTCGAACGGGCTGTCGTGCCCATAGAGAATGCAACCGAGGCGGCACTGGTGCCGGGGATGCAGGTCGTCGCCGCGCCGAGCCTGGGCGCGATCATCGACTGGCTGCGGGGCGGGCAGGCGACCGGAACGAATCCGCTGGTCCGGATTGTCGACTCCGGGCCTGGACTGACGCCGGACGCGGCGCTGCGCTTGCCCGCCACCGGTCGCGATCTGGCCGATGTCGTGGGCCAGCCGGTAGCCAGGCGAGCCGCCGAGATATGCGCGGCAGGCGGTCATCACATGCTTCTACTCGGACCGCCCGGCGTCGGCAAAACCATGTTGGCTGAGAGGCTGCCGACGATCATGCCGGTGCTCGAGCCGGCCGCCGCACTGGAGGTCAGCGCTATCCACTCGGTGGCGGGCGCGCTCCAGGCGGACCGGCCGCTGGTCACTGAGCCGCCCTTCTGCGCACCGCACCACACGGCGACCAAGGCAGCCATCGTCGGCGGCGGCAGCGGGATCATCCGGCCTGGCGCGGCGTCGCTGGCGCACCATGGCTGCCTTTTCCTGGATGAGGCGCCAGAGTTTGACCGGGACGTTCTTGACGCCCTGCGCCAGCCG
>DATHPF010000171.1:0-15477 GCA_035484155.1 Streptosporangiaceae bacterium
CGCGACCGAGGCTCCGTGTCGGGCAAGATCGTGGGAGTAGTCGTCAAGAAGCTGGACGATGACGTAGCGCCAGACAGACTGAAGCGTCTCCCCTTCCAGCAGGAGCTCGTCGGCAAGCGAAGCAGCACCAACAGCGTCCAGCCCGATAGTGGCCGCCATGGCCTCCCGCCTAGCCCTCGGGCAGATCCTCAACCAGCTGGAGCAGAACCTCGCGCGGTGCGCTCCAGTCGCTAGTGTACGCAAGCGGCCACTGACCGCCCGGCCGCCATGTCGTGCGCACTAGGCTGCTCCGGCAACCGCCGGGATAGGCACGGTCTGCGACGATAGCCCGGTGCGAGACGGGAAACGGGCAGCCGGCCAGTACGACGCCATGGGCACCGCGTATGGCATTGCCAATGACGAGGATTCCTTTAACGCCTACTACGAGCGGCCGGGCACCATCTCGCTGCTCGGCGATGTGACCGGGCTGCGGGTGCTGGACGCCGGATGCGGGCCGGGCGCCCTCTCCAAGTGGCTCGTGGACAATGGCGCGACGGTGACCGCCATGGACGTGAGCCCCGAGATGGTTCGCCTGGCCAGGCAGCGCATGGGCGACCGGGCCCGGATCCTAACCGCCGATTTGGCCGAGCCCCTGACCTTCCTGGCCGACGCGAGCGCCGACCTGGTCGTCGCCTCACTCGTGCTGCACTATGTCGCCGACTGGGCCGCGCCGCTCGCGGAGTTTCGGCGCGTGCTGACGCCCGGCGGCGCGGTGGTGTTCTCGACCCATCACCCGGCGATGGACTGGCAGCTGCACAGCCGTGACGACTACTTCGCGGTCAAACAGGTGACCGAGACCTGGCATAAGGGCGGCCAGCCGTTCGACGTGACCTTCTGGCGCCGGCCGCTCACTGCCATAACAGCGGCCATCAGCGGCGCGGGCTTCGTCATCGACCGGCTAGTCGAGCCAGAACCATCGCCTGAGCTGCGGCAACGGGATCCGCAGAGCTACGACAAGATCCGCAGCAGGCCGACGTTCCTGTTCTTCCGGCTGATCAAGCGCAGCTGCCCGGATTCGACGACGAGCTAGGGCAGCGGCTTGAGGCCGTCGGCCGTGAGCAGGTAGCTGGCCTGGTTCAGGGCCGGGTCGGCGATGAGCTGGCCGATGGAGGCGCCCGCCTGCTCCGCCGTGAGCGCCGGTCCCCGACTGGCGAGGAAGTCCGCGACGGTCATCCCTTCCCTGGCCGCGTACGCGGCTACCGCGGCCGCGCCGAGGTCGGTGGCCGCTGTGAGCTGCGGCAGCACCGAGACGAACCTGATGCCGAGCCCGCCGCGCTCCGATTCGGCCGCCGCGTAGGACGCGATGAACCGGATGGTGGCCTTGGCGCCCGCGTATCCGCCGCTCAGCGGCGAGCCGAAGAGCGCAGCGCCGCTGGACATGGCCACGACGACGCTACCTGGCCGCAGCGGCCGAAGCAGCGCCTCCCGCGTCCAGCCGAACGCCTGCTGGACGTCGACGTCCCACACCCGGCTGAACGACTGCCACGTCTGCTGGTGCAGCGGGCGCGAGAGCGGCGAGACGCCGGCGTTGAGCACAAGGATCTCGGGATCGTACTGGTCGAGGAGCTGACCGGCGCTCACCGGATCGGCCGCGTCAGCGACCACTGGCGTGAACGAGTCGCCGAGCTTCTGACCGAGTTCGGCCAGGCGGCCGCCATCGCGGGCGAGACCGACGACGGCCGCTCCCGCCTCGGTCAGCGCTATGGCGATGGCGCGGCCGAAGCCTCTGCTGGCCCCGGTCACCAGGGCCGTCCGGCCCGTTAGCTGCTGCGATGTCATGTCAATCTCCCTCGCGTGGTGGACTTGAGTCGAGCGCACAGTGCGCCCCGCCAGTACTGATCCGCGCGAGCCGCCAAAATCATCGGGTGGGCCTCAGCGATGAGTCTGGGATGCGGCGCGGGTCTACCCAGGTAGGGGCGCCGCAGCCAGGAGGGGATATGTCAGCCAGCGGCAGTACGGTTACGGGCCGCGACGAGTTCGCGCTGCTCGCCGACCCGTACCGGGGCGAGCTGCTGGCCCACTGCTACCGGATGCTCGGCTCGCTGCACGACGCCGAGGATCAGGTGCAGGAGACGCTGCTGCGCGCCTGGCGGTCGTATAGCGAGTTCGAGGGCCGCTCCTCGATGCGCACCTGGCTGCACCGGATCGCCACGAACACCTGCCTGCGAGCGCTCGAAACCCGGTCCAGGCGCCCGCTGCCGTCCGGGCTGGGCGAGGCGGCGGGGAACGCGGACGGCCCCGTTCCGGTCCCGAATCTGGACGTGCCGTGGCTGCAGCCGTTCCCGGCTGGGCCGAAGGGAACCGACGCCGACGATCCGGCCGCGGTTGTCACGGCCCGCGCCAGCCTGCGGCTCGCGCTCATCGCGGCGCTTCAGTACCTGCCGCCCCGGCAGCGAGCCGTGCTGATCCTGCGGGACGTACTCGGCTGGCACGCGGCGGAGGTCGCTGACTTGCTTGGTGCGTCGACCGCGGCCGCCAACAGCGCACTGCAGCGCGCGCGGGCGCAGATCGCGAGCCTGGTGCCCGACGAGGACGACATCCTCGAGCCTGACGACCCCAAGGTCCGGGCGCTCCTGTCGCGCTACGCGGCCGCGTTCGAGACCGCCGACGTGGCGGGGCTTACCGAGCTGCTGCGCGCGGATGCGGTGCTGGAGATGCCGCCGATCGCGACCTGGTTCGCCGGACGGGAGCAGGTCACCCGGTTCCTGGGGAGCCGGGTGCTGATCCGGCCTGGCGACTTCGCGATGACGGCGGTTCAGGCCAACGGCCAGCCGTCGGTTGCCGCCTACCAGCGCGGCGATGACGGCAGCTACGGCGCTCACGCGATCCAGGTGCTCACGATCCGCGCGGGGCGCATCAGCCGGATCGCGTCGTTCAACGACGGCAGCCTGTTCGCGGCGTTTGGCTTGCCCGCGCGTTACCCCGGCCCGCCGCCGGTGGTCGATCGACTGGGCTCGATCGACCGGGCCTGATTGACTGGTCCCATGCCCGAACAGCCGCCCGCCCTGCGCGCCTGGCACGCCGTCGCGGAGAGTCGCGATCCTGGCCTCCTGGCCGACCTGCTGGCCGACGACGTCGAGTTCAGGTCGCCGGCCGTGTACCGGCCGCAGCAGGGCAAGGCGCTGACCACCTTGTACCTGAGCGGCGCGATCGCCGTCCTCGGCCCGTCGCTGCGCTACGTGCATGAATGGCACGACGACAGCAGCGGGGTCCTGGAGTTCGAGGCAGAACTGGAAGGCGTCTACATCCAGGGAGTCGACATGCTGCGGTGGAACGAGGACGACAAGCTCGTCAGCTTTACCGTCATGGTGCGGCCGATGCGCGGGCTGGAGAAGCTCATCGAGCTCATGAGCCGCCAGCTAGCCGCGGCCCAGAGCTGAGTCCGCTGCGCACCGCTCGCCGCCACCCGGAATACGCGCTTGCTGACGGCTGTTCCGATCGATTGTGACGACGCAGCCGCAGACAGGACAGGCGCAGACAGCGCACGGGGATTCGGCCGAGACCGTTCAGTTCTGGTTCGATCCTGTATGCCCGTGGGCCTGGATCACCTCCCGCTGGATGCTCGAAGTCGAGAAGGTCAGGCCGGTCCGCACCGACTGGCGCGTCATGTCGCTCGCCTACCTCAATCTGACTCAGCATGAGGGCAAGGGCCTGAACGAGGACTACCTGGCGCGGATGGCCAGGGCGTGGGGACCGATCCGCGTCGTCGCGGCCGCTGCGAGCGAGCGCGGCCCCGATGTGCTGCTGCCGCTCTACACCGCCATCGGGACGCGGATCCACGTGAGCGGGCAGCGCGAGGATCCGAAGCTGCTGCCCGAGGCCCTCGCCGAGGTCGGCCTGCCCGAGTCGCTCGCGAGCGCGGCGGGGAGCACTGAGTTCGACGAGGCCATCAAGGCGTCGCATCACGAAGCGTTCGACGACGTCGGCCTGGACGTGGGCACACCCGTCATCCGGATCCGGGGCAAGGCCATATTCGGCCCGGTCGTCACGCCAGCGCCGAAGGGCGAGGCGGCTGGCCGGCTCTTCGACGGGGTCGCGCTCGTCACCGAGACAGACGGGTTCTTCGAGCTCAAGCGCACTCGCGACCGCAAGCCAACCTTCGACTGAACGCCAGCTTGCCTCATCAGCTCGGGGCCTGATGAGGCCAAGGTGCCCGGCCGTTCATGGTTTCCGGAACCCGACTTGCGGGCTTGGGGGGCCCGGAAACCATGAAGTGCGCCACCTTGGGGCGCCGGTTCGCTACTGCTGCCCCTGTAGGGGCCACGGTAGGTAACTCTTGCCCAATGCCGCGGTGCGAGACCGTGGCAGCGTCGGGATGATCATGTGCGGGACGCCGCCTGCGGCGCGCGACCGGGTCGGTCTGGTTCGACGCGACGCGACGCCGCGGACGCTGGCCTCAGTACCAGGCGACTACCGCTGCCAGCGGATCGCCGCAAGCCGCTCGGCCGAGACGTAACCGTGGTCGGTGAACCAGCGCGCCGAGTCCTCGATCGCCAGGCGCGCCGGCCGGGACTTGTGCCCGATTTCCGCCCTCGCCCGGTCGTCGTTGAAGATCATTCTTGTGGTGGCCATCCGAGCGCCCTCCAGGGGCACCCGGGGCTCACGCCCCAGCAGCCTGCCTTCGACGAGGCTGGACGCCATGCCCGCCGCGACCACCAGTTGCCGCGGCACCTCGAATCGCGGCATCGGCAGCCCGGCGCAGTCGGCCAGAGCCTGGAGGATCTCGCGCATCGACATGTTCTCGCCGCCGAGGATGTAGCTTCGGCCGGTCCGGCCGTGCTCCAGGGCGGCGACGTGACCGCGCGCGAGGTCGTCGACGTGGCAGACGTTCATGGCCGTGTCCACGAAGGCCGGCATCTTGCCGTTGAGGAAATCCAGCACGAACTTGCCGGTCGGCGTGGGTGCGATATCCCCCGGCCCGAGCGGGAACGTCGGCAGCGCGATGCTGACGTCGAGTCCCTCAGCCGCCGCGCGGAGCACCTCATGCTCGGCAGCGAACTTCGTCCGCTTGTAGTAGCCGAACAGGTGCGCGAGGTCCGCAGAGCAAGTCTCGTCGGCTGGCTCTCCCTGCCTGGTCTTGCTCAGCCCGAGCACGCCGACAGTAGAGGTGTAGACCAGCCGCTCGCACCCGGCAGCCCGCACGGCGTCGATGACGTTGAGCGTCCCGCCCACGTTGACCTCGTGGAAGATCCTGGGGTCACGGGCCCAGAGGCGGTACACAGCCGCCAGGTGGAATGCGTACCGGGCGCCTTCGAAGGCGGACCTGACCGCCCCTGCATCCCGGATGTCGACGCTGACGCGCTCGACATCCGGCAGGTCCCGTAGGTTCTTAGCGTCCGCGCCTGGCTCGACAAGGGCCACGACCTGCCCGCCCTTGGCCTGCACGGCCCTGGCGACCGCGGAGCCGATGAAACCGGCCGCGCCGGTGATCACGATCCGGTCGCCTGGCTCGATCGACGCCACTGCCGGGACGTAGCCCGCATCCGTTACAGACCCAGGGGCGTGGCCCCGGCCCGGCGTCCTGGCGGGCTGCCAGTCATCCCGGCGGGCCTGGCCATCGACTGAGCTGGCGGGGCTGAGTGAGCTGGCGGAGTCGAGTGAGCTGGCGGAGTTGGCCGGGGCGGCGACGGGGCTGCCACTTGCCACGCTGCGGCGGGACTTGCGCTTGAGCGCGCCGCGAGCCATGGTCCGGCCGAATTCGTAGGTGAGCCCAGAACCGCGATGCGCGTCTGCCATGACGTCATCAAGGGCCTGCACGAAGTAGTCGACTTCCTCAGGGCCGGAAATGAGCGGCGGGAGGAGCTTGATGATGTTGACATTGTCCGCGGCCACCTGCGTGATGATGCGGTGTCGGTGAAAGAGCGGCACGACCACGAGCTGGGAGAACATGCCGGTGCGGAGCCGTTCGAGCGTCCGGAAGCGGCGTCCGGCCGAGCCTGACTCGGGCTGGCCGAACTCGATGCCGATCATGAGGCCGAGCCCGCGGACATCGTGGATCAGCTCATAGCGCTCGGCCAGACCGCGCAGCTTCTCCTGCAGGTCTGCCCCGGTGCGTTCCGCGCGGCCGACGATGTCCTCGTCGTCGAACGCGGCTAGCGTCGCCAGGCCCGCGACCATCGCCAGCTGATTGCGGCCGAAGGTGGTCGAGTGCTTGAGCGCGTCCTCCATGGAGTCATACACGCTGGCGAAGATCTTCTCGGTGGTGAGCATGGCCCCGATCGGCACGAAGCCGCCGGACAGTGCCTTGGAGATCGTGATGATGTCGGGTTCGAGGCCCCAGTGCTCATGGCAGAAGAACTTGCCCGTCCGGCCGAGGCCTGTCTGAACCTCGTCGGTGACCAGCAGCGTCCCGTAGCGCCGGCACAGCTCCTGGGCCGCTCGCCAGTATTCCGGGGTCGCGCAGTAGACGCCCTTGCCCTGGATGGGCTCGACGATGAAGGCGGCGACGTCCCGGTTACGCAGCGTGCGCTCGAGGGCGTCGAGGTCCCCGAACGGAACGGCGGCCGATTCCAGCAGGTCGCCGAAGCCCTTGCGGAACTCCTTGCCGCCGTTCAGCGCCAGCGCGCCCGTGGTCAGGCCGTGGAATGCGTGCTCGGCGTACAGGATCTTCGGCCGCTGTGTCGAGTGGCGGGCGAACTTGATGGCCGCCTCGATCGACTCGGCCCCGGAGTTGCAGAAAAAGGCGCGGGTGATGCCCGGGTGGGTGCGAGCGACCAGTTGCTCGGCCAGCAGGCCAGGCAGCAGTGCGCAGTCCATCTGGACCATGTTCGGCAGGTCAAGGTCGAGCGCCTCGTGCAGCGCGGCCCTGACGGCCGGGTGGCTACGGCCGAGGGCGTAGACGCCGAAGCCGGACAGAAAGTCGAGGTAGCGCGCGCCGGTGTCGTCGTAGAGGTAGCAGCCCTCGCCCCGTATGTAATTACGGTCGAAGCCCAGAGTCCTGAGCGTCCTGGCGAGCTGATGGTTCATGTACCGCTCGTGGAGCGCGAAGTTCTCGCCGGATCGTTCCGCGAACGTCCTGGCTACATCGAAGGGCATGCTGCTCCTTGCACTGCGCTCCTGCTCTGCATTCCTAGCACGGACCGGTTTCCTAGCACGGACCGGTTTCCTAGCACGGACCGGTTGCCTGGCACGGACCAGCCGCAGGCCTGTCACCAGCGGGTAGGCGTCGCGCCGTGTCGACCATCTTCGCGCACGGACAGATGAAATGCCCATCTTCCCCGCGAAGTCGCGGGCGGCCACTCGCTGCACTCGGCAACGAGGCGGGCTGCCCAGGCCACCCCAGGAGGCGGATTCGGGCTGACATAGTCATGATCGTACAAATTGCCACCCGGCATAGCGGATGCGGGCTAGGTCAGGGCCTGCCGCGCCGCCCCGCTGCTAGTGAAAATCCCTGCTCCGTGCCGCCGCTACAACTCTCAGCCGCTCCAGCCGGATGGCCAGCAGGCTGACCGCACCATCCAGCCGCTCAACCCGGCCGTGGACAAGCAGGGCGTTGGCATTGACGCCTATCTTGCGGAAGCGCTGCCACACGTTGGGCGGGCAGATGATATTGGCCATGCCCGTCTCGTCCTCCAGGCTCAGGAACACCACCCCGCGCGCGGTCCCTGGCTGCTGCCGGTGCGTGACCAGGCCGCCGACCAGCACGGTCCGGCCGTTCTCTGCTCCCGTCAGCCTCGCCGCGGGCAGCACGCCTCGCTCGGTGAGCATCGGGCGGATGTGCTCGATCGGGTGCGTCCCGTAGGTGCCGGTAGCCCACAGGTCTGCGAAAGTCTCCTCGGCAGCGGTCATCGCCGGCAGCCGCGGCGCGGTCATGCCCAGCGTCGTTCCAGGCAGCTGACCAGGCCGGATGGTCGCCGCGGCGCCAGCCGCCCATAGTGCCTCGCGCCTGCTCACGCCGAAGCAGCCGAACGCCCCGCCCATCGCCAGTGCCTCCAGCGCAGCGGCCGGCACGGTCGTGCGCCGGGCGAAGTCCTCCAGGTCGGCGTACGGCTGACCGGCCACGATCTGCTCGGCCACGCTCGTGCCGAGATTGCGGACCTCCGACAGCCCGAGCCTGATTACCGGCTGGCCCGGTACCGGCGCACCGCCGGCGGGCGGGTCAGGGTGGGCAGCCCCGTCGCCGGGATCTTCGGTCTTTTCCAGTGTCGCCAGCACGCCGCTGACATTGACGTCCACGCCCTGCACCGTGACACCGTGCCGGCGCACGTCACTAATCAGGCTCGCCGGCGCGTAGAAGCCCATCGGCTGGGCGCGCAGCAGCGCCGCAGTGAACGCGGCCGGGTAATAGCACTTCAGCCACGCGCTGGCGTAGACCAGGTAGGCAAAGCTGATCGCGTGCGACTCGGGGAAGCCGTAGCTGGAGAACGCCAGGATCTTGACGTAGATGTCCTCCCCCACCTCGGCCGGGATGCCCCGCTCGGCCATCCCGGCGAGCAGCCGCTCGCGCAGCTCCTCGATCCGCTCCGGTGCCCGCTTGGAGCTCATCGCCTGGCGCAGCCGGTCGGCCTCGGTCGGACTGAACCCGGCGCAGTCGATGGCGATCTGCATCATCTGCTCCTGAAACAGCGGGACACCGAGGGTCTTGCCGAGCGCCGTCCGCATCAGCTCGTGCGGCAGGTCAGGCTGCTCGTCCCCATGCCGGCGCCGCATGTACGGGTGTACCGAGCCGCCCTGGATCGGGCCCGGCCGGATCAGCGCGACCTCGACCACGAGGTCGTAGAACTTCTCCGGTCGCAGCCGGGGCAACGTCGCCATCTGCGCTCGCGACTCGACCTGGAAGACCCCGACGGTGTCGGCTGCCTGCAGCATCACGTAGACGCCAGGGTCCTCCTGCGGGATCGAGTGCAGGCTCCAGCGCCTCCCGTGCGCCTGCTCCACCAGTTCGAAGCAGTCCCGCAGCGCGGTCAGCATGCCAAGGCCGAGCAGGTCAAACTTGACCAGCCCCGCGTACGCACAGTCGTCCTTGTCCCACTGGAGCACGCTGCGGTTCGGCATCCGCGCCCACTCCACCGGGCACACTTCCCCGACCGGCCGGTCGCAGATCACCATCCCGCCGGAGTGGATGCCGAGGTGCCGCGGGAGCCGCTGCATCCGCCCGGCCAGATCGACCACTGCGTCAGGCACGCCGGCGTCCGGCGGGACCGGCTGCCCAGGCCCGTACTGCCGTGGGCCGACCTGGCGGGACCACTCGTCCTGCTGCTCGGGCTCGTAGCCGAGAGCCCGGCCGGCGTCGCGTATCGCCATCCGCGGCCGATAGCTGATCACGTTAGCCACCTGGGCTGCATTCTCCCGGCCGTACTTGCCGTAGACATGCTGGATGACCTCTTCGCGGCGCCGGTGCTCGATATCCAGGTCGATGTCGGGCGGCCCGTCCCGGCCCGCGGACAAGAACCGCTCGAACAGCAGCCCGTGCTGTACCGGATCCACGCTGGTGATCCCGAGCGCGTAGCAGACCGCCGAGTTGGCCGCCGAGCCCCGGCCCTGGCACAAGATGCCCTCGCCCTCGCAGAACTCCACGATCTCGTGCACGATCAGGAAGTAGCCAGGGAAGCTCAGCTGCTCGATCACGTCCAGCTCGCGTGCGATCTGCGCGTAGGCGCCGGGAACGCGCTCGGATTCCGGACTGCCATAGCGAGCAGACACCTTGCGCGCGACCAGCTCTCGTAGCCAGCTGGCCTCGGTGTGCTGGTCCGGGACCGGGAAATCAGGCAGCCGCGGCGCGATGACGTGGAAGTCGAACGCGCAGTCGGCGCCGAGCTCCACCGTCTGCTCCAGCACGCCGGGGTAGCGGCGCAGCCGCGCTGCCATCTCCGCGCCGGAACGCAGGTACCCGCCGCCAGCGGCGGCCAGCCAGCCATCCATCTCATCCAGGCTGAGCCGAGCCCGGATAGCGGCCAGCGCCTGCGCCAGCCGGGCGTCTTGCGGCGCGGCGTAATGCACGTTGCCGGTAGCGACCACGCCGA
This sequence comes from Streptosporangiaceae bacterium, assembly GCA_035484155.1. Classification (GTDB taxonomy): domain Bacteria; phylum Actinomycetota; class Actinomycetes; order Streptosporangiales; family Streptosporangiaceae; genus JAJYUU01. The sequence goes on from DATHPF010000171.1 coordinate 10,002, forward strand.
CGCCAGCCGCGGCGGCCAGCGCCGCCAGCGCGTCGTTGCGATCGTCATCGGCCGGGTCGTTGCCGATAGTCAGCTCGACCTTCACGTTGTCCGCGCCGAACGCATCAGTCAGGCTGGCGAGCTCACCCGCAGCCGCCGCTGGCCCGTACGCCGCAAGCGCCGCCGGGACCGCGCCCTTGCGGCAGCCGGTGAGGATGACCCAGTGCCCGTCATGGGCATCAGCGAGCGTCGGCTCGTCGTAGAGAGGCAGCCCCTTCTCGCCGCCGGCTAGCTGCGCAGCGCTGATGACGCGGCAAAGCCGCCGGTACCCGTCCGGATCACGGGCGAGGACGAGCAAATGCCGGCCGGCTGGATCAGGCACGCCTGCCCGCGGAGTTCCGGCGGGCCGCTGCAGCGAGACCACGGCAGGTACAGCCTTGCCGCCCCGCGTCCGGCCGGTCGCCTTGCGCGCCAGGTCAAGGCTGAGCTCAGCGCCGAACACCGTACCCAGGCTGACGCCGCCGTCGCGCAGCCGCGCCGCCGCCTGCGCGAACTGCGGCACTCCGTACATGCCGTCGTGATCGGTGATGGCCAGCACCGACAAGCCGCGGGCTGCCGCCTCGAGTGCCAGGTCAGAAGGGCTGGACGCCCCGTCAAGGAAGCTGTAGGACGAGTGGCAGTGCAGCTCGGCCCAGGGCGGCGCGGCCGGGCCGATTGGCAGCCGGATCACCGTGTGGGGCGTGTCCGCCGCGCCAGGCTCCTGGCCGGTCCCCCGGCCTGCCGCTAGGCCGGCGCCGGGACTCTCCTGTGCCTGGCCAGCCCCCTTGCCCCAGGACAGGCGGCGCTCGAGCTCGCGCCAGGGCATTGGCGGGTTGTCCCAGCCCATACACCCTCCTTAACCCTCCCGGATCCTCCACCTCACTCGATCAGCGTAACGACCGGCACTGACAGTTTAGCCTTGTACTCGAATAAAATTTCGAGTGACAAGCCGATCCAGCCCGGGCACGGCGCGGTACTGCAGGTCGTTATCGCGTGCGGCGGGCTGGCCGGCTAGCTCACTGGGACAGTTCGAAGATGGCGTTTGACTCGTCGTTGGTCAGCCGCAACGACGCGGCTGCGACGTTCTCCGCGACATGTTCGCCCGAGCCTGTACCCGGAATCGGGAGGACCTGCGGCGACCTGGCCAGCAACCAGGCCAGCGCGACCTGGCGCGTACTGGCGTTCAGCCGCCGGGCCGCGGTCAGAACCGGAATCAGCTCATCAGCGTCCTGGATGGGCGCCCACGGCAAGAACACGATGGATTCCTGGTCGCACAGGTCGACCATCGACTCCGACGACCGGTCGCCGAGGTTGTACCGGTTCTGCACGGACACCACGGCCGTGAGCTGCTGCATCTCGCGAAGCTGGGCCTCGGACACGTTAGAGACGCCGATATGCCGGATCTTCCCCTCGTCCTTCAGCTCGACCAGAGCCCCGATGGACTCGGAGATCGGCACATTCGGGTCCGGCCGGTGGAACTGGTACAGCGGGATCTGCTCCAGCTTGAGCCGGCGCAGGCTGCCCTCACAGGCCTCGCGCAGGTGCTTGGGACGACCATCGGCCTGCCAGCGTCCCGGCCCGGGCCGGGCCAGCCCGCCCTTGGTCGCGATCACCAGATCCTCGGGATATGGGTACAAGGTCTCGGCAATCAGCTCCTCGCTGACCTCCGGGCCATAGGAGTCAGCAGTGTCGATGAAGTTCACGCCGAGATCGACAGCCTGCCGCACTGCCGCCTTGGCCTGGTCACGGTCCGGCGGCGGCCCCCAGACTCCCGGCCCGGTGATCCGCATGGCCCCGAACCCCATCCGGTTGACGGTCAGATCGCCGCCGATGCTGATGGTTCCCGCCGCCGCTGCGCCGACTTGGTCGCTCATCGCAATCCCCTCTGTCTGGCAGCCGAGGCGAACCCAACGCGCTCGGCACCTGGCGGACGCTGGCAGCCAGGCAGACTCACTGGCCCGGCCTATCCGAAAGGCCTCGGCCACCACCTTAAGACACCCGCATCCAGCAGCAGGCAGGCCTGCGCCTCGGCTAGGGACGGTCTGCTCGCGTCCAGCGAAAAGACGCTCGTCCCAGCCAAGACGGCGGGAACGGGGTCGTCAACCAGGCGGCACCACCCGCACCCTCGGCCACCTGACCCGAACGCGCTGCCGCGCCAGGCGCGCCTCCGAGATCGCTGGCGTGACCCGGATCGGATTGACCCGCCAGATGCCGTCGAGCAAGTCTGCGAGTCCGTGCGGCGCGCAGACCTCCATGCCGTCCGGCCGCTGCCGGACAGCGACGCACGTAGCGGTCTCCGGCCAGGTCGCGACCGCGTCATGCACACTGGCGAACGACTCCACCGGCGCACCGCCGAAGTACTGGTGGTACCAGACGTGCACGGCCGCCTGGTTAGTCGCCTCCCACGGCAGGTCGGCGAGCCGGCCCAGCGTCTCCTGCGCCGTGAGGTCCCGCTCCATCGTGAGGTCGGCCGGATCGAAGTACGCGACGTCGACATCCTTGATGGCGGCGGGGTCGAACCCGCGGTGGTACTGACCCCACACGAGGTCCCGGATGACTCCTGCGCCGATCCACGCATCGGGCAGTCCGCTGACGGCCACCGCGTCGAGAGCACGCAGCATCCAGGGCTCGGCTGTGAGCAACCCGGCCAGCCGGGCGGCGGCACCGGGCTCGAGCCCGGGACACTCATGCATCGCGACCTCCGGATATTAGGATGCCCGGCGCGGCAGTCGCCACTACCGTCGGGACCATGCAGACCATGCTGCCAGTAGGCGCCGACAAAATCTGGGCTGAGGATTCGGGCGGCTCCGGGCCGGTCCTCGTCTTGCTGCACGAGGGAGTCGGCGACTCCCGGATGTGGGACTCCATGTGGTCAGACCTTGCATCGGCATGCCGGGTGATCCGGTACGACGTCCGCGGGTTCGGCCGGTCACCGGCGGCGACGCAGGAGTTCACGCTGCTCGGCGACCTCCTGGCCGTCCTTGATCACTTTCACGTCGCCAGTGCGCACGTGACCGGCTGCAGCATGGGCGGCGGTACGGCGCTGGAGCTAGCGCTCGCCGAGCCAGGGCGGGTGAAATCTCTCGTGCTGCTGTGTCCTGGCGTCGGCGGCTATGACTACCCGGAAACGCCCGAACTCGACGCTGCCTGCGATGCACTCGCCGAGGCTGGCGACGACGAGGGCATCATGCGCCTGCTGCTCGACGTGTGGGGGCGGGCAGGTGACGACCCGCTCGTGACCGACCTGATGCGCTCCGCCATGCGCGCCTGGGAAGGCGAGGAGCAGTTCGAGCTTGACGGCGAGCCGACCTTTGACCGGCTCGGTGACCTGCGGGTGCCGACCGTGCTGATGGTCGGCGACATGGACGACCCCGGCCTCATCGCGAGCAACGAACAGGCGGCTCAGCGGATCCCCGGCTGCGAGCTGATCAGGATGCCGGGCGTCGATCATTACCCGACTGTGCGCGCGCCCGTGCTCGTCGCCGAGACGATCCTCCGCCACTGCGCAGCGCACGCCTAACGACGCCAGCGCGTGCCTGCGATCCGTAATGCATTGCAGGTCTCGGGCCGGACTTGGCGATTTGCCGAGCCATTTGATTACACTCCGCTCTCTCGCGTGCGCATGGCGTTGTCGACAGGCGACTTGGCGCAATTTCGGCCGCTAGCCGGTCGCCGCAGAGAGACCCTGACGGTTTCTGCCAAACCTGCGATAATTTGCCAGAGTCGCGGCCACGAAACTGTCAGGGTCGCCGCCCCGCGAGACGCTCAGGCGGAGTCAGCCATCTCCGAATAGGGCGGGATGGCGTTGGCGCGCACGACTTCTGAGTAGAACCGGGCGCTCGCCTTGGGGATGCGCCGCTGAGTCTCGAAGTCGACGAAGATGATTCCGAACCGCCGCTGGTAGCCCCATCCCCACTCGAAGTTGTCGAGCAGCGACCAGACGTAATAGCCCGCCAGGTTGACGCCAGCCTTGATCGCCCGTGCCGCCGCGTCAAGATGCTGGTGCAGGTAGCTGATCCGGTCGACATCCTTGACGTCGCCGTCCGGGTCTACGTAGTCCTCGGCCGCGCAGCCGTTCTCGGTGATGTACAGCGGCAGGCCCGGAGCCGCGTCGGACAGCTGAACCAGCAGCTCATACAGACCGTCAGCGTCGACTAGCCAACCCATCGGCGTGCGCTCAAGATCGGCGGGCCCGTACTCGACGACGCCGGGCAGCTGGCAGCGGGCGGGCTCCTCATCGCGCCGCAGGTCGTCGGGGTCGCCGGCGCGCAAGAAGATCGGCGAGTAGTAGTTCACGCCGAGGAAGTCGATGGGCTGCCGGATCGTCTCGAGGTCGCCGTCAGCAATCACCTCGGGGGTGGGCAGCAGCGAGGGCCGGACGTGCTCGGGGTACCGGCCGTGCAGCACCGGCTCGAGGAAGAGCCCGTTGAGCTCCGCGTCGGTGGCCACCCGCGCCGCCTCGACCAGGTCCGACTGCGTGCCCGCCGCGAGCCGCACCGGATGCATGTCGAGCGTGATGCCGACCGGGATCGCCGGCCGCACACTGCGCAGCGCCTGGGTGCCAAGGCCGTGAGCCAGCAGCAGGTGGTGCGTCGCCGCCGCGGCCGCGGCGTCATCAGTCAGGCCCGGCGCATGCACGCCAGTCCGGTAGCCGTGGTCGGCTGACACTTGCGGCTCGTTGAGCGTGATCCAGCGCGAGACGCGGTCGCCCAGCTGCTCGGCGATGACGAGCGCGTACTCGGCGAACCGCTCGGCGGTGCTGCGCACCGCCCAGCCGCCGCGGTCCTGGAGCTCCTGCGGCAGGTCCCAGTGATACAGCGTGACCGCTGCGTCAAGACCGTGGCCGGCCAGCTCGTCAAGGAGGGCGCGGTAGTAGTCGAGGCCCTTCTGGTTGACCGGGCCTGATCCGCCTGGCTGGACGCGCGGCCAGGAGATCGAGAAGCGGTAGGCCTGCAGCCCGAGCGACGCCATCAGTGCCACGTCCTCGGGGTAGCGGTGGTAAGAGTCGCAGGCTACGTCACCCGTGTCGCCCCGGCTCACCTTGCCCGGCACGCGGCTGAACGTGTCCCAGATGGACACCCCTCGTCCGTCGGCGTTGGCCGCTCCTTCGATCTGGTAAGCGGCGGTCGCCGCACCCCAGGTGAAGCCCGGCGGAAAGGAAAGGGAGCCGTTGGCACTGGTTCCCGCTGCGGTCATTGACACTCCTCGTGTTACCAGAACGTTGCGTCCGTCTTAAATCTCAGGCCTTGACGCCCCCCAAGGCGAGTCCTAGTGTAAGCGCTTAGATCAGCCAATGTAAGCGCTTAGATCTACAGATCTAGGGGCTTTTAGCCCCAGCCAGTAGGGGATCACTGCATGGCTCTAGACACCGACAATCAGCGCCGTTCGGGCCTGGGATGAGCACGCCTGACGTGCGCGAACCAGACGCGTCCGGCGCGCTCGCCGCGACGGCGGTGCC
>DATHPF010000172.1:0-7699 GCA_035484155.1 Streptosporangiaceae bacterium
AGGTTACTTGCCGGTCGGCAACGGTCGCCTCGCGACGGCGATGATTTCTGGGTAGGCAGGCCCGCCGTACCCGCCCGGCTAGGCCTCGATGAGCTCAGCTTTGTCGAATTCCCAGAACGCTCGCAGGGCGACGAGCTGCCCGGCCCCGTTGCTGCGGTAGGTGTAGACGCCGTGTACGACCGCGACGTGCTTGCCGCCTGGCAGCACCGTACGGATGACGCCGACGTCGGCGACCTCATCGCCGCACAGGTAGGAGTTCTCGATCTCGAAGGTGATCAGATCGTTCGGCGCGATCACCGTGTCATAGAACGCCGCGATCGCCTCGGGCCCCCGGTGCCCGGTGCCGTCCGGATCGAACGGCGACGGACCGATCGGGTCCTGCACGATGGCATCGGGCGCGAAAAGGCTCAGCCACCCCTCCCGGTCCTTGACCTTGACGGCCGCCTGCGATCTGCGCGCCAGCTCGCGTGCGGTGCAATGCTCGCGTGCAGTGGAGGGCTCCGGTGGGGTGCAGGGCTCGTCCGGCATGGGCGTTGCCTCCTCCGGCTCGCCTGGTCCATCGCCGAAAAGTAGAACAGGTTCTACCGCGAACTTCAACCGGAGACGATCGCGGGAGGCCGTCCACCTGGGCGTTCCGGCTCTCCTCAACCGCAAACCCGGCAAACCGGGAGTCAAGATCGCGCAAAACCTCCGAAGGCCCAGCAAGGGCCGCCGGCCGCGAGCCGAGCCCGTGTTCGCCGTCAGGCAGAGACAATTTGGCCGGATAAATCATAAAAACTAGCTGGCGATCGCCCTGCAGCCCGCTGACCAGCAAAAATGCATGCCCCCGAGGTCAATGCGCGACACGAACGCGGCTACGACCTGCAGCAGCGGGTATGTGGGACAGTTGATCGACTCAACCGAAGGAGTGACATGGCTCTGCCAACACTTACCCCGGAGCAGCGCGCGGATGCGCTGGCCAAGGCCCAGGCGGCCCGCAAGAAGCGCAGCGAGCTGCTGGCCTCAGTCAAGGCTGGTAAGACGAGCATCGCGCAAGTGCTAGCCAAGACCGACGACATCACGAAGAAGACCAAGGTCGCCCAGGTCATCAAGGCCATGCCCGGCTACGGTCCGGCAAAGGCCGCCGCAGTAATGGAAGAGGCCGGCATCGACGACAACCGCCGCGTCGGCGGGCTCGGTGAGCAGCAGCGCAAGAAGCTGCTCGACGCCGTCTCAGGCTGAGCTGAGACCGGGCGGCTGCGGCAGGCGGCGCCGCTCGGCTCAGCGCCCTTCCCGAGGGCCTCCCGCCAGCGGCGCGCCATGCCGCCCGCGGCTCTAGTCGCGTTCCCGGCCCGCCACGTCTGCGTGGCTTGCTAGCTGGGCATGATGAGCCCAGCGCAGCCACGCGGCTGCCGTGACGGGCAGCCGGTCAGCTGCCTCGCGTAGAGCTGGCTGGGTAAAGGAGCGCGATGCATCAGCCGCCGATACCGCACGTCGCCGGCACTGACCCGGACATCGCTGAGCTCATCCAGGCCGAGGCCCGGCGGCAGCGCGACAAGGTCAGGCTGATCCCGTCGGAGAACTACGTGTCCGTCGCCGTACTCGAGGCGACCGGAAGCGTGCTGACCAACAAGTACTCCGAGGGCTACCCAGGTCGGCGGTACTACGAGGGCCAGCAGTTCATCGACCAGGTCGAGCGGATCGCGGTCGAGCGGGCTGAGCAGCTGTTCGGGGTGGACCACGCCAACGTTCAGCCTTACTCAGGCTCGCCCGCGAACCTGGCCGTCTATCTCGCCTTCATGTCACCCGGCGACACGGTGATGGGAATGGCGCTTCCGATGGGCGGCCACCTGACTCACGGCTGGCCGGTGTCGGTGACGGGCAAGTGGTTCAGGGCGGTCCAGTACGGCGTGCGCGCCGATACCGGCCGCATTGACCTTGACCAGGTGCGCGAACTGGCCAGGGCCGAGCGGCCCAAGGTAATTTTCTGCGGGGGAACCGCCATCCCGCGGATCATCGACTTCCCCGCGTTCGCGGAGATCGCGAGGGAGGTCGGCGCGATCCTGGTCGCCGACATCGCGCATATCGCCGGTCTCATCGTCGGCGGTGCGCACCCTTCGCCGGCCGGGATTGCCGACGTGATCACGACGACGACGCATAAGACGCTGCGCGGCCCGCGCGGCGCGATGATCATGTCGACAGCGGCACACGCAGCCGCGATCGACAAGGCAGTTTTCCCGGGTCTCCAGGGCGGACCACATAATCACACGACCGCTGGGATCGCGGTGGCACTCCGGGAGGCCGCGCAGCCGTCGTTCCGCGGGTACGCGCGCCAGGTGGTGGCCAACGCCGCGGCACTGGCTGGCGCCCTCCAGGCACGCGGCTACTCGCTGGTCTCCGGTGGCACCGACAATCACCTGATCCTGATGGACCTCACGCCGAAGGGCATCGGGGGCAAGCCTGCCGCCAAGGCGCTCGACCGGGCAGGCATCGAGGTGAACTACAACACCGTGCCCTTCGACCCGCGCAAGCCCTTCGACCCGTCCGGCATCAGGATCGGAACCCCGGCCATCACGACCAGGGGGCTTAGTGAGCCGCATATGGCCCAGATCGCGGCCTGGATGGACGAGGCGATCGTGGCAGCGGCCAAGGACGACGAGCGGACGATCGAGCGGGTGGCCGGCGAGGTCAGGGAGATGCTGGCAGCCTTCCCGATGCCGGGCTGGGCCGCGCCGGCCTGACGCGATTCGGCGCCAGGAGCCTCGCCTTGAGCGGGCGGCGGACGGGCACGGCACCGTTCCCTCCGATCTGGACTTGCTCTCTGCGGTGAGCGAATGTATGTTCGAAAGATATAAGCCTGCCTGTCTTCCCCTGGGCGGAGAGCCGGCGCCCGATGCGGCGCCTTGCCTGGGAGCGGCAGAATGCGCGGCATCCGCGGCGAGCCAGTCGGGGTCTGGCTGCGCCACGGCAGGCCCGCCCGGTTCGTCTGGCGCGGGCGCATGTACACGGTCATGTACGTGCTGGACCGGACCGACGCGGTAGAGCCGGCGGCGAGCGGGCGCGAGTGCTGGCGGGTTGAGGCGACGCCGGAGCGAACGGTGCCCCCGACGAGGTACGAGCTGTGTCATGACCTGGCCGCCGACAGCTGGTTACTCACGCGCGGCTGAATCCTGATGCGGGCAGCACCGTCCGCGTAGTCGGGCACTATTAAAAAAGGGAACGGGGTCGTCGTCCGGCTGCAGCCATGTGAACCCGGCGGGTTTCAGGGTAAGCCGCCCAGAGGTTCCCGTACTGTATATGTGTCTGACCCAGCACAGCCTTCCGCCATTAGGACTTTGATGAGTTCGCTCCCGGACAAGATCGTTCATGCCGCCTTGCGCCTGGTACCTGCACCGATAGAGCGCAAGCTGCGCACCGAGGCTGGGAAGCGATTCAGCCGGTTCGCGCTTGTCGCTGTCGTCGCGGTGATCACCAGCCAGGTGGTGCTGGGCCTGCTGACCGGCCCCGTCAACCTGACCGCCGGCGCTTCGGGCGTCATCGCGTCGATGACTGCGGCGCTCGTCAGCTACCTGCTGAGCCGCTGGGCCTGGGAGCGGACCGGCCGGCCCGACCTGCTCCGGGAGACGGTGCCGTTCTGGCTGGTCTCGGCGGCGGTATGGGGCATCCTCGGCCTCACGTCTCACTACGCGAGCGTCTTTGCGCACGCGGAGGGATACACGCATTTCAAGAAGCACCTGGTGGTGCAAGGCGCGTATTTCCTGATGAACTGCATCACCTTCGTGGCGAGGTTCGTCTTCTTCCACTACGTGCTTTTCGCGAACAAGGAGAGCCCAGCTAGCACGTCGGCGCCCTCGGCTCCGGCAGCTCCGCCGGCTGAGCCGGACCCCGCTAGCTCCCTGGACCGACCCGAGCTTGCCAACGCCGAAGCGACCCGTGGCGGCGACACCGGACCGATGGCGCTGGTATCTGGCGACTCGGGACCGCCCCGGCCATAGCCAGCTGGTTACTTCTGCCTGCGGGTACCGAGGAGGAGGTGGGGCGCGTGGCCTGGCCCGACGAGGCGCCTGCCGAGACGATGTCGGTAACCGAGGAGTCGTACCGGATCCTGCGGTCCAGGATCGACCTGTCCCGGCTGCCGAAATTCAGCCGTGACGTCGCCGAGCGCGTCATCAACGCCAGCGCCGACTTCGACTACTTCACCGATCTTGTCTGCGACGAGGAAGCGCTGGCTGAGGGCGTCGCGGCCCTGGCCGCCGGTGCCCCGGTCATCGCGGATACGACCATGGTGGCGGCCGGGATCACCGCCAGCCCGGTGCTGTGCAAGATCGGCGAGCCCCTGACGCAGCGGCTCGCCAGGACGGCGTCGATCAGCAGAGCGGCCGCGGCTGTGCGCCTGGCGTTCGGAGAGGCCGGGCCGGGAGCGGTCTGGGTGCTCGGCGGCAGCGCGGCAGCCCTGGCGGAGCTCCTCACCCGCCAGGTCGAGCCGGCCTTTGTCGTCGGACTGCCCGTCGGCTTCGTCGGCGCCGCCGAGGCTAAGGACGCGCTACGGGCCAGCGGACTCCCGGCAGTGAGTAACGTGTCCGAGAAGGGTGGCCCGGCGGTGGCGGTCGCCGCTTTCAACGCCCTGCTTCGGCACGCCCTGGCGGCGGCCGGTTCACGAGCCGGCTGGGAGCCGGGCGGTCAGCCAGCCGCCAGTGCAGACGACGACGGCGCAGGCTGGTAGCGCCAGGACGGAGGCCGGGATTGACGCCCGACGACCGAGCTGAATCGGCGGGCACCCGGTCGCCTGACCAGAATTCCTTCCCCGACGCGGAACGTGCCGCCGTCTACCGGGCGATCGACGAGCGCCGCGACGTCCGGCGCGACTTCGTTCCGGATCCAATACCGGCCGACGTGCTGGAGCGGGTGCTCGCCGCCGCCCACCGTGCGCCGTCGGTGGGTTTCTCCCAGCCCTGGGACTTCATCGTCATCACTGACCCTGGCCGCCGGGCCAGGGTCAAGGCACTGGCCGAGCGGTCCAGGGATGACTTCGCCGGGTCGCTGCCAGCAGCCAGGGCCCGCGCGTTCGACCGCCTGAAGACCGAGGCGATTGTCCAGACGCCCGTCAACATCGTCGTGACCTGCGACCCGACCAGGGGCGGGCGGCACACACTCGGCAGGCACGCACAACCCCAGACAGCCGCCTACTCGAGCGTGCTCGCCGTCGCCAACCTGTGGCTCGCGGCCCGCGCGGAGGGCCTGGGCGTCGGGTGGGTGAGCTTTTTCCGCGAGCGGGAGCTCGCTGCCGAGCTCGGTCTGCCGCCGCACCTCGAGGTTGTCGCCTATCTCTGTCTCGGGTACGTCACCAGCTTTGCGCCCGAGCCCGAGCTTGCGCAGGCCGACTGGGCCCGGCGCCGCCCGCTGAGCTGGGCAGTGCACGCCGAGGAATACGGCCGCCGCCAGTTGCCGGGGCGCGAGGCCGTCAGCCTCCTCGACGATGTCGTGGCGGCGATCCGGCCGCTCGACGCCGATGCCCTGGCCGCGGCCCGCCTGCGACAGGCGCAGATGACCAAGCCGGCCGGATCGCTCGGCGTCCTCGAGGATGTGTCCGTTCAGCTGTCGGGGCTGGCGGGCACCTGCCCGCCGCCGCTGCCCGAACCCGCTGCGGTGGCGATCTTTGCCGCGGACCATGGCGTCCACGCGCAGGGCGTCACGCCGTGGCCGCAGGAGGTCACCGCCCAGATGGTGGCGAATTTCCTGGCTGGCGGCGCCGTGGTCAACGCCTTCGCCGCCCAGGCGGGCGCCGAGGTTCTCGTCGTGGACGTCGGGGTCAGCTCGGATCTGGACCAGATGCCAGGACTGCTGCCACGGAAGGTCGGCAAGGGTACGGCTGACTTCACCGTCGGCCCGGCGATGAGCCCGGACCAGGCCGTGGCAGCCATCGGGGTGGGCATCGAGGTCGCCAGGGACCTGGTGGCGGCGGGTAACAAGTGCCTGCTGACTGGCGATATGGGCATCGCGAACACCACCGCCTCGGCGGCTCTCATCTGCGCCTTTACCGGCCGGGACCCGGCCGAGGTAACGGGTCGCGGTACTGGCGTGGATGACATCACGCTCGCCAGGAAGGTCGCGGTGGTACAGCGCGGCCTCGCCCTCCACCAGCCTGATCGCGGCGATCCGGTCGGGATCCTCGCGGCATTCGGCGGGTTCGAGCACGCCGCGCTGGCTGGCTACATCATCGGCGCCGCGGCCCTGCGGGTCCCGGTCATCCTCGATGGCGTAATCGCCGGGAGTGCGGCGCTCGCGGCGTGCGCGCTGGCCCCCGGCGCGGCGTGCTGCCTCATCGCCGGGCATCGGTCAGCTGAGCCAGGGCACACCATCGCGATGGAGCACCTGGGCCTCCGCCCGCTGGTCGACCTGGACTTGCGGCTTGGAGAGGGAACGGGGGCGCTTCTGGCGCTCCCGATTGTACAGAGCGCAGTCCGAGCGCTACGCGAAGTTGCCACCTTCGACTCGGCCGGAGTGACCGAGAAGTAGCCGCTGCGTGAACCCGAACACGTGCTCGAAATGCTGCGATTAGCGGCTATGATGATGTGTGGATGCATCGCGGCGCTTGGCGCTTCCGCTGGCGCGGCGGCGGACCGCTGACGCCGCTTAGTCGTCGAGCCAGTACATGTTGCACCTTTGCTGCCGGTAATCTGCCCTAGCAGCGCACAATTACCTCAAGGCCGGATACTGTCGCCCGGGGGCTGGACAATGGCGGACTTTACGTTTGACAGTCGTGGTGGTGAGGTCTGACCTGCTCGCCCTCAGGCACCGAAGGGACGGACGGCATGCTGAGCGTCCATTTGTGGCCGCCTCGCCGGCGACCAACGGATATGTCACGCGGCTGGGCCACGGCCAGATAAGCACGGTAGACCGACGATGAGCAATTCGGCTGGGGTGGGAGACCCGCGAGTATGACCGAGGGACAGGACGCTAGTGGGCCGGCGCTATGGAAGCGTGTCCGTCGGCTGTCGGCCGGCCCGGAGGCGGGCTACGCCGGAGCCGGTCGTACCAGCGCCGGCAACGCGCCGCCCGCCAGTTCCCCGCCCGCCGGCTCCCTTGCCGCCGGTTCGCCGGCGGCCGGTTCGCCCGCGGCTGGTTCCCCGGCCGTGAGCGAGGGGACCGAGGGTGCGCCGGGCTCGGTGGTCACGTCCCTGAAGCACGGCGGGACTGGCTGGCCAGGACCCGAGTCAGCCCTGCCAGGTGCCAGCGAGTCCGGTGCGCGTCAGCCCGGTACGCGCCGGCGCTCTGGCGGCAAGCCGGACGAGGGCCAGTTGGGCACCGAGTCGTCTGATACCCGGCGGACGGGACGGCACAGTGCCAGGCAGCCCCAGGCTGCCGAGCAGCCGACACCGCCCCGAGGCGCAGCGCCCGCCCCGGCCGCGGCACCGACCCGCACGCCAGCGTCGGCCAGGCCAAGGACCGCCGCGCCCGGACCGGCCAAGCCACCGCCAAGTTCGGCTGAGCCGCGGCCGAGTCAGGCCGAGCCGGGCCGGTCGCAGACTTCGAGCGCCGTTTCGGGCGGCATCTGGGCGGCTCGCACCAAGCCTGCTGGCCAGGCACGTCCGCCCGCGTCAGCAGGATCGGCCCGAAACGCGCGGGCTGCAGATCAGGACGACCGGGATGAGCCGTTCTCCCGGGTGGATGCCCGGAAGCTGGAGGCCGCCCTCCTCGGTCTGCGGCACCCGATAGTGAC
>DATHPF010000173.1:0-10962 GCA_035484155.1 Streptosporangiaceae bacterium
CCACCGCCGCCACCGAAGAACCTCGCCCCGCCTGGCGTCGCGCTGCCCGTGGTCGACCCCAGTGAGGCGGTCAGCGAGTGGGAGAAGTGGCCGACCAGCGACGAGCCGAGGAAGCCGAGCCCCACGCCGACGATGCCGCCGATGATGCCAATGGTGAGCGCCTCGCCGACCACCTGGCCGACGACCCGGCGGCTATTCCAGCCGAGCGCCTTGAGCGTGCCGAACTCCCGCACGCGGCGCGACACCGCCGACATGGTCAGGAGGCTGGCCAGCAGGAACGCCGCCACCAGCACGGCGATGGCGAGCCACTTACCCAGGTTGTTTGCCAGGCTCGAGGCGCTGGCGACCGAACCGGTGAGCTGACTGGCCAGGTCGGAGGAGTTGGTCACGGTCGTCTTCGGCAGCGCCGTGGAGATCGACTTGGACACGGTGTTGATGTTGGCAGCGCTGTCGGCAGCCACGTAGATCGTGTTGACGTCGCTCTTCAGGCCCGCGAGCGCCTGCGCCCTGGCGAGCGGGATGTAGTAGTCGGAGGAGTTCGCACTGGCCGGAGTGCTGACAATGCCGACGACCTTGAAGCTTGTCTTGGCAATGGTGGCCGTGGAGCCAACTGCGATCTTGTTGGACTTGGCGTAGTTCGCGTCGACGAGTGCGACGTTCGCTGTGCCGTCCGAGCCGTTCAGGGTGCGGCCGGCGGTGAGCTTGCCGGCACTCAGCGGGCCGAGGCCGGCTGCGCTGCTGGACAGGTCGACACCCTCAACACTGAACGAGGTCGGGGTGAACGAGCCGCGGAACGAACCACCGCCGCCGCTACCACCGCCGAAGCCGCCCGAGCCGCCCCCGGAGCCGCCGCCGCCCGTGTTGATGGCCGGGATCGTCCCGGTGATCTTGGTGTCGGTGAGAGTAAGGCCGCCCGCTGCCGCCGCTACGTGGTCAAGCTTGGCGACCGTTGCGAGGTTGGTGTCCGTCAGGGTGCCAAGCCCCTGATTGCGCAGGGTATCGACATCGATCTTGGTGCCCGCGGCAGGCCGGCTGCCAGTACCGAATGAGCCGCGGAACCCGAACGAGCCCGGAGTGAACGAGCCAGCCGTCGGGGTCTTGGTGACCGTGATGTCGGTGTCCTGGCCGTAGAGCGAGTGCAGCACCTCGCCCTGGGCGTTCTTCACGCCGCTGGACAGCGCCGTTACCGTGATGACCAGTCCGATGCCGAGCGCCAGCCCGATGGCGATGATGCTCGCCTGCCGGGCACGCCGACGCAGTTCGCGCCGCAGGTAAGTAAAGAACATCCGCCACTCCAGCCGTATGAATATCAGTGATCGCAGGTGCGCGCCGCCGCTTCGTCGCGGCCGGGCAAGTCCTCGCCGCACGGGTGAGGTCTGCGGCGGTACTGAGCATGAGGCAGATACCTTGGCGAATGCTGAACGCACTCTGCGAGGTAGCAGTACGGAGTTGGCCGGCTGCGGCTAGTGCGGCAGCAGCCGCGACCCGCTTGACCTACCGCTCGGCAGGCGCACGCCGTCAGCCTGGACCGCGTCAGCCTGGACCGCGTCAGCCTGGACCGCGTCAGGCCGGACCGCGTGAGGCCGGACAGCGTCACCTGCCTCCTCCTCGGAACGGCCAGCAGCGACGAACCGGCCAAGTGCGCCGAGAGGTAGCAGCAGGCCCGGCACGAGCGTGCCGCGCCGTCGTGGCGTACTGCGGCCCCGAGGCCGGTCGCCAGTGCCGCCCCCGTCGGCTTGCTGCGCCCGCACCAGCCAGCCGGCGCCGAGGTCGATAGCGCCGGCCGACTGCGGGCCGCCAGCCGTCAGCAGCGCCGCTACCGCCCGCGCGGTCGCTTGCTCGTCCGATGCGGCCGATTGCCTGGTGGACGCCCAGCCGGTGTCGGCGTTCTGCTGGCCGAGCAGCCAGTCGACGGCTGACCTGACCGGCGGCTTGGCCGCTAGTACGCCGGCCGCGATCAGCGCCGGCAGCACCGCTGTTGTCGCGACAAGGTCGCTGCCGGTGTCGGGACCGGCCCAGGAGCCGTCTGGCCGCTGCTGGCGCAGCAGCCACACCACCCCGCGGCGGATGGCGCGCGGCTGCGATCCACCATGCGTCGCCAGCGCCTGGACGACAAGCGCAGTCACCGTCGCCGAACCGCTCCAGCTGCCATCCCGGCTCTGCAGGCCGGTCAGCCACCGGATGGCGTTGCGGATCGCGGGCCGGCCGGTCAGGCCAGGCAGCCTGACCCGGCTCAGCGCTACCAGCACCCGAGCGGTGTCCGCAGCGGACGGGTACCCATCGCGGCCGAATGACCAGCCGGAGGGTTCCGGTCCGGCCGCAGGACCGGGGCCGTGGGCCGGACCTTCAATCCGCTGCAACAGCAGCCAGCTGGCAGCCGCCACGAGCGCGGCGTTGTCGGCGGCCACGCCCGAATCCGCGAGCGCCTCGATGGCCAGCGTCGTCTCCCGGACGGGTGGCTGCCGTGCGGCGGCAGGCCCGCTGGTCTGGCGCGGCTGAGCCGTCACCGCGCTGAGCCACGACAGCCCCTTGGCCAGTACCGGGTGGTGAAGCGGATAGCCGAGCAGATGCAGCGCTACCAGCGAGCATGGCCAGCTGGGCCGGCGGGCGGCCGGCAGCCCGGACCGGTTCTGCCAGGTGATCAGCCACTGGCCGCACCTGCGCAGCGCGGCCGCGTGAGCAACCGCCGGCGCCACCGGAAGGCGCGCCCGGTGCGGCGGGGCGGCTGGCTCGTCGGCGTCGGCGGTCCGCAGTTCGCTCAGGTCGATCGGCAGCGGCCGGATCGGCCGCAGCGTCCCGATGATCGCCAGCGCGACGGCGGCGGGGCGGCTGGCCGCGTAGCGCCCAGGCAGGTAACTGAATTCAGGAACCGGAACGGGGACGTCCGACCACTCGGCCAGCCCAAACAGCGCGAGCCACGTCCGGGCCAGCACCCCGACCGCACCGGCGCCGCCCGCATCCCTGATCCAGCCAGCCGCGAGGGCCATGTGGTAGGCGTCGGCAGAGTCACCGGCCAGCCGCAACGCGAGGTACGCGAGCACGGACGCCGACAGGTCCCCGGCGGTTTCCGGGCCGCCGCCGTCCGCTGCCCACTCGCTGTTGCCAGTCCACCGCCCGTCTGCGAGCTGCCAGGACCTGAGCTGCTGCGCCGCCGCGCTGGTGACCTCGGGCGTCCTGGTGCCCAGGACCTCGGCAACCAGGAGAGCCTCGGCTTCGAGGGTCACGTCGCTGTCCGAGCGGCCGGACCACCAGCCCTGCCCGTCCTGACGAGCCAGCAGGAGCTGGCTGACCCGCTGCACGACGGCAGCGGCGGCGACCCGTACAGCGACGACGTCCTGGCCCGTGCCGTCCCGCCCAGTATCGGTCACGACGTGCTGGTCATCTCGTGCTTGGAGACCTCCGCAGGGTCAGTTGCCGTTGTACCGGCAGTGGCGCGCCCGGCCTGCGGAAGCCCCGGCGCGGCCGATGGCAACTGCGCGCCGACTCCGGCCGCTGTGCTAGTTGGTACTGGGCTAGTTGGTACTGGGCTAGTTGGTGCTGGGCTAGTTGGTACTGGGCTAGCCGACACTGGGCGGCGGCGAGGCAGTTCCCCGCTGACCTTCTGGGCCGCTGCCAGCCCGCTCCGCACGGCGCCTTCCATGGTGTCTGGCCAGCCAGTGTCCGTCCACGCCCCGGCGATGGCGAAGCATGGCGGTCCGGCGGCCGCGGCCGGGCGCCAGCGCTGCGACCCCGGCACGTGCGCGATCGTGGCGCGACGCTCCCTGGTGACGAAGAAGTCCACGACGGCAGCCTGTGCCGCGGCCGGGAACAGCCGTTCCAGCGCGGGCAGGAACTCGGCGCGCAAGGCGGCTGCCGACCTGTCTACGTAGGCGTCAGCCCCGCGCACCGAAGCGGCCAGGTATTGCCCTGCGTGCAGTCCCGCGGCCGCACTCTTGTCCACGACCCAGTGCACAGGCGAGCCGACTGCGGCCGCGAACGGCAGCCGCGTGACCCGGCTTCCGTAAATGACATGCACGCTGACCACGGGCGACGGCTCGAGGTCGGACCAGGTGGCCGCGTCGGCCGCGAGGCCGCCCGGGACCAGCGCGGCAGCATCCCAGGCTGGCACGGCCAGGACGATCCCGGCGGCATGGATCTGAGCGGGCCCCGCGCCGAATACCGGCTCGCGCACCGGGCCGGCCTGAGGGTCATGAGAGAGGCGCACGTCGTACCCGCCGGACGAGCTCTCGTGCACGGCCGTTGCCCGGACACCCAGCCGCACGGTGACCCGGAGCTGGCTGAACAGCGCTGCCGCCGGAGCGCCGTGCAGAGCGCTGAGCGGCACTGAGGGAACGCCGAGATCCGCATTGCCGCGGCGGGCCAGGATGGCGGACCTGATGGCGCTGACGGCCAGCGGCAGGTCGGCGCGCTCGGCGCTGACGTTCAGCGCGGACAGCGACAGCAGGTCCCAGAGCATGCGGCGAGCGTGCTCACTCTGGCCGTGCCGGGCAAGCCAATCGTCGAGGCTGCGGTCGTCCGGCCCGCCGATGTCAGCGAACTGCAGTGCGATCGCGGTCGCCGCGACCTTGGCGCGCTCGGCGCCAGACAGCAACCGGTAGGCCGCGAGCGCCCTGACGAGGTGCAGCGGCGCCGGCAGGCCCGAGCGCTGCAGCCTGGCGGTGGCCTCCGGACCCAGCACGGTCAGGTCCAGCCGATCCTGAAGTGAGCAGGACGCGGTCACGCCGAGCCTGGCCAGCAAGTCCCGGTAAGCGACGCAGGACCGCACGAATACGTGCTGACCGTTATCGATGGTGAGGCCCCGCCTGACAAATGAGCACGTCGCGCCGCCGAGCCAGGCCCGGCCTTCGAGCAGCGTGACATCCAGGCCGGCGTCAGCGAGACCAATGGCCGCGCTGATTCCGGCTAATCCCCCGCCAATGACGACGACGCTCGCCCGGTTTCCGGTCAGCGTCATGCCCCATCCCCCGTCATGCCCGACCCCCATCGGTTGACCGCCGCATTGCTGCCGGCACGCGGATTCTAGCGAATGCCGGGGGCCGGCTCACCGTTCGTTCGACTACTGGCCGGCGTCTGCCGCGGCCAGCGTGGCGGTGATGTGCCGGACGCCGTGGGCCCGTGAGTCGGACTGGACACCGGGACCGATCTGGCGGCGGAGAGCGAGAACAACCCCGTTCCGATTGGTGAAAGTATTTTTACCCGCAACGGCGACAGAAGCTGACATCGTGACCGCACGGTGCATAGCATCTGTGGCTTCTGGCCAGGGGAGCTGCAGAATTCGGACTGCTAATCCTGTTTTTTTATCTTTCTCCAGTGCATTCGGATGTTACGCTCCGATATCGTCTGCCAGGGCTTTTACCCTGCTGACGCGCTTCGCGATCACCTATCAACTCTGGGGCCTCAGCCATGGGATTGCGTCACAGCTCCATCCGACTGAGGGTTGGCATCCTCATCGTCGTTCCGGTGCTCTGCCTGATCGGGCTGTACGGATTCGCTGCGAGCATCACGCTCGGTAGTGCCCTGACCCAGGCACACGCCAAGAGCGTCCGCACCGACCTGCTCGCGCCCGTCGACAACTTCCTGGCGGCGCTGGCGCAGGAGCGGCACCTGGCGGTCCTGAGCCTCGCCGACCCCACGAGCACGCAGTTCGCCTCCGAAGTGGGCATGCAGGAAAACAACACCCGCAAGACGCTGGACGCCCTCACGGCGGCGGTCCAGTCCCCGCAGGTGACAGGCAACAGCTCGGTCGGCGAGCAGCGGGCCATCAAGAACCTGATCGGCGCGGCGGGGACGCTCGCAGCCGTCCGCGGCAACGTGGCCGCCGGGGCCATCAGCGTCACTACGGCAGTGCGCGACTACGACAGCATCATCGACACCGGCTACACAGTGCTCGACGAGGCCCTGGGCGCGCAGGCCAACGTCCCGCTGGTGACGCAGGCGCTGAATGTCATCAACCTGGACCGGGCCCTGCAGGCGACTCTCGCGGAGAGCGACCTGCTCGCCGGCGACATGGCACAGGGCAAGTTCCCGGTCGAGGACAAGATCACTTTCGGCGAGCTCGCGACGCAGCGGCAGGCACTGTCCACCACCGCGATGGCCGAGCTATCGCCGGACTACCGGAGCCTGATCAGCCGTTACGTCACGCCGGGCATTGAGCAGTCACTCGCCACGCTGGAAGGCGAGGTCATCGGGACGCCCTGGCACAAGGGCCCGCCGCCAGCCGCCATCGTCGCTGGCACCGCCGCTTTCGGCAGCTACGCCAAGGGGATGGCGACCGCGCTGACCCTGGCGGGTGACCAGCTCACCGACCAGGTATCGCATCAGGCCAACGTCGTGTTCGTCGAGCTGATCCTCGCCGCCGGGCTGGGCCTGCTCGGCACTGTCGCCTCGATCGCGCTGTCACTGCTCATCGGTCGCGGCCTCATCCGCCAGCTTCGCGACCTGCGCGAGTCGGCGCTGACCCTCGCACACGAAAAGCTGCCCTCGGTTATCAGCCAGCTCCGCGCCGGGCAGCCGGTGGACCCGGCTGAATACGATCCAGGCGAGCCTGCGAGCAGCAACGAGATCGACCAGGTACAGCACGCGTTCAACGTCGTCCAGCAGACAGCGGTCCAGAGCGCGATCGACGAGGCCAGGCTGCGCCGGGGCATCAGCGACGTGTTCCGGAACCTGGCCGGCCGCAGTCAGTCCCTGCTGCACCGCCAGCTCACGCTGCTGGACGGCATGGAGCGGCGCGCCAGCGAGCCCGACGAGCTCGAGGACCTGTTCCGGATCGACCACCTCACCACCCGCATGCGCCGGCACGCCGAAGGCCTGATCATCCTGTCGGGCGAGGCCCCGGCGCGGGGCTGGCGGCAGCCGGTCCCGCTTGTCGACGTACTGCGGGCGGCGGTGGCGGAGGTGGAGGACTACACCCGGATCCGGGTGCTCTGCCGGACGAACGCCGCGGTAGCGGGTCACGCTGTCGCGGACATCATCCACCTGGTTGCCGAGCTGGCCGAGAACGCCACGGTGTTCTCCCCGCCGAACACCCCGGTGCGCATCCAGGGCGACATCGTCGGCCGCGGCTTCGCGGTCGAGATCGAAGACCGCGGCCTCGGCATCTCGCAGGTCCGCATGGACGAGATCAATGCCAACCTCGCCAACCCGCCGCAGTTCGACCTGTCCGGCAGCGACCGGCTGGGGCTGTTCATCGCCGGCCAGCTGGCACAGCGGCACGACGTCAAGATCACGCTGCGCCCGTCCGTCTATGGCGGCACGACCGCGATCGTGCTGATCCCCACGGCCCTGGTGGTCGAGGAGGACACTTACGAGCGCGACCCCGCGCTGCCGGCGGGCCGCGACGATGGCAGCGTGCCGTCCGACCGGATCGCCGGCCGGCATGCCCTCGCCCAGGCCAACGGCCGGCTCGCGAACGCGACGAACGGCAGCAATGGCTACGCGATCGCCGGCCAGGACCGCGACGCGGAGCTGGACTTTGGCCGGATGGGCTTGCCCTCGGGCAGCGAGGAGCCGGCGTCGGCAGGCGGCATGCGGGCCGGCCTCAGCGGCGATGGCGCCGACGAGCCCGAACCCGTGCGACTCACCTGGTCCGAGGACACCGTCAGCACCAGCGAGCCCGAGCCCGTGCGACTCGCGTGGTCGGCGGACACCCAGGGCCCGGCTACGAGCGACCGCGAACCGGTCAAGCTGTCGTGGTCGGACTCGACCACCGGGACGACTGACCGCGAGCCAGTCAAGCTGTCGTGGTCGGACTCCACCACCGAGACGAATGACCGCGAGCCAGTCAAGCTGTCCTGGTCGGACTCCACCACCGAGACGAGCGACCGCGAGCCAGTCCGGCTGGCCTGGTCCGATGACAGTCCCGCCGGGACCGGCCTGGCCGAGCCTGCCTCGACGCTGGCGACGGCTAGCACCTCGTCGTCTGATGAGGTCGATGCGACTCCGAGCAAGGCCGAGGTGTCCGATCTTGGCCTGCCCATCCGGGTCCGGCAGGCCAGCCTCGCGCCGCAGCTGCGCAAGTCGGCCCCGCGTCCCGCCGCTGATGCGGCCGCCGGCATCGGCTTCTATAACGGCACGGCCCCGGCTGCAGGCAACGGCAGGCTGAGACCGGGCGACTCCGCGATCGACCCGTTCGCGCCGCGCCGGTCGGCGACTCCGGTCGGCGGCGACTCCGGGACCCCGCTCGCCTCACCCGAGGCGGCGCGCAACACGATGAGCGCGCTCCAGCGTGGCTGGGAGCTCGGCCGGTCTGAGGCCGGGCAGGCCGCTGACCAGCCACCCGGCGGCTACTCGCCGAGTGGTTACGCGCCCGGGCCGTCCGGGCCGCACGAGATGCCGACACCACTAGCCGACAGCGCTGACCAGCGCGACGACGAGTAACACCGAACACCACGGCAAGGGGAGAGGCCGACATGAGCCGTACTGGGGCGCTGGACTGGCTGCTTGATGACCTGGTCACGCGAGTTGCCCAAATCGACAAGGCGGTGATTCTCTCTCGAGACGGGCTAGCTATCGGCGCCTCGGCAGGGCTGAGCCGCGACGATGCCGAGCACCTGTCCGCGGTCGCGGCCGGGTTCCAGAGCCTGGCCAGAGGGGTGGGCCAGCACTTCGGCGGCGGACTGCCGCGACAGACCATCGTCGAGATGGAGTCGGCGTTCCTTTTCGTCACGGCTGCTGGCGAGGGTAGCTGTCTCGCCGTGCTGGCGGCCGCCGACGCGGATGCCGCCGGGCACATCGCGTACGAGATGGCCGTGCTCGTGAGGCGGGTCGGCGAGCACATGGCGGTGAACGCCCGACCCTCAGCCAGCACCGCCGAAGCGGTGTGACCTCAGGTGCGAGACGATCAGTGGCTCGACCGAGACGCGGGACCCGTCGTCCGGCCGTATGCGCTCACTGGCGGTCGCACCCGCCCCCGAGGAGAGAGCATCGACTTGCTCTCCACCGTGACTGCGACCCGCGCGGGCACGTCCAGCGACCTGCAGCTCGAACCCGAGTACCAGGAGGTAGTCAAGCGATGTCGTCGGCCTAAGCCGGTCGCCGACCTGGCCTCCGATCTTGACCTTCCGCTCGGCGTGGTCCGGATACTGCTGTCGGACATGCGCGAGAACGGACTGATCACAATTCGCCAACCAGCGCGGACTCGGCCCACCGATCCGCAACTGCTCAAGGATGTTGCTGATGCTCTCCGCAGGCTCTGACCAGGAGGTTGACACCGACAGCCCGGTGTCAATCAAGATCCTTATCGCTGGCGGCTTCGGCGCAGGCAAGACCACGCTGGTCAGCTCCGTCAGCGAAATCAAGCCGCTGCGGACCGAGGAAATGCTGAGCGAGCCAAGTGTCCTCGTCGATGCGCTCGACGGCGTCGAACAGAAGACCACGACCACCGTGGCGATGGACTTCGGCCGGATCACAGTTCGGGATGACCTGGTCGTCTACCTGTTCGGTACCCCCGGGCAGCACCGATTCTGGTTCATGTGGGACGAGCTTGCGCTCGGTGCGCTGGGCGCGGTCGTCATGGCCGATACGCGCCGGCTCGCGGACAGCTTCCCCTCCGTCGACTACTTTGAGCGCCGGGGACTGCCGTTCGTCGTCGCGGTGAACTGCTTCGAGGGCGCGAAGCGATTCCGTCCCGATGCGGTCAGGACCGCGCTGGACCTCAACCCCGACGTGCCGGTCGTGCTGTGCGACGCACGGCATCGGTCGTCGAGCCGAGACGTGCTGGTGACGCTCGTCGAGTACGCCATCAGGCTGATCAGCGAGAGCGAGGTCATGACCCCGGGCTAGCCGGTCAGCCCCGCCAGATCAGCGCCAGCGCGCAGTCGTCGGACTTGGGCCCGGCGCCCTGCATCGTCCGCACCAGCTCAGCCACGCCGGGACCGAACCCGGTGGAGATCAGCCGGTCGGCCTCGCCGAGCAGCCGGTCGATACCGGCGTCGATGTCCCGGCCGGGGCCCTCGACCAGTCCGTCGGTGTACATCATCAGCGCGTCGCCTGGTCGCAGATTGCCGCTGACCGGCCTGCTCCGCAAATCCGGCACTACGCCGAGGACGATGCCGCGCGCGCTGGTCAGCCGCCACCGGCCGCTGCCAGCCTCAAACTGGGCCGCGGGCGGGTGCCCTGCCGACGAGATCAGGTAGTCGCCGCTGACCAGGTCGAGCGTGAGGTACACCGCGGTGAC
This sequence comes from Streptosporangiaceae bacterium, assembly GCA_035484155.1. GTDB lineage: Bacteria > Actinomycetota > Actinomycetes > Streptosporangiales > Streptosporangiaceae > JAJYUU01. The sequence goes on from DATHPF010000173.1 coordinate 10,178, forward strand.
GAATCCCTCGGGCGGCCCGTCGCGCTGAAGGTAAGCGTTGCAGGCGGGCAAGTACTCCGCATGCGGCACGGAACCGAGCAAGCCGCCGAAGGCGCCCGACAGGAGCAGCGCCCTGGTGCCTGCCTCGAGACCTTTCCCGGCCACGTCGACCAGGGCCAGCTCCAGGACCTTGCCGTCACAGGCCGTGACGAGGAAGTCGCCGCCGAACGACGAACCGCCCGCGGGGCGCAGCACCGACACCGCCTGCCAGGGGTCAGGCAGCTCGGGCATCTTGCCCTGGGCGCGGATGCGGTCCCGCAGCTCGATCAGCATCTGGTCACCGCGCAGCCCCTGCATACCGAGCTTCTTGCGGGTTCGCGCTTGCACATCAGCAAAGAGCGCGGTGATCACGATTGTCGCGCCGATGCCGAGCCCGGCCCGATCATTCACTATGTCGTAGGCCAGCATCGCGGCCACGAACAAGAACAGGATTCGCAGCGCGCGCGGCCACAGCAGCAGGCCGCCAGCCAGGATGGGCAGAATCATCACGCCGGGCGACAGCCACTGGCCTGGTACCCGGACTGCCCCGATGCCGATGGCGACGACCACCGCCGCCAGGCCCAGGGCCACCCGCCGGTTGCGCGTTATGAGCTGGCGGCTGATCCAGCCGCGCTGCCGGTCCGCAGCGGACCTGGCCGCGGACCAGAGCCGGCGCCGGAGCGATGCAACCATCTTGCCGGCACTGTATCGGTACATGCCCCCTGCCCTCCAATCGGTTGGCCGCTGACCTGCGCGCGACATCCGCT
>DATHPF010000174.1:0-2728 GCA_035484155.1 Streptosporangiaceae bacterium
GTGCTCAGCGGACCTGGCGTTGTCAAGCACCACCAGCACCCGCTGTCTGGCCAGCAGGCTGCGGAAACAGGCGGCGCGCTCGGTCTGATCGGCGGGAATCCCGGATTCGGGAACGCCGAGCGAGCGCAGGAAGCCCGCGAGCACCTCAGCGGACGGCACCGGCGAGCCCGGGTCGTAGCCGCGCAGATCCACGTGCAGCTGTCCGTCCGGGAAACGCAGTGCCATCTCGTGGGCCCACCGCAGCGCGAGCGTGGTCTTGCCGACGCCGGCCGCGCCGGTAACCGCGATGATCGTCGGCAGGCCCGCGTCGGCCGGCTCGTCCGTCATCCGTCGCAGTGCCGTCAGTTCGGCGGAGCGGCCGCAGAAATGGGGCGCCGCCGCCGGGAGCTGCCGTGGCGGCGGTGAGCCGCCACGCGTTCCGGACAAGCTAACCTCGGCGCGGGCCGTGCGGCGCGGGCCCGGTCCGGCCAACGACGGGTCTGAGGCGAGGATCCGCAGATGCAGGTGCCGCAGCTCCGGGCTGGGCTCGGTGCCCAGCTCGCTGATCAGCACCTGTCGCGCGGAATGGTAGACGGCCAGCGCCTCGCCGTACCGCCCGTCCTGGCACAGAGCCAGCATCAGCAGCCGGTACAGCCGTTCCCGGAGCGGATGAACGCGGGTGAGCCGCCACAGCTCAACGATCGCCTCAGCATGACGACCTAGGCGCAGGTCCAGGTCGATCCGCGTTTCCAGCGCCCGCAGCCGCAGTTCGGCCAGGCGCGGCAGTTCCCGGACGGCCAGCCACTCGGATCGCACATCCTCGAGTGCCTCACCGCGCCACAACGACAAACCAGCGCGCAGCAGGTCCGCGGCACGATCCCAGTCTCCAGCCTGGGCGGCCTCCCGCCCGGCGCGCTCGAGCGCCTCAAACCGGGTCACATCCAGGTCACTCGCGGCAACCCGGATCAAGTACCCGCCGGGCACCGACCTGATCAGGTCGTGGCCGGCGCCGCCGAGCACCGTACGCAGCCGCTTGACGTAGTTGCGCATGGCGGCACGGGCCGAAGGCGGCGGCTCACTCCCCCACAGCGCCTCGATCAGGACATCGGCGGAAACCACGTGGTTCGCGTGGAGCAGCAGCACGGCGAGCACGACCCGCTGCTTACCGGACGGCACTCGAAGCTCAGCACGCGCAGCCGTGCAAACCAGCAACGACCCAAGCAGGAAGAACTCCATACCCGTTGCCTCAGGTTTTTCGCTGGGTGCTACAGGCTTTTCGCTGGGGTGCTACAGGAACGCTACAGCCATGTTAGCTCGGCAAGAAACTCTGACAAGACAAAGCGCGCGAACCGCGCATGCCACAGGAGAAAAGGGAGGTGAACGACATGGCGTTGATCGAGAAGGTCGCCGACCGGATGCTCAATCTGGTCGCGCCCAAGCTCACCGCAGGCGCTTGCTGTCTCGACTCGGGCAAGAAAGTCACTCAGTCCTGCTACGGCGGTTTCTGTACCGACGACTACATCTACCAGCAGAACTGCACCATCAACTGTTTCTGCGAAATTATTTGCGGCGCCTGCTACAAGGTCGAAGCCTGCGGGTGAGGAATCCGGAAAAACCGTCGCTGTGGCCTGGACTAGCGCCAGGCCGCAGCGCTCGGAGCCCCCTGGCAACGAGAGATGGACGACAGAAGGGTGTCAATCATGGCTATCCTCGGCGCGGCGATCGTGGTAGTGGGCCTGCTGTGCCTGACCGATCTGCTGCTGACCTTCGGCGTCATCCGCAGGCTGCGCGAGCACACTGAGCGGCTCGCCGCCTTCCACAGCCTGGACCCTCCGGTAAGCGACCTGGCCGAAGGTGAGGCGCCGGCGCCCTTCATCGCCCGCAGCATCAGCGGCGAGCCACTGAGCGGGCCGGCCGGATTGCGGATGGTCGCGTTCTTCTCGGCGGGATGCTCGGCCTGCCCGGAGCGCGTGCCGACGTTCGTCGACTACATACGCGCGAATCAGATCGCACGGGACTCGGTTATCGCCGTGATCATCAGTTCGCAGCCGGAGCCCGTCAGCTACCAGCAGGACATCGCCGAGGTAGCACCCGTATGCGTTGAGCCGCTCGACGGCGAGCTCGCCGCCGCCTTCAAGGTCCGCGGCTTCCCGACGTTCTGCTTGCTGGACGGCGCCGGGTCGGTCAGCGCCTTCAGCCACGAACCGGCGGCGTTGCCGGCCCTCGCCGCCAGCCGGCAGCGGTGACCCGCCGCCGCGGAACGCCACCGGCCCCGTCATCGCCGCATGTCGGCACGCTGCTCAGGGCCGGTGCACGCTGCTGGCGCGCCGGACGTGCCCAGGTCGCGGTACTGGCGGTAGCGGCCGTGCTGGCCGGCCTGGTCCCGGTGGCGATGGCCTGGCTGCTCCGGGCGGTCCTGGACGAGCTGGCCGTCGGCCGCTCACAGCACCTGATCGAGCTGGTCCTGGTGATGGGAGTGGTCGGCGCTGTCTCGGCGTTGCTGCCCAGCACCCAGTCCTACGAGCAGGCCCAGCTGAGCAGGGCGATCACCCGGACCGGTACCGCCGAGCTGTTCGGATCGGTGACTGAGATCCGAGGTCTGCGCCGCCTCGAGGATCCGGCCTTCCAGGACCGGCTGCGGATAGCCGGGCAGGTCGGGGCGACCGCACCCGGGTCCGTGCTCATCGGCGGCATCGGCGCCGTACGCTCCCTGATCACGCTGGGCGGATTCCTCGGCACGCTGGCGGTA
>DATHPF010000175.1:0-6914 GCA_035484155.1 Streptosporangiaceae bacterium
GGCTGGTTCGTGACCACGAAGAACACCTGGTACTCCGGTGACGAGCCGGTCGCCGAGATGGACTGGCGCGTGCTGAAGTACCGGCCCTGGCCCGCCGCGCAAGCTAGCCCTGCGAGCACCGCCACGCAAGCTGGCCCTGAGAGCACCGCCGAGTCTGCCGCCGCGGCGGAACACGTCATGCGACCGCCGGTCTCCCCCGACACCGCGTTCTTCTGGGCCGGAACCCGGCAAGGCGAGCTGCGGATCCAGCGCTGCGGTGAATGCGGCGCGCTGCGGCACCCGCCGGGGCCGGCCTGCCTGAGCTGCGGCACCACCCGCAATCAGGGCTTCACTGTCGCCGCCGGGACCGGCTCGATCTACAGCTACGTGGTGCACCACCATCCGCCGGTGCCCGGCAAGCGGCTGCCGATCGTCATCGCGCTCGTCGAGCTGACCGAAGGCGTCCGGATGATGGCCGAGCTGACCGGCAGTGAGCCTGACCAGGTCGAGATCGGCATGCCTGTCCGGGCCAGCTTCACCCGGATCGATGACGACCTGGTGCTGCCGGGCTGGCGCCCCGACGAGCGAGGCGCGCCAGGAGCGCTGCCCGAGCTCGTCATCGAGGTGACGCCCACCGTGGTGGTCGCCACGGCCCTCGCGACCCGCGATTTCTACCCGGTACACCATGACCACGCCATGGCGGTCCGCAGCGGCAGAAAGGACATCTTCCTGAACATCCTCACGACGACAGGCCTGGTGCAGCGTTACGTCACCGACTGGGCCGGGCCGGACGCCATCGTGCGCGCGGTCTCGATCAGGCTCGGCGTGCCGTGCTACGCCGGCGACACGCTGACGTTCGCCGGCCGGGTGGCGGCCACGGCGGATGGCGAGCAGGTCATCGACGTCACCGGCAGGAGCAATCTCGGCAATCACGTGACCGGAACGGTCCGGCTGGCCGCGGCCGGGGCCGCGCGATGAGCCCCGGTGCGATGAGCCCCCGTGCGATGAGCCCCGGTGCGATGAGCCCCCGTACGACGAGCCCCCGCGCGGCGGCGATCGCGGGGATCGGGGCGACCGAGTTCTCCAAGGACTCCGGCCGCAGCGAGCTCAAGCTCGCGGTGGAGGCGGCCAGGGCCGCGCTGGACGACGCCGGCCTGGCGCCCGCCGACGTGGACGGGCTGGTGACCTTCAGCATGGATAGCAACGCCGAGGTGGCGGTGGCCCGCGAGCTCGGCGCCGGCGAGCTGAGCTTCTTCAGCCAGATCGGGTACGGCGGCGGGGCGGCGTGCGCGACGGTGCACCAGGCGGCGATGGCGGTCGCGACCGGCGCTGCGAACGTCGTCATCTGCTACCGGGCGCTGAACGAGCGGTCCGGCCGCCGGTTCGGCCAGGTCTCCGTCGGCGCCGTGCAAGGCGCGACGTCGTCGGCGATCGACAGCGGCTGGCATTACCCGATGGGACTGGCTACCCCTGCGGCCACGGTGGCGATGGCAGCCCGCCGGTATATGCACTGCTACGGCGCGACCAGCGCCGACTTCGGCGCCGTCGCGGTGGCCGACCGCAAGCACGCGGCGACCAACCCGGCAGCGTGGTTCTACCAGCGGCCGATCACGCTGGCCGAGCACCAGGCGTCACGCTGGATCTGCGAGCCGCTCCGGCTGCTGGACTGCTGCCAGGAAACCGACGGCGCGGTCGCCGTGCTCGTGACTAGCGTGGAGCGAGCCCGTTCCCTGAAAAATGCGCCCGCCATCATCCGCGGGGCGGCTCAGGGCAGCGGCGCCAACCAGTACACCATGACCAGCTACTACCGCGATGACCTCACCGGGCTCCCCGAGATGGGCGTCGTTGCGCGGCAGCTCTGGGCGCAGGCCGGAATCGGGCCCGCCGACATCCGGACGGCCGTACTGTACGACCACTTCACGCCGTACGTGCTGATGCAGCTCGAAGAGCTCGGCTTCTGCCCGCGCGGCGAGGCGCGCGGATTCATCGCCGACGGAGCCATCGAGCTGGGCGGCGCGCTGCCGCTGAACCCGCACGGCGGCCAGCTCGGCGAGGGGTACCTGCATGGCATGAACGGCATCGCTGAGGCGGTCCGGCAGGTGCGGGGCAGCTCCGTGAACCAGGTGCCTGGCGACGGGCCAGTGCTGGTCACCGCTGGCACTGGCGTGCCGACTAGCGGCCTGATCCTCGGCGGCGATTGAGGTCCAGCGCCGCTCTCTCGAGTGAGCCTGGCTCAGCGCGCTTGCTGCGCCACGTCCAGGGCCGCAAGGTAGCCGAATGTCATGGCCGGGCCGATGGTGGCGCCGGGTCCGGCATAGCTGCGGCCCATGACCAGGGCGCTCGTATTGCCCGCCGCGTACAGCCCCTCGATGACGCTGCCGTCGGCCCGCAGCACCCTGGCTCGGTCGTCAGTGCGCAAGCCGCCCTTCGTGCCGAGGTCGCCGGGCACGATCTTGATCGCGTAGAACGGCGGCTGGGCCAGCGGGGCCAGGTTCGGATTGGGCTTGCAGTTCGGGTCGCCGTAGTAGTTGTCGTACGCAGAGTCGCCGCGGCCAAAGTCGGTGTCCTTGCCGGTGCGGGCGAACTCGTTGAACTTCTGCACGGTCTTGGCGAGCCCGTCCGCCGGCACCCCGAGCTGGCTGGCGAGCTCAGCCAGCGAGTCGGCCTTGACCACCGCGCCTGCCTTGTACCAGCGGCGCGGCAGCGGCTTGCGCGGCGGCATGCCGGTGAACACATAGCGGTTGCGGTAGCGCTGGTCGGTGATCATCCAGCACGGGATGTGCGGGTTGTCGTCGGTGTGCTTGTCGTACATGGCGTGCACTGCGTCGACGTACGGCGCCGCCTCGTTTACGAAGCGCTCGCCCGCCGCGTTGACGAACAGCGAGCCGGGCAGGCTCCGCTCGGCGAGGCAGAATACCGGGCCGCCGGTGAGCGGGATGGACGGCCCCCACCACGCATCGTCCATCAGTTCCAGCACGCCGCCTGCAGCCTCGCCCGCTGCGATGCCGTCGCCGGTATTGCCGGGCGAGCCGACCGTCCAGTCAATCCCGATCGGTGCGCGCTGGTAGCGCTGGCGCATCTCGGCGTTGCGCTCGAATCCGCCTGTCCCCAGCAGCACGCCGCGGCTGGCCCTGACGAGCACTGGCTGACCGTCGCGCAGTACGTGGACGCCGGTGACCCGGCCGTCTTCGATCTCGAGCCCGGTCATGGGCGTAGTCAGCCAGACGGGCACGCCAGCCGTGGTGAGGCCGGCACGCAGCCCGGCGGCGAGTGCCTGACCCATGCTCAGCAGCTGACGCTTGCGCAGCTTGCTGACGATCATCCGGGCGGTCACCCTGGCCGTAGTTGTCAGCGCGCGCGGGTGGCTGGTGCCGAGGCTCATCCACCGGTAGTTGGCCTGGGTCACGGTAATGCCCGCGGGCGCGGGCAGATACGGCGGCCGCAGCTGAGCCAGGTCGGGACCGATGAGCTTGGCGTCGAGCAGGGTTGGCTCGACGGACCGGCCGGACGCCTTGCCGCCGGGGGCCTCGGGGTAGTAATCGGAGTAGTTCGGCACCCAGTCGAAGTTCAGCGGCGTATGGGCCAGGACGAGGTCGAGCATGGCTGGGCCGTGCTCTAGCAGGGCGTTCCGCAGGCTCACCGGGGTGTCCTCGCCCGCGACGAAGGCCAGGTACTCGCTCGCCGCTGCCAGCGTGTCCGAGCGCCCCGCGCGGCGCAGTACCGCGTTGCCTGGCAGCCACACACCGCCGCCCGAGCGGGCCGTAGAGCCGCCGTAGTACTCGGTCTTTTCCAGGACGACGGTGCGCAGGCCGGCCAGCGCAGCGGTGAGCGCGGCTGTCATGCCGGCCGCGCCGCTGCCCACGACGACGAAGTCGAACTCTGGCTCTTCGCCTGTCATCTGGCCTCCGTCATGGTCGTCGCCGACCCGTCCTGCCGTCCTGCCGTCCTGCCGTCCATAGTAGAACACGTTCCAGTTTTGGCCAGTGCACTGCACGGGGCAGGCTGCCTCATGCCTCCGTCGCGGCGGAGGCCGCAGTCGGCGCCGACGGCGCCGTCGCCGCCGCGGCTGCTGCCGCTGCCGCCGCTGACTCAGCGGACCGAAGGCCCGGCAGGGCCAGGCACAGCAGCGCCGCTACGCCAAGGGCCGCGGCGAAAGCGAGCATCGCGACCCGGCCGGAAAAATGCTCAATAAGCAGGCCCGCGACCAACGGTGCCACAGCTGCCAGCGCGGTGGCGGCGGTGACGACCGTGCTGGTGACCCGGCCGCGCATCTCCGCTGGTGCCGCCCGAATCATGGCGGCGAACAGCGCGGCATTGGCGACGGGCGCGACGAGTAGCGTCGCGGCGATCGGGACGGCCACAAACGGCGACGGCAGCAGCGTCGCCGCCAGGCCCAAGAACGCAGTGCCGAGAACAGTGAGGAGGAGGCTGAGCTGCCACAAGCTGAATTTGCCCTGGAGCTTTGGCGCGATGATCGCGCCGATCAGGCCGCCCGCCATGATCCCGGCCTGGGCAATGCCGATAACGCCGGCTGCCGTGCCGTGCTTGCGCAGGGCCAGCGTGATGGTGAAAATGGCGCCGCTGAAGGCGAAGTTGATCAGCGGGGCCTGCACGACCACGGCGCGAAGGAGGGCATGCCGCCGGACGAGTGCGACTCCGGCGAGCGCCTCTCGCCACAAGTTCGTGCGCTCCGTGACCTGAGCCGGCCGGAACTGTCCGCGGATCCTGCTCACCGTGCCGGCTGAGATCAGGTAGGAGACAGCATCGCCGAGGAACGGCACGGCCCGGCCGAGCCCGAACAGCACCCCGCCGAGCGCTGGCCCAGCCAGACTCGCCGCATAGGTCCGGCCCTCGGTCGCAGCCCAGGCCGGCTCAAGCTGCTCGTCCGCCACGATGGCAGGAAGCGCGGCGGTCGCCGCCGGGTCGAACAGCACGCTGCCTGCGCCGTCGATCACCGCAACGACCAGAACGACTGGCCAGCTCACCAAGTCCAGCAGCACCAGGACTCCGAGCGCGACGAGGACGGCCGCACGACTGACGTCACAGACAATCATCGTGACCCGCCGGTCGAGCCGGTCCGCCAGCGCTCCGCCGGGCAGCGCGATGACGAGGCGGACGAGCAAGGTTACGGTTGCCGTCACGCCGGCGATGGCCGGCGAGTGGGTGAGCGCCAGTATCAGCAGCGGATAGGCCAGAGACCCAGCCTGGGAGCCGGTGTCGGATAGCAGCTGCCCAATCCAGAGCATGCGGAAGCCCGTGTTGCGACGGAGGGGGACCGGCTGCTGCGCCGCCGCATCGGTCAGCACGACTGGCTGCGCTGTGCTCTTCACCGCGGGTCCGTTTCTTCTTGGCTCGCTGCTGGCGGCGCGGCGGCGCTCGGGGTAGCGGCCTGCGGCTCTATCGGGTAGCTGAACAGCAGCAGTTCGACCGGCACCGATCCAGGCGGGCGCGCTGACGGGTCGGTGATCCGCTCGGCGACCCTGGGCATGAGCAGCGCTGCCAGGTCGTGGTTAAGCTGCTGCAACTCGTCGGCCGTCAGGTAGAACAGGTACTCGCTTTCGTTCGCGGCATCCTGCCAGGCGCGCGAATAGCTCGCTTTGGTCTCGAGCCAGTGCTGGTACCTGCCGAGCTGACGTTCCCGGAAGAGGCGGAGCAGCGCGTTCGCCGCTATCTCCGACTCCGGGTCATCGTGGGTCGAGGCGAAGCTGAAGCCGATCGACGTCATCCGCCACGGCCTGGCCCGGCCCTTACCGCCGCCCGCTTCCTCCACGAAGCCGTACTTCGCCAGCTGACGGAGGTGGAAGGAACAGGTCGTCGGCGACTCGCCGATACGCTCGCCGACCTGGGTGGCCGTCATGGCGCCACCCAGAATCAGCGCTTCGATCAGCGCGATCCGGACCGGATGCGCAAGCGCGCGCAGCGTCCGGGCGTCGGTAACTCTGCGCAGGTCGGCGCCGGCGTCGTGGCTCGCATCGTCGCGGGGCGGCTCATGTTCGAGAGACATCTCTCGAGACTAATCTCTCGAGATGTATCTGTCTACACCTCGGCAACGCTGCAAGACGTCAGGCTTGCGCCCTCACGCCGCCGAGCTGATCATGGTGACGGGCCGATCATGAGGTGAGCAGTCGCTCGAGTCCTGAGAACGGATCCGCGAGCGGCTCCCGCCCGCGCCTGCCTGGCTGAGAACGAGAAGGAGTGCCCATCCGCTACGGCGTCGTGCTGTTCACCAGCGACCGCGGCATCACCCCGGCGCGTGCCGCGCAGGCGGCCGAGGTCGCCGGCTTCGACTGCTTCTATGTGCCTGAGCACACCCATATCCCGGTCCGCCGTGAGGCGCTGCATCCGCGAACCGGCACCGCCGACCTGCCCGACGACCGCTACCTGCGCACCCTCGATCCCTGGGTGTCGCTAAGCATGGCGGCTGCGGTCACGAGCACTATCAGGCTCGGCACCGCGGTGGCGCTGCCCGCCGAGCACGACCCGATCACCCTCGCGAAGACCATTGCCACGCTCGACCATTTGTCAGGCGGCCGGGTCGACCTCGGCGTTGGCTTCGGCTGGAACACCGACGAGCTGGCCGATCACGGCATCCCTTCTGGCCGACGCCGCACAGCGCTGCGCGAGTATCTCGAGGCGATGCAGGCGCTGTGGACGCAGGACGAGGCCAGTTACGAGGGCGAGTTCATCAGCTTCGGGGCTTCCTGGGCGTGGCCCAAGCCCGCGCAGTCCCGGCTGCCAGTAATCGTCGGCGCCGGTGGCACCGCGAAGACGTTCGTCTGGATCGCGACCTCGGCCGACGGCTGGCTCACGACGCCTGGCGAGACCGGTCTTGACGGCAAGATCGCCCTCTTGCACAAGGCCTGGCACGAAGCCGGGCGAGATGGACTGCCGCAGGTGCGGGTGCTGGCCGGCAAGCCCGACCCCGAGGTGCTCGC
>DATHPF010000176.1:0-10966 GCA_035484155.1 Streptosporangiaceae bacterium
CCCCGATGGCTCGCCGTCGCCGGAGGAGCGCGCCGGCGATCGCGACATCGGAGGTGTTCAACGCGGACGGCAAGAAGGCGGCCGTCGCGACCGGATCAACCGTGATCCTGCCTAGCCGACCAGCGACTGTGACAACCGAGCTGACGCTTCCGCAGCTTGACGAGAGCGAGGATGACGAGGAACGTCGGTAGCCGTCGCCTCCGGTAGCGACCAAAGGACCGCAGTGCGCCTGGGTTGACGCGAGCCGCCTCGTCATCGTCGAGCTGACCTGACTTGCGGCCGGACTGAGCAATTTGCTTGAAGCCGCCGATATAGCAGCAATTTGAATCGACGAGCCTCGCGAAGAAGCGCGCCAACTCAGTTACCAGTAAGGCTCCCGGTGGCCGGGGTCTGCCAGGATCACCGGACGCCTAGGAGCTTACTGGTTCTCCTGTGCTGATTCAGATGGACTTCGCGGCGGTGCGGATGACGTCGAGGACGCGGTCAGGTTGGGACAGCATCGGGACATGGCTGCTGTCGAATTCATAGGTGGTGGCGCCCATCCGCTTGGCCGCGGCCCGCTCCAGCTTGGGGTGGACGCTGTGGTCGTTGGCGGCCACGATGTACCAGCTCGGCTTGGTCCGCCACGCGACACCCGGAGCGTTGCTGGCGAACAATGAGGCGGCCGGCGGCCAGGCCGTCGCCCAGACTATTTGCTGTTCTTCTTCGGGCAGGTCACCGGCGAAGCACCCGATGCCCGACGGGAGCATCCAGACGCGCCCGTCGGCGATCTCGATTTGCTGGAAGGCGTCCGTGACGGGGAACTTGTCCTGCTCGCTCTGCGAGGTCTCGGTCTCGTCCGGGGCGAGGGCGCCGATGTAGACCAGCCCGGCCACGCGGTCATCGGTGCCCGCGGCGGTGATGACGGCTCCGCCGTAGGAGTGGCCGACGAGGATGGCCGGGCTGCTGACCCTGCTCAGCGTGCGCCGTGTCGCGGCGACGTCGGCCTCGTTCGAGTCGCGGCCGTACTGCGCGGAGATTACCTCGTACCCTTCCGCCTGAAGCGGGGGGATCAGCTTGTTGAAGCACGAACCGTCCGCCCAGATCCCGTGGGCGAACACGATGCTCGGCGTCGTCGGCGTGGACATATTCTCTTCCCCTCTTGCCGGGTATGACGACGCGATAACTCTGTCTGCGCGGGCGACCCTGGCGACATCGCACGGTCGTGCGATCTTTGAATGCGCGAGGTAGGCAAAGTCCAGAAAAACTGCGAACATGATGTCCTCGAATGAGCGCAGGAGCGGCTGACGGGAGAAGGCGCATGGCTGGCCCGCGGGCAGCTCGGCCGTCCGAAGTGGTCCCGGCCGCCCCGCCATCCGCCTCGGTGCCATCCGCCTCGGGGCCGGACGGCCGGGCGTGATTCGATCCCCGCTGCGGGGACGGGACTCGGAGCTTTCCGTTATCCGCGAGCGGCTCAGCGGCGCGCTCGGCGGGCGGGGAGCGGTGATCGTCCTCGAGGGCCGGGCCGGGCTGGGCAAGACGCGCCTGCTCGCCGAGGCTGCGGCGACCGCAGGGGACATGGGTCTGAGCGTCGGGTCAGGGATAGTGGCGGCCAGGGATCAAGCCGTGCCGATGGGCGCTCTGGTCGCAGCTGTCCTACCGCTCGCGGATCCGGCGACCAGATCGGCGCTGCCTTATCTTCGCGAGCAGCGTTACTGGCTGCTGGAAGAGCTCGAGACCTTGCTCGAGAAGCTGGCCATGCGATCCCCGCTGCTGCTGTGCCTCGATGACGTGCAGTGGGGCGATAGCGCGTTGCTGGCTGCGCTGCGCACGCTACCGGCCCGACTCGCGACGTTTCCGGTCGTCTGGCTGATCGCCTACCGGTCGGCTCAGGCTCCGCCTGAGCTCCGCGCCGTCATCGAGAGCCTGGAACAGGTGGGGATGGACCGGCTGCTGCTCGGCCCGCTGAGCGACGGGGCCGTCGCCGAGGTGGTGACCGACGTTTTGGGCGCAGAACCAGGCGACGGGCTGCGCCAGATGGCGCAGCGGTCACATGGGAGCCCGTTTCTCCTGGTGGAGTTGCTGCACGGGCTGCAGGAGGACGGTCTGGTTCTCCTCGGCGCTGATAAGGCAGAGCTCGTCGAGATGCGCCTTCCGGTGCGGGTCCGGGAAGGCATGCAGGAACGGCTCGACGGGATGTCCGACCTGGCGCGACGGGCCGCGCTCGTCGGCTCGGTCCTGGAACGGAGGTTCTCTTTCGATCAGGTGTCGATGATGCTAGGCGAACCGGTCCCGGCCCTGCTGGGGCCGATCGACGAGCTGGTGCGTGCTGAGCTGCTCACCGAGGAAGCCGGCCTGCTGGTCTTCCGGCACGATCTGATCCGCGACGCCGTGCGCGACACCCTGCCGGCCTCGGCACGCCTGTCGCTGCAGCGCCAGGCGGTCGATGTCCTGCTGGCGACCGGAGCGGTGCCGGTAGACGTCGCGGTCCAGCTCGCGGCGAGCGCCAGACCGGGAGATACCGCGGCCGTCCGGACGCTGCACGCGGCGTCGCGGGCCCTGGCCGCCGCCGGCCCTGACGTGGCTGCCGACTTGAGCCGCCGGGCGCTGGATCTGGCCAGCAAGGACGATCCGCTGCGCGGCACGCTGGCTGCCGAGACCGCCCTGCTGCTGCACGCCGCCGGTCGTGTCGTGGAAGGGAAGGAGTTCGCCGACCGGATTCTCGGCGAGGTCCTCCCGGCAGAGCAGGAGGGGGAGGTCCGGTTGAGCATCGCCCGCATGTTCACCCTCTCGGCTGACGTGCGCGCCGACTCAGGGGTGCGCGCCCTCGCTCTTTCGCACCTGTCCGCGCCGCTACGGGTCCGCCACCTCGCGGCTCTCGTGTTCAACCTCACCGGTTCAGGACGCTTCGACGAGGCCAGGGAACGGTCGCGCGAGGCTCACGAGGTGGTCGATCACAGCGGGGACGCCAACGCGATCTTCACCCTGGAGCTGGCTGATGCCTTTCTCCAGCACACCGGCCCCGATCTGGGCCGTGCGCTCGAGCTGACCGAGACCGCTCTCCGCGATCGGCACGGGGCTGATGAACCCCAGCGCGTCCTGGTCGGCGAGGAGTTGCGGGCCGAACAGCTCGCCGCTCTCGACAGATATGACCTGTCGCGGCGGCTCACCTCCGACGGCCTCATCGAGGCTCAGCGCAATCACCAGGCCTGGGGCGTCCGGCTGTGGGATCGCTGGCGCGGGCGTCAGCTGCTTCAGCTTGGCCGGCTGTCCGACGCCGCCGCCGTGCTGGAGGGGATCGGCGACCCGGGAGACGACGTCACCCCCGCCAGCGTTCACGACGCCGCGGCCGTGGTCGCGCTCGGGCGTCTGGCCATCCACTGCGGCGACGAAGCCCGGCGCCGCCGGTGCGCCGAACTCGGGCGGGGCCTGATCGAGACCGGGCCGCGTTCGGTCCAGCGGCACGGCGTCTGGTTGCTCGCGCTCCTGTCCAGCGCGGATGGCGACCACGCTCAGGCGCGCCGCTACCTTTGCGCCCTGGGCGAGGCTTCACGTCTTGATGTGCTGCCTCGGTTCCTGCCCGACGTCACCGACGAGATCGAGCTCGCTCGCATCGCGACCAGGGTGCGGGACACCGACCTGGCCGAGGCCGCCATGCGATCGGCACGGGACCGCGCCGATCTCAACCCCGGCGTCTTCTCGATCGCGGGAACGCTGGCCCACATCCGGGCCCTGATGCGCGACGACCGCGACGCCTTCGCCGAGGCGATCGAGAACTTCGAGCAAGGCCCCCGTCCCCTCGCTCTAGCCTCCGCGCTCGAGGATTCCGGCCGGCTCTGCGCCGATCGCGGCCAAGCGGACGACGCGGCAGGCAAATTCAGCCGGGCGCTGGAGATCTATACGCGGCTGGGGGCGTCATGGGACGCCGGCCGGGTGCGGCGCCGCCTGCGTTCCCTTGGGGTTCGCCGGCGCCTGCCCTCCGTACCCGCCGCACGCAACGGCTGGGCCGCGCTCACCGACTCCGAGCTGGCGGTCGTAGGCCTGGTCGTCCAGGGCATGACCAACCGTGAGGTGGCCGAGCGGCTGTTCGTCTCGCCGCACACGGTGAGCACCCACCTGCGCCATGTCTTTGAGAAGCTCAAGCTCAACTCCCGCGTGGAGCTCGCGAGCGTCGCGGCCCGGCACGGCGTCCCGTCACCATAGCCATCGCGCGAACGTGCGATGCGGCAAGCCGAGCGACGGCGCGGTCCCGCTTCCTTGTGGTCGGGCGTGGGCTCGATCAACTTGTGTGACGCTGGGCGAGATTATCGAGGTACTGGCCGACGGCGGCGTGCGCGGCCGGCGACTGCCAGGCGGCGGTAAGGCGGGCTTGGTCACCGAGGGCGCGGCCCGCGTCGATGAGCTGCTTGGCCGGCCGGTGCAATTGCTCTTTGGTCTGGGCGTAGGTCGCCGCCGGGATCGAGGCGAGGGCCCGGGCGCGCTCGATCGCTCGGTTCATCAGGTCGTCGGGTCCGACGAGTTCGTCGACCAGCCCGCGGGCGTGTGCTGCAGCCGCTTCGACCTTCTCTGCGGTGAAAACGAGGCGGTCGGTGGCCTGGCCGAACGCGTGCCGCATGATCTCCAGCCCGGCGAGCGGGAAGGGGAGACCGACCAGCATTTCGGTCACCCCGATGGCGCCTCCGGACATCAGGCGCAGATCGCACGCGGCGGCCAGCAGGCATCCGCCGGCGAGGGCGTGGCCGTTGACGGCTGCTACGACCGGTCGCGGGGTGTCGAACAAGGCCAGGAACGCCTCGTCGAGCATCGGCAGGAATTCCGCGACGTAGGACGCGCCACCATCGCGGAGGCGGCGCAGGTCGGCGCCGGCGGAGAAGACCGGGCCGGTGCCGGTGAGCACGATCGCCCCGGCGTCGGCGTGTCCGCGCACGGTGGTCGTGATCGCATGGCAAAGCTCGATGTCCAGGGCGCTGACCTTGCCGTGCGCGAGCCGGATGACGGCGACGCCGTGGTGGTCCTCGACGCTGATCATGTTTTCCATACTGGGCACTTCATCGACCGTATCGGGGGAGGGAGGCTTTCCGGCCGCGTGCACCGTTCACGACGTCCCAGCCGGGGTCGCGCCTGCTTGGCGTTGGCGCAGCTGAGCCCGTTGGATCTTCCCGCTTGCGGTCTTCGGAAGCCGGTCGATGAAGTGGATCCGTCGTGGGTAGGCGTGGGCGGCGTAGCGGGTCTTGACCCACTGCTGGAGCTCGTTGATGAGCCGGTCATCCGTGCACACGTCGCCGGCGGGGACGACGAATGCTTCGATGACCTCACCTCGCATGGGGTCCGGAGCGGCGATCACGGCGCATTCGGCGACCGAGGGGTGTTGGAGCAGAACGGATTCGACGTCGAAGGGGCCGATCCGGTATCCGGCCATGATGATCACGTCGTCGTCGCGGGAGCTAAAGCGCAGCACTCCGGAGGCGTCGATGCTGGCGAGGTCGCCGGTAACGAAGTATGCGCCGCCGGTGACGAAGTTGCCGCTACCGCCGCGATCGCCTGCGTATCCGGTAAACGTCATCAGCGGGCTTTGCCCGACGACGACGGCGAGTCTGCCCGTCTCGCCCATCTCGGCGGGTGCGTCGTCGCGCAGCACCGTCATCGTCCAGCCCGGCAGGGCCACTCCCATAGCGCCGGCGGCGACGGGTACCTCGAGGTCCGGGTGGTGGGGGAACCCGATCGGCATGCCGAGCTCGGTCTGGCCGAAATGGTCGTGGACCAGCAGCCCCAGCGCAGTGCTGGCCCACTCGTTGACTTCGGGGGTGAGCGGTTCACCGGCGCTGGAAAGGCGGCGCAACGTCAGGTTCGCCGGTCGCAGGTGGTCAGCGGCGAGGAGGCTGCGGTAGACGGTAGGCGCTGCGGCGTAGTCGGTCACGCCCAGCTTCTCGAGCACCGCCCAGGTCGCCTCGGCCGTGAACCCGCCGACGGCAAGGATGGTCGGGATCCCGGCGGCCAGCGGTGCCACGATCGCGGTGTACAGGCCGTAGGCCCATCCCGGGTCCGCGCCGCACCAGAAGACGCTGTCCTCGCCGATGCCGAGTCCGAACTCCAGATAGCTATGCCAGCCGGCGGCGTAGCGGACAGGATGAACGACGCCCTTCGGCGCACTGGTTGTCCCCGACGTGAACATGTGCACCAGTGGCCCGTCGCCGCCCACCGCGACCGACTCGCGCGGATCGAGGGGCGCGTGGGCCAGGGCGTGGTCCAGGCTGTCCACGCCGGGTGCACCGGGTGCACCACCCGAGACCAGCACCTGCCAGGACCCGTCCGGCACCTTGAACAGCTGCTCCCGGTCGGCCACGAGGACTTTGGCAGCTGCGCCTTGCAGCCGGGCCGCGATGGTGCCCTCAGCGAAGGCGGTGAACAGCGGGACATAGACGGCCCCGGCACGCCAGATCCCGAGGATGACCGTCACCAGATCCGCCCCCTTGCCCATCAGCGTGGCGACACGCTCGCCCGGCCGCACGCCCCGCGAGCGCAAGACGGCGGCAAACCGGCGGGACGACTCCGCGAGCTCCCCGTAGGTCACCGTGGTCGCTGACAGATCCTGGGCGACCACGACCAGCGCCACGTCCTCGTCCGGGTGCCGGTCACACAGCAGCCTGGCCACGTCGGTGTCCGGACCCGAGTACAGCGCGAGGATCTGGCCGACCCGCGTCTCGACGTCCATGCTCATCCCATCCCATCCCATCTCATAAGGAGCTCGTGGATTGCTGTCGGGTCAGGGGGCGGAGTTCCAGATGAGATGCTCGGCCACCGCGACAATGTGGTCATCCTGGTTGCGTGCCTCGACCCGGCAGATGACCCTGCGCCCGTCTTGGGACTCGCCCACCTTGGCCTGGGCTAGGGCGATCGTGTCGCCAAAACGCACCGGCCGGACGAACCGCAGGCGGTTGTAACCTTGGGACAGTCCGTCGATGCCGTTCTTCAGCATCCACAACCCCCCGACGGTGGACATCAGCCCCGCGATCAAGGTGCCGTGGGCGACCCGCTCGCCGACAGGCTGCTTAGCCGCATACACGGCGTTGACGTGTACGGGGTAGAAATCGCCAGTGATCCCTGCGTACGAGTAGACGTCGAACTCCGTGATCGTCTTGGTGAACTCGACGGCCCCGGGGAACTCGCGCACTGGCTGCTCCTGTCCTGTCGCCATTTGTGCCGTCACTTCCTCCTGGATCCGGTTCTCGGGAGGGCAAACCATATGGGATACCCGCCTGAGCTACTTTTCGTGGACATAACGGCCGGGCGCCGGCTCGATGGGATGGCGCCGGTCGCTGCCCAGCTTGCCGGGTGCGGGCCTTTCGCTGCCGGACCTGGTCAGGAGCCATTCCGCCCATCGCGGCCACCACGACCCGTCGTGCACTTCTGCCTGGGCTAGCCAGGCGTCGGGGTCGGGGCCGCCCGCCGGGCCCCACCAGTACTTGTAGCGGGACTTGCCGGCCGGGTTCACGAAGGTCTGGATGTGGCCGCTGTTGACGATCACCACCTCGGTATCGCCGCCGAGCAGCTGGCTGGTCATGTAGCACGGCCGCCAGGTGGTGATGTGGTCACGCAACCCGGCGACCAGGAAAGCATCGGAGGTGACCTTGGACAGATCGATCGGCGTGCCGAGCAACGAGATACCGCCAGGTGAGATTACCTTCCCGCTGGTCACCATGGCGTTGCTGTCCAGCGAGAAGGTGGCCGACAAGTTGGTGGCGTCGTCGTTCCAGGCCAGCACATCGAACGCCGGAGCGTCGTTGCCGAGCAGCCAGTCGTTGACCACGTAGCTATACACCAGGTCGTTCGGCCGCATCCACGCGAAATTGTGCTTGACCGTCTTGGCGTCGATGACCGTCCCCTTCCTGGCCTCCTCGGCCAGCACCGCGTCGGCCTGCGGGGTGTCCAGCGTGGCGACCATGTTGGGCTGCCGCGCGTCGAGCATGGTCACCAGGTAAGTGGCCGCGTGCACCGGGTTCCCGCTCCGCGCGGCCAGATGGGCCTGGGTCAGCGCGCTGGTCAGCCCTCCGGCACACAGGCCGACGAGGTTGAGGTCCTCGGCACCGGTGATCTCGCGGACCAGGTCGAAGGCGCGTACGTGCGCGGCGATGTAGTCGTCCATCCCCCAGTGCCCGTGGCCCTCGTTCTTGTCCAGGCGCGGGTTCCGCCACACCAGCATGAACGTGTGCATCCCAGCGGAGATGGCGTACTCGACCATGCTCCGGCCGGGGGCCAAGTCGAGCACATAGTGCCGGTTAAGCTCCGGCGGGACGAATAGCAGCGGCCGTTCCCTGACCTTCTTGGTCGTCGGGGTGTACTGCAGCAGCTCGAACATCTCCTCCCGGTACACCACCGCACCCGGGCTGACGGCCAGGTTCTCGCCCACCGTGAACGGGCGGGTATCGACCATCTGCGGCATTCCGCTATTGGCGAGCAGGTCACGCAGGAAGTTGCGGTAGCCGCGGGCCACAGACAGCCCGCCGGTCTCGAAGGCCCGCTTGAGCGCCGCCGGATTACCGGGCAGGAAATTGGTCGGTGCCAGTCCCCCGGTGATGATGTCGGCCCAGTAGCGTGCGCGTTCCCTCCGCTGCCAGTCGCCCGTGAAATGCTCGACCAGCCGGCCGACGCTCTGTTCCCACGCCAGGTAGCTCTGTCCGATGAGCCGGTACAACGGGTTGTCCCGCCAAGCCGGATCGGCGAACCGGGCGTCTTGCTCCGGTAGCTCCACCGCCGTGATTCCCAGGGCAATCAGGATTAGTTCGGCGGCGAGCCGTGGCGCCTCAGCGGCAACACCTGCCGGATTCATCAGGTCAGCGAGCGCGACGCGCAGCTGCATCGGGTCGAGCGCGGCGCTGATGTCGCCGCCGCCAGCCGCCTGCTCCGTGCGGCTTTTGTCCATTACAGGACCTCCAGGTCTGTTCTGAGCCAAGGGAGATCTGTCGGGTCGGCCAACTACTGGCGTAGTGGACGTGGTGCCCGGGGCGATGGTCAACACCCGGGAGGGTGTAGTGATGTGATAACTCTGGCGGCGAGGACGACCCTGGCGACATCGCACAGTCGTGCGATCTTTGAATGCTCGCGGCAGGCGTCGCGGGCCCTTGGCCGCCGCCGGCCCTGCCGTGGCCGCCGATCTGATCGATATTCGTGCATCACGGCCTGGCCGCAGGCCGGCCATGGCGTTGATGATGCGGTCGAAGTCGGCGCCATCACCCACCGTGACACTCAGGCCAAACGTCAAAGACGTGGCACCGAAGGTGCCGCCGGGACTTCTAGTGAAATCGCTGGTGGGGCTCGAACCCACGACCGGCGGATTATGAGGGGCCTGCCCCCTCGCTCCCATAGCATGACCTCCACAGATGGCAGACAGATCGCACCGGAAGCGCTGATTGCACTGGAATTCCGCGGCCGCTCGTTCCACGACCCGTTCCACGGCCAGCAGTCGACCGCCGCTCGCCACCTCACGACCACGCGGACTCAGCGGCGCCGCTCCCTGGTATGAACGCCGACCAGCCGTCGCTGGGTGTGAGCCGTACGACGTGCGTCTCACCTGTCTCGAGTGATCTCTGGTCACCGCGTTGACCTCAGCCGAACTGAGTCGTGAAGTCGTCTCCGGCCTTGCGCCTATCTCCCGCCTCAACCGGCACGGCCGGGGGAAGTCCGAGAGCGCGGCATTGCTGAAGGTCGGCAGCGGGGCGGCGGCCGCCGACGGGTTCGCCGGACTGGGCCGGCTGCTGTGGCCGGTCGGCGGTGCCGGCCGGATCGGGGCCGGATCAGCCGGCTAGGGCACCGGCCTGGCGGGCGGTGACCAGGCCCCGCGCGGCCAGCCAGCGCACGGTGTCAGCCAGCGTCTCGCGCAGCTCACGGCACTCGACGGCAAGCTCCTGGCGGGTCGCGGAGTCATCCACCACGACTCCGCCGGGATGCTGAGCGGCCGTGCCGCGTGTTCCGCGCTGACTGGCAGCCGCACCCGGAGCAGGCGCTGCGCGCGGTCGGCCAGGCGGTCGCTATGCCGCAGCACCCAGTCCGTTGCGGTCCGTTGCGGCAGCCCGGCGGCCGGTGAGCTCGCCCAGCAACGCCGCAACCTCGGCGACCTCCACCGCCGGGCCGCCCAGCAGGTAGCGGCGCGCGCCCCGGCCCGGGCGCAGCACCGCCGCGTGCAGGGCGCCTACGTCGCGCACGTCGACGAAGCTCAGCCGCCCCCGCGGCAGGACCGGCAGCCGCCCGCGCAGCAGGTCACGGACGAAGCGGACCGAATCGCCGAGGTGGGGGTCGTGCGGCCCCTGCACCGCGGCCGGGTAGGTGATCACCACCGGGCTGCCCGCCTGCTGGGAGTCACGGGCCACCAGCTCGGCCGCGATCTTGAACCGGGTGTAGGGACCGATGCCGTCCAGGACGACCTGGAACGGCCGTTCGCTGGTCAGCACATGGCGGCGGACGGGTATGTCGAGCACCTGCTCGGATGCCACCGGTTCCTCCTCGTGAGCTGGTTCTTTCTGGGCCCTGCTCGCTCCGGTCGGCCAGTGGGGGAGCCCACGGGCACCAGCCTGGCCGGGTCGGCGACGGCGATCTCTCACGTATTCAGACGAGGCGAGAACTCATCCGTCGGCAGCGGCACGTCCGCCGTGATTCGTTACGGCATGTTGTCTGCGGGTCTCGTGTGCCCGTCAGCGAGGCCTGACCAGCCCTGCGTTCGGCACTTTCATCGGGTTCCGGCAGCAGCCGCGGCAACACGGCGGGGCGCCAGGTCAGGTGGAGGCGATGAACCTGTTGATAGCCGCGGCGACCTTGGCTGGTTGCTCTTCGGCAACCCAGTGTCCGCTGCCGCCGATGATGCTGGTAGCCACGTACCGGCTGCCGGCTTCGCCCAGACCGGCTGCCACCTCGGGCAACACGGTGGCGTGACAGTACTCGGCGAACGCGAGCTGGATCGGGGCGTCCACGGTGCCGGTGTGGCGCTCGTTGCTGG
>DATHPF010000177.1:0-2081 GCA_035484155.1 Streptosporangiaceae bacterium
ACCTTCTATGGCCAGGCCATGACCGCCGGAGACATCTACACCGTCGCCGGCGGCGGAAAAGGCAGGGTAGAGGACGGCGGCCCGGCCACCGGAGCCAGGCTCGCCAAGCCGATGGGAGTGGCGGTGGGCGCCGCGGGCAGCATAGTGGTCGCGGATACCGGCAACGGCCTCATCCGGATCGTCACGGGCTGAAACTTCCCCGAGGTCCAGTTCGTGCGCTGATGCTGGCGCACCGGACCGTGACCGCGCGGGCTTGACCCAAGCCGCCTACCCACGGTCGTCTGCTTAACTAAGGCCTCGACACGGGGCCCCGCGGCCCCGCGGCGAAGAGGCGGTGGTGGTGCAGGCCCGCACCAGTCAGGCGATCGCCGCCGAAGCAAGCCCATGCGCCGGAGAAGGGACACCATGGACCTGGAAGAAACGCTGGCCAAGATCGTGGAGCTGAGCCGGGAAGAGCTGCACATTGTGCGCAAGCGAGCTGAGGAGAAGACAGCCCCCCGCGAGCATGGCCATGACTTTCATGAGATGCAGCGCGCCGCCGACCGGTTGGACCACTACGCTCACCTGCTGCGCAGGCTCCATGACAACGAACTCGGCCAGAACTGGCGGCACGAGAGCCGGCAGGACACCCCGCACGGCGCTTAACAATCTCACTCACGGTCAGCCCGATGGGGTCTCAACGCGTTCGGAGCGCGCTTCCTATCTCGGTCCGGGAGGATATGCCGAGTTTGGGGAAGGCCCGGTACAGATGCGAGCTGACAGTGCGGTGGGACAGGTAGAGCATCTGGCC
Organism: Streptosporangiaceae bacterium; assembly: GCA_035484155.1. Taxonomy (GTDB): domain Bacteria; phylum Actinomycetota; class Actinomycetes; order Streptosporangiales; family Streptosporangiaceae; genus JAJYUU01. The sequence goes on from DATHPF010000177.1 coordinate 791, forward strand.
GATTTCGCGGTTGCTTAGCCCTCTGCCTGCCATCTGGACGATCTGCAGCTCCTGCGGCGTGAGCTGGTCGAGTGCCTCGGGGGTACGCGGACGGCTCGTTTCCCCTGTCGCGCGCAGTTGCTGGCGCGCTCGTTCCGACCACGGGATCACACCTAGCGCGTCGAATGCTTCGCAGGCGGCGCGCAAGGGGGCTCGCGAGGCCGCGTTCTGGCGCTGCCGATGAAGCCACTCCCCGTAGGCAAGCTGCACCCGGGCCCTGAGAAACGGCCACGACGTCATTTCTGACCCGAGGGCTGCGTCGAACAACAACGGGGCACTGACGTCGTCGGCGAGCAGTGCGCGGGCATAGCGCAGGTCGGCATGCAGCTTCGGCGACGGAGTCCGCCTGGCGACAGATTCCATGTCATCCATGATGGTGACGATGCCTTGCGGGTTGCCGCTGCGGTATGCGGCCTCCGCGAGATCGCCGATCGTGAAGCATCTCATCGCGTAGTGATAGGCGGCGTCGGCAGGGTCATGAATGCGCCGCAGGTGCTGGCACGCGTCCGCGGGCCGGCCTGCGCTGAGGCAGGCGAGGCCGCGGGCGAACTGCGCAGCCGCCAGCACCGCGTTCGCGCCCGCCGGCACGCCGCCCCGCTCGGCGCGCGCAGCGAGCACCATTGCCGCCTCGTGATCGCCGCGCAGCGCCGCCAGCATCGCTTGAACTGCCTCGGCCGTAGCGGCGATCAGCGGTTGTGTAGTCTCCTGCCCGAGGCGGCACCCCTCGTCGGCAGCCGGAATCGCAGCGCCCAGATCGGCGAGCTGCGCGGAGCTCCACGCCTGCACTGTCAGCGCCCGTGCCAGCAGCCCTAGCCGCCCCTGATCCCGCAGCGCAGCCACCGATGTGGCCAGCGGCGCTGCCGCCAGATCGAAGGCGCCGACTGCCGTGGCCGCCAGGCCGGTCAGGCGCTCGCCTCCCGCGCGGTTTCCCGTGGCCGGTGCCAGCCGGGACAGCCGGTCGATGACGACCGCGCCCCTGTCGATCGGGGCGGCAAAAGCGAGGATCATCAGCAGACGCGGATCGATCTCGGCGACGTTCAGCCGCTCGGCGGCCGCGATGATGTGGTCGCGTGTTGCCTGGCCAGGCTCGGTCCACCAGCAGCGCTGTGCAGCGCCGTTGAGGAGCTTGAGCGCGATGTCCGTGTCACCGTCGGCGCCGGCCCGCTCCGCTGCGCTGGTCAGTGACCGTGCGCTGGCTGCACCAACCGGAATGCCGTCTCCGAAGCTCTCCCTGATCCACGTCAGCCGTGCT
>DATHPF010000178.1:0-2082 GCA_035484155.1 Streptosporangiaceae bacterium
TCGGGCTCGGCATGTCGAACGATGAGATCGCCGCCAAGCTGTTCGTCAGCATGTCCACGGTCAAGGCTCACGTCGGCCGGCTGCTGGCCAAGCTGGGCGCCCGCGACCGCGCTCAGCTCGTCATCGCCGCATACAGCGCCCAGCTGGTCGGTGACAGGTGATGCAGCTGACCATGACCTGGCGCGAAGAGGACCGGTGCGAGCTCCCGGTGGCCAACTGGCGGTGAGACAACTGAGAACGCCCAGGTCACGCACGATCAACATGTCATCGGATTTGAGACCCTACACCGACCCAGGCCGCCACGGACTCTGCCGGATTGAGGGAGCCGCCCGAGTCCGGGCACCAGCCTCACGCTGGAGGCCGGATAGTGGGCACCGGACCACGCCAGGTTCTGCTGGAACGGGTCAGATCCCCGTCACACGAGCGGTCTCGCGCCTGATCCTCGAGGCACTGCGCTTAGACGCTGGTCAGGTAGCTGCCCATCCGCGCTGCGATCCAGGGGCGCCGGCCGCCAGCTCGTATCTGGCGCCGGAGCATTGGGAGCCACCGGTTCACCCGGCCGTATCCGATCAGCAGGTACGGGACGGGCTGGGCCTGGATCCAGCAGTCGCAGCACCCGTCGGCCGGCTCGACCGCCGCACTGCCGTGATCGAGGACCAAGGTGAACCGCGGGTCGCCGACGATCCGCACCTCGATGCGTGCGCGGACGTCGCGGATGGCCTCGGCGTCCACCATGAACGGCAGGAAGGGGGCCAGTCCGGTGAGCGTCAGCCGGGCCGCATCGGGGTCGATCGTCCAGTGCCGGCCGACGGCGCGGGCCAGGTCGAAGCCGTGCACCAGCTGCTCTCCGACGAGCGCCGCGGTCATGATTGCAGGATCTTCCGGACCGAACAGCGTTTCGACCGGGGCGCCGTTGCGGCGCCCGGCAATCAGGGTCGCGTACTCGTCCACGGAGCTTTCCAGCAACCGGCGCAGTACCGGAATCCGCCGCTCGCCGAGGCGGTCAAGCTCCCGGGCATTGCCGAGCGCCAGCCGCTCGCCAATGCCACCGGATGAAGGCAGAGCGGCACGTTCGGCAGCGCCATCTCGGGAACCGCTCGCGAAGGCCGCGGACTGGCGCAGCAAGGCGACTAGATGGGCGGCGGTCTCCGCGACGGTCCAGGCCAGGCCCGGCACGGGGACATCGGCGCGGGAGTCGCTGATCGACCCCAGCAGCTCGTCAGTCGCAGCGGCCGCCTGGCGCAGGGCGTCGAGGCTCTCCTGGATCGTCACCGCGCCCAGCTGAGCTTGCGCTGGTGTTCTGTCGGTAGCTGGCATCTGTCCTCCCAGGGTCGGCCCATCCTCAGCCCATTTCGTTTGGTTGTGTGGAATCGATTCAGCTTCGGTCATCGCTAACTCCAACTCTGGCTTGTGGCAGGCTCACCGGATGGCGGCTGCTTGTCCGTTGAGGATGTCGGTAACGGCCCCTGTCGTATGGAGCGCTGGTTCTGCAAAGACGGTACGAGCCGGGCTTGGCGCGGACGTCACCCGAAGGTGCCGATGCCGGTGGAATGTTTCACGGCCAGGCCGGCACTATGGTGCCGCGGGCTTGGTGGCCGGCATCTCGTTAGGGATCAATCGCGTGTCATTGCTGCGCATGGTCTCCGGCATCGCCGGCGTCCAGCCGGCGCACCGAGAGCAGGGAGAGCCCGAGGTCACCGATCTTGGTCAGCAGTCCGTGCAGTGCGGGCTGGTCCGGGAGCAGGCCAACGATAACCGTCTGAGCGCCGTCGTTACTGAGCTGGAGGCCGCCGAACCAGTCCGTCCACCGCTCGTCGAGGACGCTGTCGACGTGGATCTCGTAGCTGGCGGGCCACCCCGAGCCGTTCACTGCTGTCCCTCCTGCCGGTGCATGTCTGGTTCACCCGTATGTTAGGGACCCCGTCCGGGAGTGGCGCCAGCGCGCGACCCGGCGGACGATCACCGTCGCGACCGCCGCCGCGCTCGGCCTGCTCGGCGCCATCCTCGGCACCGCGGGCGCGGTGATCACCGCGATGGCCTGGACGCACGGCGGCCTGTCCGCAACGGCCGGCGGCGTGTCGC